>NZ_JBIJDC010000016.1:0-60854 GCF_044344315.1 Zoogloea sp. | reverse complement strand
CTCCGTCAGCCCGCTGTGATGCAATTTATCCGCTTCGGGCTGATCGGTGCGGTCAACACCAGCATCTCCTATGGTATCTATGCCCTGCTGCTGTACATGGGCCTCAACTACGCACTGGCCAATCTCGGATCCCTCATTCTGGGCATCGGCGTGTCCTTCTTCAGCCAGGGGCGATTTGTGTTTGGCAATGCCTCCATTGATCGCCTGCCCCGCTTCATCCTGCTGTGGGGTTCCCTCTACCTCGTCAACATCGGTCTGATTGCCCTGTTCATGCGCTTCGGTATCAACGCCTATCTGGGCGGCGCACTGGCGCTCGTACCCATCACCCTTCTTTCATTCGTGTGTCAGCGCTATTTGGTCTTCAGGCCTGCCAGCGCGCGTCAGTAAGGAATCTCCGCCATGCAGCCCCGCCTGGGAATCGTCATCCCGTGTTACAACGAAGAGCCGGTCCTGCCTGAAACTCACAGGCAGCTCACTGTCCTGCTGGACGAATTGATCGCAGAAGGACGTATCACGCCCGACAGCCGCGTGTATTTCGTCGATGACGGCAGCCGGGATGCAACCTGGCGCCAGATCGAGCAGTTCAGCGCTCAGGACCCCCGCTTCGGCGGCTTCAAGCTGTCCCGCAACTGCGGCCATCAACGCGCCCTGCTGGCAGGCCTGATGACTGCAGAGGGCGACGTGCTGGTGTCCCTGGATGCCGATCTGCAAGACGACCCACGCGCCATCAAAGGCATGCTGCAGGCCTATGCCGAGGGCAGCGACATCGTCTTCGGTGTGCGCAACAGTCGGGAAACAGACACCGCTTTCAAGCGCATCACCGCTCAGGGCTTTTATAAACTGATGCTCACCATGGGCGTCGAGGTGGTCTTTGACCATGCCGATTACCGCTTGATGAGCCGCAGGGCCGTCGAAAATCTGCGCGGCTTTGAAGAGGTCAACCTCTTCCTCCGGGGAATCATCCCCCAAATCGGACTCAAGACCGCCAAGGTGCACTACGCCCGCAGCGAGCGTTTCGCCGGTGAATCCAAATACCCCCTGCGCAAAATGCTGGCCTTCGCCGTCGATGGCATCACCTCGTTCAGCGTCGTCCCCCTGCGCTTCATCTCCGGCCTCGGACTCGCCACATGCGCCCTTAGCCTGATCATGGCCGCATGGGTCATCTTCGGGGCGCTGCTCGCCGGACAGGTCGTTCCCGGCTGGGCGTCCACCGTCGTCCCCATGTACTTCCTCGGCGGCGTGCAACTGCTCTCCATCGGCGTACTCGGAGAGTACGTCGCAAAAGCCTATCTCGAAACAAAACGCCGCCCACGCTACTTCATCGACAAGGTTCTGTAATGCAGCGCGATCAATACGTGACCTCACCGTTCCGCCCCATCGACTGGGCCGTGCTGTGGTCCCTCATCGCTTTGGCAGCGTTGTGGCGCATTGCCGTATTCAATGGCCCCCTTGGATCCGACGACGTCGTCTATTTCGGCCGAGCACTTGATGTATCGGAAGGGATCTGGAGTTCTGCGAATTACAACGGGGCCCTTCGCTACGGATTCAACATCCCTGCGGGTCTCATGCTCGCCCTGTTCGGCCGTGGTGAATTCCAACTCAACCTGTGGCCACTGCTATGTTCGGTTGCCGAGATTGGTGCTGTATGGTGGTTCTGCCGCAAGAACTTCGGCGTTACCGTCGCCCTATTTGCGGCTTTCTTGCTACTCCTCGCCCCCGTTCACGTCGCCACAGCCACCCGACTGCATGCCGATGCCGTCGCAAACTTCTTCCTGACGCTGGCGTTCATCCTTTTTTTCGAGTCCGAGAATAGCAAGAGCCGTACGCTAGCCTTCCTCGCAGGCTTGTCCATGGGCGCACTATTCTGGGTCAAGGAATTGCTGGGCTTGGCCCTGCTGACTTTTCTGTTGTGGCCTCTGGTGGCCCGAAAACTTGAGCGGCGCTGGATATGGGTTGTGGCCGGTGGTCTCACCATGCTCTTCAGTCACTTCATCCTGATGCAAGTGATCGCTGGCGACCCCCTGCATGCATTCAAGACCGTATTCGGCCAGATCAACCGCAGCTTCATAGGCCAGAATGACGGACAGGACGGGGCACTTTACTACGTCTACTACATGCTCCTGGACATCCGGCATACGGCGCTCATCGGTCCGCTCGCCCTCGCAGGCATACTGATCGGGTGTTTAAAGAGCAAATCAGGCAACGGCGTCAGTCCCCTTGGCCAAGTCACGTTCTGGCTGCTGGGCCTTCTGGCCGTGCTCTCGCTCTTTCCCGTATCCTTCTCGCCCTTCCGCTTGGCAATGAAACAGTCCAATTACCTTGGACTCTTCCTTGCGCCCCTGGCCATTCTCGGCGCTGTCGCCTTAGCCCGAGCGGGGACGCGCGTACGTACCATCCTTCTGGCTAGCACCATCCTGCTATGCCTCCCCCTCGCCATGCTGGAACAGCAGAGCTACCGGACATTCGTTGCAAACAGCCGGGGGGTGATCGATTTTGCAAAGGCCCATCCGCTGGATGCAATCATCGGCACTGCCAACACCTACAACATGGCCGCCATCGACGCCTTTAGCCGCAACGACCCGGCTTTCATCGCGCGTTTCACGCACCTGACAAAATCGATGGATGAAACGATACCGAGCGTTCCACATGGCGGGCGCCTGATCGTTATTGAAGATCAGGAAACCCTTTACCACAACAGCGAAAACCATCCGATGAACCCCATTCCCCGCTGCTGGACGAGAGTCGGTGAGATCACGCCTGGAGGTCTTGGTTTCTCGTCCCGTTTTGCAGCATGGGCAGGCGATTCCGCGGCCAGGTTACCCGGCGTGGGCTCGCAACTGAAAGCAAAGCTCGACTCGATCGCCAAGCCCAAGCCCGCCAATATCTGGCAGATGCCGGAGGACAATCCATGGTGCCGATAAAGGCAGGCGTGAAGAACCTTAAGGGCAAGAGCCCCATCCCGCCTATATAAAACAGAGAAAAGCCCTTTGCCCTGGCACGCCAGGCCGCAGGGCCGTCATCTGTGGTTTCCGGGGAAAACTCTCCGGAAACCACCCACGTCCCTTATCAGGTTCAAGCCAGAGCCTTGCCGACGATCTCCGCCACGTCGGGCGACAGCCCCTCCTCGGCAGCCACCTTCTCCAGCGCCACACGGATCCGAGCCTGAATCTCCGGCGTAAACTTGCGCCAACCCTCCAACGCCCGCGCCATACGCGATGCCACCTGGGGATTGCTGCGGTTTAGGGCGATCACCTGCTCCGCCCAGAAGGCATAGCCGGCACCATCCTCGCGGTGGAACTCGGCGGCATTGGCCTTGAAATAGCCGCCCAGCAAGGCATACACCTTGTTCGGGTTGGAGAGGCTGAAGGCCGGGTTGTCCATCAGCGCCCGCACCTGCTCCAGAGTTGCCGGTGCCGACGCCGACCAGCGCCAGGCGCCGGCCTGCAGCTGGAACCACTTGTCGAGCACCAGGGCATCGTCCCGGTAACGCTCATGGAAGGCAGCCAGGGCCTCGATGCGCTCGGGCGCATCGCTCTGCACCAGGGCCGCCAGGGCGCCGTAACGCTCGGTCATGTTGCCTGCCGTCCTGAACTGCAGGCTGGCCAGCTGCACGGCCGTCGGCCCACCCCAGGCCATCATGTAGCGCAGGCACAGGTTGCGCAGGGAGCGACGCCCCGCATCGGCCGGGTGGTAGCGGTACTCCCCCTCCACCTCCAGGTCCATGTAACGGGTCAGGAAGTCGGCCTGCAGGGCCTGGCCGAGTTCGCGGTTCAAGTGGATCAGGGCCGCCCGCAGGGGGGCCGGGTCGGCCGGCTGCATGCGCTCGAGCAGATAGGTCTCGGAGGGCAGTGCCAGGGTTTCGGCGACGAAGCCCGGATCCAAGCTGTCATTCACCAGCAGCGCCCGGAAGGCATGGCCGAAAGCCTGGGGCACTTCCAGCCTGCGCCCTGCCGCAGCATCCGCAGCCAGGGCCAGCACCACCCGCTCCATGTAGCGCTGGGCAGCATCCCAGCGATTGAAGGGGTCGCTGTCGTGGGCCATGCGGAAAGCCAGGCGGGCGTCATCCTCGTCCACCTCCAGAATCACCGGAGCGGAAAAGCCACGCAGAATGGACGGCACCGGCTCGGCATCGATGCCGGTGAAGCGCCAGGTCCGGCTGGCCTCCTTGAGTTCGAGCACCCGGGTGGTGTCGACGCCGCGGACTTCGCCTTCGAGCTGCAGGGGCAGGTCGGCGCCATCGGGGCCGATCAGGCCAACGGCCACGGGGATGTGCAGCGCCTGCTTGTCCGGCTGGCCCGCCGTGGGCGGCGTGTGCTGGGACAGGGTCAGGGTGTAGCTGCGGGAAGCCGCGTCGTATTGCCCCTCGGCCTTCAGGCGCGGCGTACCGGCCTGGCTGTACCAGCCCATGAAGAGGTCCAGATCTGCGCCATTGGCCTCGGCCATGCACCCCACGAAATCGTCGCAGGTCACCGCCTGGCCGTCATGGTAGGAGAAGTACAGGTCCATGCCATTGCGGAAGCCCTCGGTGCCCAGCAGGGTGAGCAGCATGCGGATGACTTCGGCCCCCTTCTGATACACCGTGGCGGTGTAGAAGTTGTTGATCTCCTGGTAGCTGTCCGGGCGGATCGGGTGAGCCATGGGGCCGGCGTCCTCGGGGAACTGGCCACTGCGTAGCCCGCGCACGTTGGCGATGCGCGTCACCGCCCGGGCGGACGCAGCCGCTGCGGGAGAATCAGACGCCCGGGCCATCATGTCGGCCGTGAACTGCTGATCGCGGAAGACCGTGAGCCCCTCCTTGAGGGTCAGCTGGAACCAGTCGCGGCAGGTGACACGGTTGCCGGTCCAGTTGTGGAAGTACTCATGGGCCACCACGCTTTCGACGTTCTCGAAGTCCAGGTCGGTGCCCGTATCCGGGTTGGCCAGCACGTACTTGGTGTTGAAGATGTTGAGGCCCTTGTTCTCCATGGCCCCCATGTTGAAATCCGACACGGCAACGATCATGAAGCGGTCCAGATCCAGTTCCAGCCCGAACACTTCCTCGTCCCAGCGCAGGGAGTGGACCAGGGAGTCCATGGCGTGGCCGACCCGGTCCAGGTCACGGGCCTCGACCCATACCTGGAGCAAGACCTCGCGACCGCTCATGGTGGTGACCTTGCGCTCCAGGGCCTTCAGATCGGCAGCGACCAGGGCAAACAGGTAGGACGGCTTGAGGAAGGGGTCTTCCCAGCGCGCAAAGTGCCGGCCGTTTGGCAGGGCGCCGGCCTCCAGCAGGTTGCCGTTGGACAGCAGCACCGGGCAGGTGGTGGCATCGGCTTCAAGGCGCACGGTGTAGCGGGCCATCACGTCGGGGCGGTCAGGGAAGTAGGTGATGCGCCGGAAACCCTCGGCCTCGCACTGGGTGTAGTAGCCGCCCCGCGACTGATAAAGGCCCGACAGGGTCAGGTTGGCGGACGGGTCGATACGCGTCACGATCTCCAGCAGGACCACGTCGGCATCCACATCGATCTCCAGGCCACCTTCCACCGTGCGGACCTGCCCTTCCGCCGGAGCAGCACCGTCGAGCCGCACAGACAGACATGCCAGGGCCTCGCCGTACAGGACGATCGGGCCGGCAGCGGCCTCCGGATTGCGCACGCAACGCATGCGATTGGTGACCACGGTGGCCTGGGAATCAAGAACAAAATCCAGATCCACCGTTTCCACCTGGTAGGCCAGGGGCTGGTAGGCGTCGCGACGAATGGGGGTGCCTTGCTGGGTCCGCATGGGGAAAATCCTTGTTGTTGCTTTGACTGGGGACGATTTTACCCCGACCGACCGCGGGCCTTTTCTTTGCACCCAAATTTGTTTCCCTGGGCGAAAATCCATAGCCTCCCCGCCTGGCCCAACGCCGCCACTTCCCCAGACACCATGCCTGCCCCGATCCAGCCCGCCATCCTGTCCTTCGCCCCTGACGGCACGCCCCTTTCCTCTGCCCTCTCTCCAGCCCTCGGCGACACCCACCACACCGGCAGCCTCGCCCGGGCCAGGCATGTCTTTGTGGATAGCAACGGGCTGCCCGGGCGCTGGCAGGGCCGGCACCGCTGGGTCATCGTGGAAACCGGCTTCGGCTCCGGCTTGAACTTTCTCGCCACCTGGCAGGCCTGGCGCAACGATCCGGCGCGCTGCGACAGGCTCGATTTCGTTTCCATTGAAGCGCACCCTTTTCAAGCCGCCGACCTGGCCCGACTGCATGCGGCCTGGCCGGAGCTGGCACCCCTGGCCGAGGCGCTCCAACAGCGCTGGCCAGCCCTGCTGCCCGGCATCCACCGTCTTCACCTGGACGGCGGTCATGTCACCCTGACCCTCGCCTTCGGCGATGCCCCGGACCTTCTGCCACAACTCGAGGCACAAGCCGACGCCTTCTATCTGGACGGCATTTCTCCTGCCAACAGCCCGGAGCGATGGTCCCCGGCCGTCTTCGGGCAACTCGCCCGCCTGGCCGGGCCGGACGCCAGCCTCGCCGCCAGTTCGGCCGCCCAACCCATCCAGCAGAGCCTGGAGGCCGCAGGCTTCAGCCTGGAACACCGGGCCGGCCACGAAGGCGAGCACGACATGCTGGCCGGCCGGGCAACCCCGGGGGGCACCCCAGCGGCCACCACCTCCCCGGCCGGCGAACGCCGGGCGCTGGTGGTCGGCGCCGGCGTAGCCGGCACCTCGGTGGCCGAACGACTTGCCGCCCGGGGCTGGCAGGTGTCCCTCATCGACGAGGCCGACGGGCCGGGCCAGGGCGCCTCCGGCAACCGGGCCGGCGTGTTCCGCCCCCTGCCCAGCCTCGACGACAACCGCCTGGCCCGCATCACCCGGGCCGGTTTTCTCTACGGCCGGCGCCATCTCGACGCCCTGGGCGAGGCCGGACAGCCCGTCCGCTGGTCAGCCACCGGCGTCCTGCACCTGGGCCGGGACGCCAAACAGGAGGGCAAGCAGAAGGCGGTGGTGGACGCCCACCAGCCCCCCGCCGACTACCTGCGTTTCGTGGACCAGGAAGAAGCCTCCCGGCTCGCCGGCTGGCCCCTGGACGCGGGAGGATGGTGGTTTCCCGGCGGCGGCTGGATTCAGCCCCCCAGCCTGTGTGCCGCCAACCTCGCCGCGGGCGGCGCCGGCATCACAACCTTTTTCGGACGGCGCCTGGCACGGCTCGACCACCAGGACGGCAACTGGCGGGCCATCGATGACCAGGGCACCGAGATTGCCCGGGCGGCCGTACTGGTCCTGGCCAATGGCGTGGGCATCCGCGCCCTGCCCCAGGCCGCCAGCCTGCCGGTACGCCCGGCCCGGGGCCAGGTCTCCCACCTGCCGGCCAATCCGGGCAGCGCCCCGGAAGTTGTGGTGTGCCGTCTGGGCTACGTCAGCCCCGAGGTGGATGGCGTACGCTGTGCCGGCGCCACCTTCGTAGCAGACGATGCCGGAACCGAACTGCGCGAATCCGAGCACCAGGAGAACCTGGAAAAGCTTGACTTCATCCTGCCCGGCTTCAGTGGCGCCTTCGACCCGGCCACCCTGGACGGACGGGTCGGATTCCGTCCGGCCTCGCCGGACCGCCTGCCCATGGTCGGCGCCATTCCCGCGGTGAGCACCGCCGAGCGCACCACCCTTCTCGCCGACATTCCACGCCAACCCGGTCTATACGCCGCCTCGGGCTTCGGCGCTCGCGGCCTGGTATGGGCCAGCCTGGTCGGAGAGCTGCTGGCCAGTCTGATCGATGGCGGCCCGCTGCCCCTGGAGCGGGAGCTGGTGGACGCCCTCGACCCGGCCCGCTATCTGCTCAAGCCCCCCCGGCCCGGCGCGGGCGGCGACGAATAGGGCGACAGCGACTTTGTAAGCGGCCTTTGCGCCTGTCCCCGAGGGGCGTGCCACGGCGTTACTCTCCTTGTATCCCAAGGAGAAGAACATCATGAGTACCCACCCCAACACCTCGTCACTGCATCCGGCCCTGTGGCTCGCCGCCGCCTCCGTCACGGCGGTGAGCCTGGCCGGCGTAGCCAAGCTCACCGGCGTACTGCCCGATTTCGGCAGCACACCGCCGGCCGTCACCGAAACCGTCGTCACCCCGCCGGCTGCACTGGAAGCGCCTTCTGCGCGGATTGCGGCGGCCCCCGCCGCCCCTGCTGCAGCACCGGCCGTTGCCGAACCCACCCCGCCCGCCAAGGTTGAGCGCCCGGCGGCCAAACCCGGTCCGGCACGGGAACATGCCAAGCCGGCACCCACCGTTGCGCGCAGCACCCCGCCTCCGGCTGACGCCGTGCCTGCACCACCGCCGTCCAGCCCGCGTCATGTTGCCGACGCACCGCCGGCATGCCGCGACTGCGGTGTGATCGAGCGGATCGACGCCATTCAGCAGAAGGGGGATGGATCAGGCATCGGCGCCGTCGGTGGCGCCATCCTGGGGGGTGTGCTCGGTCACCAGGTGGGTGAAGGTTCCGGCAAGCAGCTGGCGCGCATCGGCGGCGCCGTGCTGGGCGGATTCGCCGGCAACGAGGTGGAAAAGCGCACCCGCACGATCACCCACTATCAGGTCACCGTGCGCATGGAAGACGGCAGCAGCCGGGTCATCGAGCAACAGAGCGCCCCCGCCTGGCGCAATGGCGACCCGGTACGCATCCGCAACGGCGAGATCGTCGCCGCTGGCACGCAGCCCCGGCCGGCTGCCGAGTTCTGACGTTTTGACGCTCAGAGCACCCTATCCAGCCGCCCCAGCACCAGCTCGCGACCCATGGTTTCCAGCACGGCGTCGATGGACGGCGTTTGTGGCTGGCCCAGCAGGGCGACCCGCAGGGGAATCGCCACCTGGGGCATCTTCAGGCCGTGGGCGGCGCAGGTTTCCTTGATCGCGGCGGCCAGCACGGCCTTCTCCCAGGACACATCGGCCAGCTTGCCGCGCAGGGTGGCCAGGGCCTCCCGGGCCACATCGGTGATGTGCTGGGCGAGCGTTTCAGCTGCCGGGTGGAGGTCGATGTAAAACAGCTCGGCGGCATCGGCCAGCACATTGAGCGTGGACGACCGATCCTTGTACAGGGCGATGATCGCCTCCAGTGCCGGGCCGGCTTCCGGGTTCACGCCGCGGCGGGCCAGGCGGCGGCTTACATCGGCAGCCAGGCGGCCATCGTCGGCCTGCTTGATGTAGTGAGCGTTGAGCCAGTTGAGCTTCTCGGTATTGAACTGGGCCGCCGACGGGGTGATGTGATCCAGGTCGAACCATTCCACCAGTTGCTCCCGGGTGAAGATCTCGTCGTCCCCATGGCTCCAGCCCAGCCGGGCCAGATAGTTGATGACGGCTTCCGGCAGATAGCCGTCATCGTCGTACTGGGTGACGCTCACCGCACCATGGCGCTTCGACAGCTTCTGGCCGTCGTCGCCCAGGATCATGGACAGGTGGGCGTATTGCGGCACCACCGCGCCCAGGGCCTTCAGAATGTTGATCTGGCGCGGGGTGTTGTTCACGTGGTCGTCGCCGCGGATCACCTGGGTGATGCCCATGTCCCAGTCATCCACCACCACGCAGAAGTTGTAGGTGGGCGTGCCATCGGCCCGGGCGATGATGAGGTCGTCCATCTCGGCGTTGGCGATCTCGATGCGGCCCTTGACCAGATCGTCCCAGGCCACCACGCCATCTGTCGGGTTTCTGAAGCGGATCACCGGCGCAACGCCGGCCGGCGGCTCGGGCAGCACCTTGCCGGCCTCGGGACGCCAGCGTCCGTCATAACGGGGCTTCTCGCCGCGGGCACGCTGGGCCTCGCGCAGAGCGTCGAGCTCTTCCGGCGGCATGTAGCAGGGGTAGGCGGTACCGGCAGCCAGCATCTCCTGGATCACCGCCTTGTACCGCTCCATGCGCTGCATCTGATAGAAGGGGCCTTCGTCCCACTTCAGGTCGAGCCAGTTCATGCCATCCAGAATGGCCTGCACCGCCTCGGGCGTGGACCGGGCCACGTCGGTATCCTCGATGCGCAGGATGAACTGGCCGCCATGGCGACGGGCGTAGGCCCACGAGAACAACGCCGTGCGGCCCCCCCCGATGTGCAGGTAGCCGGTGGGGCTGGGGGCGAAGCGGGTGCGGACGGTAGAGGCCATGAGGGGAATCCGGGAAAGCGTAAAACCCGGCATTTTACGCAATCCCGTGCCTCAAAAACAAAAAGCCCGGCCAGGCCGGGCTTTCAGGGCTGACGGGCAGCGGTGCTCAGATGGCCGATTCGTTGGTCTCGCCAGTGCGGATGCGCACCACCTGCTCGACGGGCATCACGAAGATCTTGCCGTCGCCGATCTTGCCGGTGCGGGCCGACTTGATGATGGCTTCGACGGCCTGCTCGACCACATCGCCGGCCACAACCACTTCGATCTTGATCTTGGGGAGGAAGTCGACCACGTACTCGGCGCCGCGATAAAGCTCGGTGTGGCCCTTCTGACGGCCAAAACCCTTCACTTCGGTCACGGTCAGGCCGGTAATGCCGACTTCGGACAGGGCTTCACGCACCTCGTCGAGCTTGAAGGGCTTGATCACGGCTTCGATTTTTTTCATCTGTATTCTCCTGGGAACAGTGCGGCATTCTAGCCGGAATATCCGGCCCGGCGTGCCGGGCCCTTGATACGGTGGGTCAGGCGTCCCGGTAGCGGGAGGTGATCGGGTAGCGCCAGTCCTTGCCGAAGCCGCGCTGGGTCACACGGACCCCCGGAGGGGCCTGGCGACGCTTGTATTCATTGCGCCGCAGCATGCCCACGGTGCGCAGGACATCCGCCTCCGGATAACCCCGGGCGATGATCTCGGAAGGCGACAGGTCCTCTTCCATGTAGGCGGCGATGATCGCATCCAGCACCTCGTAGGGCGGCAGGGAATCCTGGTCGCACTGGTCGGGCTTGAGCTCCGCCGACGGCGGGCGGGTGAGAATGTTCTCGGGGATCACCGGCCCGCCCGGCTGGGCGTTGCGCCAAGCGCACAGGCGATAGACAAAGGTCTTGTAGAGGTCCTTGATCACCGCAAAGCCGCCCGCCATGTCGCCATACAGAGTGGCATAGCCGGTGGCCATCTCGCTCTTGTTGCCGGTGGTCAGCACGATGGCGCCGGTCTTGTTGGACAGGGCCATCAGCAGCATGCCGCGGATGCGCGACTGGAGGTTCTCTTCGGTGGTGTCTTCCGGCAGGCCGGCAAACTGGGGGGCCAGCATGTCGGCGAAGGTCTTCATGGCCGGTTCGATGGCGATCTCGTCGTAGCGCACGCCCAGCCAGCGCACCATCTCGCGGGAGTCGTCGAGGCTCATCTGGGCCGTGTAGGGCGAGGGCATCATCACCGCGCGCACCTTGTCGGCGCCCAGGGCGTCCACGGCAATCGCCAGGGTCAGGGCAGAATCGACGCCCCCCGACAGGCCGATGAGGGCCCCCGGAAAGCCGTTCTTGCCCAAGTAGTCGCGCACCCCCAGCACCAGCGCGTCATACACGTCGGCCTCCACGGGGCGGACATCCGGCACGCCCTGGTCACGCCAGGCACCATCGGCAAAGCTCAGCACGGTCAGCTCATCCACAAAGGACGCGCCCTGCCAGGCCAGCAGACCATCCTGGTCGAGGGCAAAGGAGCCTCCGTCGAAAACCAGTTCATCCTGCCCGCCCACCAGGTTGCAGTAAGCCACCGGCAGCCCGGTATCGGCGATGCGCTCGCGCATGACTTCGTAACGGCGCTGCTGCTTGTGCATGTGGAAGGGCGAGGCGTTGAGCACCAGCAAAACCTCGGCCCCGGCATCCCGGGCCACCTCGGCGGCGCCGGATTCCCATACGTCGGCGCAGATGTTGACGCCGATGCGCACGCCCTTCAGCTCGAACACGCAGGCCCCGCTTCCGGGCTCGAAGTAGCGCTCCTCGTCGAAGACCTCGTAGTTGGGAAGGCGATGCTTGAAATAGCTGTCGACGATGCGGCCATCGCGGATCACCGCTGCCGCATTGAAACGCAGACCATCCTGCTCGGCCGGATAGCCGACCAGCACCGTAATGCCCTGCACCTGGGCAGCCAGCGCAGCGAGCTCATCGGCACAGGCCTGCAGGAAGGCCGGGCGCAGCAGCAGATCTTCCGGCGGATAGCCGCACAGGGCCAGCTCGGGGGTCAGCACCACATCGGCGCCCGCAGCCTTCGCCCGGGCCACCGCATCCAGGATCCGGCGCGCATTGCCGGAAATGTCGCCCACGACACAGTTGAGCTGGGCGACAGCGACGGTAAGAGGGGTTTTCATGGGGCAACACTATACCGCGAAGGCAGCGCAAGCCGCTTGTGCCCCCTGCGCGAATGACAGGGCTTGCTTGTATCCTGTCGCCAACTCCTGCCCGGCCAGCCCATGCCCCACCTCCGCCTTCACCCCGCCATTGACGAGATCCCCGCCCCGGACTGGGATGCCCTGGCCGGCGGGCAGCCAACCCTGTCCCATGCCTACCTGTCGGCCCTGGAAGCCTCCGGCTGCGTCTCCCCACGCACCGGCTGGACGCCCCGCCATGCCGCCCTGTGGGAAGGTGACACCCTGCTGGCCGTGATGCCCCTGTATCTCAAGACCCACTCCTACGGCGAGTACGTCTTCGACTGGGCCTGGGCCGAGGCCTACCAGCGCCACGGGCTGGACTACTACCCCAAATGGCTGGCGGCCGTGCCCTTCACCCCAGTCCCGGGGCAGCGCGTTGCCGGGCGGGACGAAGCCAGCAGGCGCCTGCTGATCCAGGCGGTGCGCGAGGAAGTGGAACGCTCCGGCGCCTCGTCCCTGCACATTCTCTTTCCCGACGCCGACGAAGCCGGCTGGATGCAGGCGGCGGGCATGGAGATCCGCCACGGCGTGCAGTTTCACTGGCACAACAGCGGCTATCGGGATTTCGATGACTTCCTCGCCCATCTGGCCCAGCCGAAACGCAAGAAGATCCGCCAGGAACGCCGCAAGGTGGCCGAGGCCGAGGTTGTCTTCCGCATCCTCAGGGGTGCTGACATCGGCCCGGAGGAATGGGCCTTCTTTCACGCCTGCTACAGCCTGACCTACGCCGAGCATCGCTCCACGCCCTATCTGAGCCGGGCCTTCTTCGAGGATTTCGGGCGCCGCTCGCCGGACGCCTGCGTGCTGATGATTGCCGAGCGGGCCGGGTCGCCCATCGCCGCAAGCTTCTTCCTGCGCGACGAAGCAACCCTGTACGGCCGCTACTGGGGCGCCATCGAATTCATCCCCTGCCTGCATTTCGAAGCCTGCTACTACCAGGCCATCGACTACGCCATCCGTGCAGGCCTGCAGCACTTTGAGGGCGGCGCCCAGGGCGAACACAAATTGTCCCGCGGCCTCGAACCGGTGCGCACCACCTCGGCCCACTGGATTGCCGACCCGCGCTTTCGCGACGCGGTGGCGCGCTTCCTGGCCCAGGAACGGGGCGGCATGGAGACCTATCTGGACGAATTGTCGGAACGCCTGCCCTTCCGGGACAAGGGCTGAACCACTTCCACTGCGGCAAGCGCCGCCATACGCCAATCCCGGGGGCTGGCGCCAAAGGCCTGCCGAAAACGCCGGGAAAAATGGGCTGGATCGGAAAAACCCCAACGGCAGGCAATATCTGCAACCCCCAGATGCCCCAGGGCTGGGAGCGCCAGATCCCGACAGCACGCAGTCAGGCGCAGATGCCAGATCGTCGCGGACACCGTGCGGGCTTCGTCTTCGAAAAGCCGGTGAACGTGCTGAGGCGCCATCTTCATGGCGGCCGCAATACGCTCCACGTCGAGATCTGGATCAGCCAGATTGTCGCGAATGAAGGCGTGGATACGAGCCAGATGGTAGCGTTTCAGCGCAGGAATTCGCTTCGGGCTCTGCCCCACGGCGCTGGCCACCACTGCCGATAGCGTTTCCAGCATTCCCGCCCTCAGCTGCACCGCCTGCCCCTCGGGCAGTCCGGAGGCATCGGCTAGCGCATCCCCAAAAGCCCGCAGCAAGCGGCTGCCAGGGTGTATTCCTCCCAGGCCCAACGCCACCGCAGTGTCCATATCCCCAATGCTCCCCACAACCACGGACTGGGGAAGAATGAACACGCGCTGCTCAAATGCACCGTCGAAGCGCAATTCGTAAGGCCGCGAGTTGCTGAAGAGCGTCACATCCCCCGGCTTAAGGACGGCTAGCCTGCCGTTCTGCGAAACACATCCACTGCCTTCCACCTGCAGCGCGATCACGCAGACGGGCTCGTCTCCACCCTTCGCCTGAGCAGGTGTGCGCACGACCCGCTGGCCCGACGCACGAATCCGGCACACGTCCATGCCACCCATGCGAGTCCGCTCCAATATCCCCTGAAAACCCTGCACGTCGGAATCAACCGAACACACTTCCGCGCGAATCAACTGGCGACACACCACATCCGCCCAATACGCCACCCGATCCCGACTCGCAACAAGATCCGTGGACACGGCCATACGGGATATCTCGGACGGACCGGCAGACATCGATCACTTTCCTTCCGGCAAGAGCAGTCAGGCGACGGCTAGTCAAAAAGGATGCGACGCACAAACAAGCATCGCAGCCCAAAAAACATACGATTTGAATATCAGCATAGATGAGATCGGCCGGCTTAAAACGGGTATCGATGACAGTCAATAAGGACAAACAGATTACGGCACAAGATTTCACGATGGATGCCAAGGCGCCTTGTGCGATGGGAGAAAAAATGACAAGTATGTCTTCGGGCCGGCAGAACCTTAGCGCAACAAGCCCCGGGGTACTGATGACGCTCCGGCCTGCAGGCTCAATCCACAGCCAAGGCCAAGAGAAGCTTGAGCAAGTCAGCCTGACGATGGGTGGATGTCTTGCCAAAGACATTACGCAAGTGCGTATTGAAGGTATTCACGCTCACCCCGAGGCGCCCAGCCATGACATCGGTGGCGCCACCACGCACAACCTCCATCGCCACGCCGGCCTCGGCACGGGTCATGCCGTACAAGGACATCAGGCGATCCGGCGAGATCGCTGCGGCGCTCTCAAGGTCGTAGAGAAAGACCAGCGCCCCGGCCCCCTCTTGCGTCGAGCGAAAGGGGCTCTCCTCCATGAGGGGAACCACATGCACGACGCAGGTAGGTATTCCGTCGTCTCCGGGTATGGGCAGCGTGCGCATCGTCGCCTGCAACGGATCAAGTGCATCCCGGAGTGCCCCCTGAAAAGCCCGCTCATGCTTCTTGAGGCGCGGGGCAAGATTCAGAAGCGCCCCGCCCACACCGTCGCCCCGAAGCTGGACGACGTTCTCACGGCAGAAAAGCCGCTTGGCCGCGTGATTGGAAAACACCACGTGTCCATGCTGATTCACAACCAGCACCCCTGCCGCAAGCCGCTCCAGGGCTGCGGTAGTTGCCGCGACCCGAAACGCCAGGTCACTGAGATGAAACATCAGGCCGAGTGCCCGGGCCAGGTGTTTTACCAGGCGGCGGACGACCTCAACCTCCTCACTCCGGAAGTCCGGATCATCAAAGCTGCGATAAACCGAAAGCGCCACAGGTGGCAGGTAGAGGTTGGACCCATCAAAGATGATCCCAGCACAGACACGACCGATGCCGGTGGGCTGCCACAGATCGCGATAGAAGCTGCTGGCCAGAAGCTCTGCACGCGGGACCAGCTCGTCTCCGGTCACCGTCGTTCCATCCTTGAACCAGCCCTTCCGGACAATCGACTCGACGAAGGGATCCTCATGCATCCCCTTCTTCATCCAGAGCTCCATCTCGGCAACGGGCATGTTGAACGCGTGAGTGAAGCCGCCCTGCGGCGGCGCCAGTGTCGGCGTGAACAGCATGGCCCTCGGGCTACGGCAGAGGGCCGCAATCTGCATTACGACATCCGGCCAGCGTGTCGGCTCAAGCGCTGCAGCGTAAATCTCGTGCACGAGATCGTCATAGCCGAAAAAGTCCATTGCCATTTCTCCTGTCCGACATCCGCCCGCAGCCCTCATCAGAGCCGGAAATCCGACCCGCAGATCCCGTCACTGCCGCTCAGCAGCCCGGTCCGTCCAGTCTCTCACCATTTCTGGTGACGACAACGGCATTCATCCACTTTCACACTCGCAACCGGATGCCATAGCCCACCCCACCCATGTGGCACCGAACAACCACTCGCACAGGGAGCACATCATGACTACACCGCACGCCCGCTCAGGCTTTCCCCTACTGGCCGGTACTGCCATTGCCCTTGGTCTTGCCGCCTGTGGTGGCGGAGGTTCAGGTGGCAGCACAAGCACCAGCACAGCCGCCATCACCATCAAGGGCACGGCCATCTCCGATGCCCCCATTGCGAATGCCAATGTGGATGCCAAATGTGCAAGCGGATCGGGATCAGCCCAGACCAGCGCAAGCGGCGCCTTCCAGATCAACCTCACCAACGCTGCACTGCCCTGCGTGCTGAGCGTGCCCGACGGCGCCGGTGCGCTTTACTCGGTGGTCGAGACCGGAGCCGGCAGCAGCCCGACGGCCAACCTGACCCCCCTCACCGACGCATTGGTTGCCAGTCTGGCCGGCACACCGCCAGCCACCCTCTACACAACCTTCAACGCGGCAGCGCAAGCCAGGATCACTGCAGCGGGAGTCGCCACGGCACGTACCAACCTGGCCGCAGCGCTCTCTTCTGTCACGGACGTCAGCGCCCTTGACCCCCTTAAAGACGACTTGGTTACCTCGCCAGCCGCCACGGCAATCGCATTGGGAAAACTCAGTACAGCCCTCACTGATGCCCGTCTGCTCCAGAGCGAGCTGGATACCGCCCTGGCCATCGCCGGCAGCATCACTGCGCCCGTCAAGACCATTCTGCAAGCGGCATCTCCCACCTGCAGCGGACTGCGCTCAGGCACCTACCGCCTGATTACTCCCTTCAATGGAAGTGGTAGCGCCTTCGAGCGCATCACCATTGATGCAAAGAACCTCATCGTTCGCTACGAGGACGGCTCCACCGATGCCATGACGGACCATGGAGGCTGCCTGTTCAGCCAGCCCGACAACACCCAGGTCCATGTGGCCGCGTCGGGCATTTCAATGTGGCGTTATCCCGCCAGCAGCAGCACGACCGCCATCGCCCTCGCCATTCCCGAGCAGACGCTGCCTCTCGCCGCCATGACGGGCACGTGGAACAACATCGGCTTCGCCAGAGAAACAGCCGCCGCCGGCCTTGAGGTCTACTCCACCCAATACACGCTTGATGGAAGCGGAGTTTTCAGCAACGCCCTTGACTGTGGCAGCGGTCTGGGCGACACCTGCTCCACCAATACCCCTCTGAGTACGCTTGTCGCCAACCCCCAGGGCGGCTTTGATACGTCCCAGGGTGGCGTCGCCCTGCGCGCCTTCCCGTTCAGGACAGCCAGTGGAGAAACGACACTAATCGTTGCCACGGAAGACCGGAGCATGCTGTCTGTCAGCGCCCTGGCTACCCCCTTGAGCCTGCCGGCTATCGGATCAATCACCCGCTACTGGAATGCATCCATCGGCAGCACCGGCCTGCAGACCAGCTTTATCGCGGAGAGCACGACCATCACGGCGCAAGACGCAAACGCCGGCACCTACTCCCGCAGCCATGCCAGCAACGGCCATGCCGAAACCATCACCATCAACAAACCCAAGCCGGGCATGCGCTACCGCCCGGCGTCCGTGGCCAGCACCACCGGAGGCGGCACAGTGAACGTCTCGGAGGCTCTGCTCATGCGGGCGGGCGACAGCGGGCTCTCGGTGGGCCGCAGCGTCGCCAGCGGACAGAACTTCCTGGCCCTGAGCATCGACAGGCCGTGAGCCCCTCGACACTTACGTGGTAGTGCGTCCCCATTCACGAGGTAACGACCATGACTTTCATCACTCTTGCGCGGGCCGGCACACTCGCCCTGTTTCTGGGCTGTGGCCCGGGCCTCGCCCATGCGGCCACCCTGCTCCACTATTACGATTTCAATGGGGACCTCAATCCCGGTGCCACCCTGGTCGATCTGGCAGGCAGCGCCAACGGCACCCTCCAAGGCGGAGCCCAGACCCACAACGGCGTGCTCTCCCTCAATGGCCAGGATGCCTATGTACAGTTCGCGGACATGATCATCCCCGCAGCCGGGAGCTACTCGGTCGCCTTCAACCTCACACGCAACAGCGAACAAAGCGGCAGCTTTGTGGAATGGCTTTCCCAGGGGCAGTCCGGAGGCCCGGGCTTCTACATCGGGACGAACCCAAACGGCGCGATCCGCGTGGGAGATAGCTGGACACCCGGTGTGAGTCCAACACCCGCAGGCGTACTCGCGCATTACGCCCTTGTCGTGGATGGAAACGCCAACCTGAGCACGCTGTATATCGATGGCAACAGCATTGCAAGTGTGGCAATGGCGATAGGAACGGGGGGCGGTGGCAGCCCAACCCGCCTGGGCCGGCAGTTCGATCCGGCGGACGAGTTCTTCAACGGTAGCCTTGATGAACTGCGGATCTACGCTGGCGCCCTCGATGCCCGCACTGTTGCCACCCTGGCGGCCCCGCAGACAACGAAGGTACCAGAACCGAGTAGCCTGGCGCTATTGAGTATCGCGCTCGCCACAGCGCTGCCGCATCTGGCCGCCCGCCGTCGCAGCTAGCCACTGCATCCACGCTCCGGCTTTCACCGGAGCACCCATCCTCCCCCATGACCAGCCCACCATCATCATGCGCAAGACCAGCCTGCTCGCACTTTGTACTCTGCCGCTCGCCTGCCTGGCCCAGAGCATCGAGCGCCCCTCACCGCGCCCTGGAGACGAATGCAGCTATGACATTCTCGACAACCTGCGGAGCAAGGAGAAAATCGCCGAGAAGCACATGGTGGTGACATCGGTAGCCCCCGGAAACATCACGATGCGTGTGACCCACCGGGTTCTGGTCACCCGCGACACCGGAGATCTGACGGATGGTCAAGTGGCGTACGACGACAACCTTAACGTTGCCGAACGGGACGGCATCAAATTCGCACGGCCCTACCCCAGGCGCATCTACCCCCTGCAACCGGGACTGCGTCTGGCCAATCAGGAGGTCGAATATCCCGTGCAAGCAGGCAACTCAAGAACAGAGTCCCTCGACGCTACGGCCGGCTCCTGGGAAACGCGCACCGTCCCGGCAGGCCGCTTCGAGGTTCTCACCCTTCAATGGAAGGGCTGGTACAACGGGCGCTCCCCCGTCTGGCGATGGAGCGGCAGGATGCAACGAGACATCGCCTTATCGCCGGCAACCTGGTGCGAGATATCAAGCACCGAGCAGATCTACAACCCTAACACCAGCCCATGGACTCACCGGGACTTCGTGCTGACCGGGTTCAAGCGCGACAGGGCCGAACCAGACCACGGCGTCGCAGCTTCATCACTTGAATAACGCCTCCTCACCCCTACCGCGGCGGCGGCACCGGGACCTGCCCGCAGGCTACACGCACGCGCGTACGGCAACTTCAATGGCCGCAGCCTGGGCTTCTTCAGGGCGGTCGAGAAATACTCAACGGCCCAACCGATCAACAACGCTACCCCAGTCGCTTTGAGTTCTATGACAAGTTGAGCGACGGCACCTATGCTCTCCACAAGGACTTGCTCGCCGACCAGAATGGCTGCCTTCATCACCGCAAGATGCTAGTCGCCGACTTAAACGGCGGCCGCCGCCCCAACATTTTTGTCGCCTGCCACGGCTATGACGCGGCACCGTTTCCCGAGGAACGCGATAAGGTGGTTCTAAGCCGACCGAACAGAACTTATGCGACGTCTGACACTTCAACCAACATTGGCTTCTTCCACGAAACCTCGGCCGCAGATGTGAATGGCGACGGCAGGATCGATGTGATTGCTGTTGGCTCCTATGACAGCCAGCGGGTGATTGCCTTGCGGAACGATGACTCAGGCAAGTATTGAACAGTACACTCGCACTCACCCTCGCAGCCTCGGATGCGCCTCGCGGATAGGCACATTCACCAGCGCCGCCAACGAGGCCAGCACGATGTCGGCGTACCACATCCAGTCATAGTTGCCGAGATTCACCAGAGCCAGCCCGCCCAGCCAGGCGCCGAAGAAACCGCCGATCTGGTGGGACAGCAAGGTCAGGCCGAACAGGGTGGCCAGGTAGCGCAGGCCGAAGAGCTTGCCCACCAGTCCCGCGGTGGGCGGCACGGTGGCCAGCCAGGTGAGGCCGAGGCCGATGGAGAAGGCGTAGAAGGTGATATCGGTCTTGGGCGCGATCAGGTAGAGGCCGACCAGCACGGCGCGGGAGCCATACATGACGGCAAGGATCCATTTCATGCGGTAGTGCTGGCCAAGGGCACCCGCCCCCAGGCTGCCGGCAATATTGGCCAGGCCGATCAGGGCCAGGGACACCGCCGACACATTCGCCGGCAAGCCGCACAGGTCTACCGCACCCGGCAGGTGAGTGACGAGGAAGGCGATATGGAAGCCGCAGGTGAAGAAGCCGGCGTGCAGGCACCAGTAGCTGCGGTCGCGCAGCGCCACGCGCAACTGCTGGCGCAGGCCGAGATCGGCCACGGCGGAGGGCGGATGCTCGACCTTGTGGCGCAGGGGCCACGACAGCGGAATCGTCGCCAGGGCACAGGCCGCCAGGCCGTACAGCGCGGTGGCCCAACCGAAACCGGTGATCAGGAACTGGGACAGGGGCGCGAACAGGAACTGCCCGAAGGAGCCGCCGGCGTTGATGAAGCCGGACGCAAAGGCGCGCTTTTCGGCAGGGAGGCGCTGGGCCAGGGCGCCGATGAGGATGGAGAAGCTACCGGCACCGGCGCCGGCAGCCACCAGCACGCCCAGGGTCATGGTCAGGGCGAACTCGCTGCTGACAAAGGGCGTCAGCGCCAGCCCGAGGACCAGCATCGCCGCCCCGGTGAACAGGGAGCCTCCGGGACCATAGCGGTCGGCCACCGCCCCGAAGATGGGCTGGGACGCGCCCCACATGAACTGCCCCACCGCCAGCGCGAAGCTGATGCTGGCAATGCCCAGCCCGGTCGCCGTATTAAGGGGCGAGATGTACAGGCCAAGGGACTGGCGAATGCCCATGGTGATCATCAGCACGGCCGATGCCGTGAGGACCAGGGGCCAGTACGAGAGCGACGCAGCACCCGCCGCAGGGGTGTGGGGAGAAACGGGTTTCATGTGGACATCCACCCGCATGACGGGGTTTTCGTGGCCCGCCAGCATCTCCCGGAAGCCTTTCCCGGGTCAATCAGGATTTACGTGTACGTAAGGTTGCCAGGGCAGAGGGGAAGTCGTACGCGGCCAGCTCCCGATCAAAACGGGCCCAGTCGGGGCCGAGACCAGCCTTCACCAACTCGGCCAGATCCCGCGCGGTGCGCACCACAGCCACGTTGTCCTCGACCAGCAGGGCTTCCAGCTGGGCCAGGGCCGCAGCAACTTCGGCCGGGTCGCGGGCGTTTTCAGCGGGGGCTGGCGAGCCGTCAGGCAGTTTTGCGATGGCGGCCACCACCGCGGCCTGGGCCTCGGCCACCTGGTCGATGAGGTTATCGATGAGGCCACGTGCCTCGCCGTCACGAATAGCGGCCTCCAGGTTTGCGGCCAGGGCCTGTACGCCAGGCATGCCGATCATGCCGGCCACCCCCTTGAGGGAATGGGCTAGCCGCAGAGCGTCCGGCATCTGGCCAGCGTCCAGCGTTTCGCGGATGGCGCGTGCGTCCTCGCCATGACCGTCGGCGTACTTGCGCAGCAGACGCACATAATTCGGGATCCGCCCGCGCAGATTGCGCAGTCCGTAAGCCACATCCAGGCCGGGCACCTGCTCCAGCAGCACCTGTATGTCCGGGGTCGGCGCGGGTTCAATCTGCACTGGTGCCCCGCGCCAAGGCAGCCACTGGATCAGCTTGGCGTAAAGCATGGCCGGATCGACCGGTTTGGGCAGATGGTCGTTCATGCCCGCGTCGAGACAGCGCTGACGGTCCTCGCCAAAGGCGTTAGCGGTCATGGCCAGCACCGGCACTTGGGCATGGCCTGCCCGGCGGATGGCCCGGGTGGCCTCCAGCCCGTCCATCACCGGCATCTGCATGTCCATGAGGATCAGGCCATAGGCTCCGGTGGCGACCTTCTCGAGGGCGATGGCGCCGTTGTCGGCCACATCAACCCGCAGCCCGACGTTCTCGAGCAGGGAGGTTGCGACCTCCTGGTTGATGCGGCTGTCTTCCACCAGCAGGATGCGCGTGCCGGCGTGATCGCGGGCCAGGGTGCGTTCATCGGGCAGGGCGAGGGCTGGGCCCACATCCCCCGGCAGGCCTGGCGGATGGGCTTGGAGGAGCACGGCCTGCAGGCTGGAAACCGTCACCGGCTTGGCCAGCACGTCGGCCACGCCGTTACGCCGGGCCTCCTCCGCTCGGGCCGGTGCGTCGCCGAGGGTCAGCAGGATGCAGCGGGGGGGCCGGGCCAGTTTTAGCCCGGCCAGGCGCCGGACGGTCTGCAGTCCGTCGAGCTCTGGCATGTCGGCATCCACCAGGAGAACCTCGAAGGGGTCGTCCTCTTGCTCGGCCGTGGCGACCAGGCTCAAGGCCGACGCACCGGACTCGCAGGCAATCGCCCGTGCGCCGAGAGACGACAGCATGGCCGTGAGCACATCGCGGGATTCGGCAAGGTCGTCCACCACCAGCGTTCGCAGGGCCGGCAGATGAGAGGGGCCGGGCTGACTGCGGGGAGACAGGGCGAAATGGAGGCTCAGCCAGAAGGTGCTGCCATGCCCGGGCTCGCTGTTGACGCCAGCCTGACCGCCCATCAGGCGCGCCAGGTGACCGGTGATGGCCAGCCCCAGGCCGGTGCCTCCAAAACGCCGGGTGGTGGAGCCATCGGCCTGCTCGAAGGGAGTAAACAGACGCGGCAGGTGTTCAGGTGCGATGCCGATGCCGGTATCGCTCACTTCGATACGTACCCCGACCGAGTTGTCGCTTTCCTCCTCGACCCGGCAGCGCAGCAGGATCAGGCCACTCTCGGTGAACTTCACCGCGTTGCCCAGGTAGTTGACCAGCATCTGCCCGAGGCGGATCGGATCGCCCCGCAGCAGGGTCGGCACGCTCCCCATGTCCACCACCAGCTCCAGGCCCTTCTGATGGGCCTTGTCGGCCACCAGGGCACAAGCCTTGCGCACCACCTCTTCGAGATTGAAGTCGCTCTCGTCGAGAGTCAGCTTGCCGGCCTCGATCTTCGAGATGTCGAGGATGTCGTTGATGATGGAGAGCAAGTGCTCGGCCGCGTCGCTGATCTTCTGCAGGCGGGACTGCACCTCGGCCCCCTCCAGGCTGCGCCGCAGCAGGTGGGTCAGGCCGATGATGGCATTCATCGGTGTCCGGATCTCATGGCTCATGTTCGCCAGGAAGGCGCTCTTCGCCCGGTTTGCCGCGTCGGAGGCCTCCCGGGCCGCCTCCACCTCGGCGGTGCGCTGGGACAGCACCACGTTGGCCTCTTCGAGCTGGCGGGTGCGCATCGCCACCAGTTGCTCCAGATGGTCCCGGTAGCTGGCCAGCTCGGCCTCGGCGGCCTTGCGTTCGGTGATGTCCTCCTGAATGCCCAGGTAGTGGGAGACGCGCCCGTCCGGCTGCACGATGGGAGAGATCCGCGCATGCTCAACGCGCAACTGGCCGTCGCGCCGCCGGTTGATGAACTCACCTTCCCAGGATTGCCCGACCGCCAGCGCTGCCCACAAGGACGTGTAGGTTTCCGGTGGGGTGCGGCCGGACTTCAGGAAGCCGGTGCGCTGCCCGAGTATCTCGTCCAGGGCGTAGCCGGAGCCCTCCACGAAGGCCTGATTGACGTATTCGATGCGCCCTTCAAGGTCGGTGACGATCACCGCCGAGGGGCTCTGCTCCACGGCCAGGGACAGCTTGAGCAGCTGGTCCGCGGCCTTGCGACGGTCGGTGATGTCACGCCACACGCCGGCCAGATAGCTCCGCCCATGCAACTCCAGGGCGCGGTAGCTCAGCTCCACATCGCGCAGGGTGCCGTCGGCACAACGATGGACACTGTCGAAGGTGACCGCGCCCTGCCCCTCCTTGATCGTCCGCACCCGCCGGCGCACTTCCTCAGGGCTCATCTCGGCCTGGATGTCCGCCGCGTTGATGGTGGCGAAGGCCTCCCGCGTGTAGCCCAGCCGGTGGCAAGCGGCATCGTTGTATTCGATAAAGGCAAGGGTCTCGGTGTCCAGCAGCACGATACCGTCCACCGCCTGGTTGATGATGGCGCTGAAGATCTCTTCCCGCTCCCGCAGGGCCTCCTCGTCCCGTCGGCGCTCGGTGATGTCCCGCGATACGCCGAACACCCCGACCACCTTTCCGGCGGCATCATGCAACGGCCCCCGGGTGGTCAGAAAACTGCGCAGCCCGATGGCGGTACTGAGGATCTCGACGTTGGTGCTGACGCTGTCGCTGGCCATGACGGCCTGCTCGATACGGGCAATGGCCGCCACCTCGTCGGGCGGAAACAGGCTGCTGTCGTCCTTACCCGGGATGTCCGCCTGACTCACCCCGCAGATCTCGGCGGCCGCGCGGTTGAAGAAGCGGTAACGCCCTGCCAGATCCTTCGCAAAGATCGCATCCGTAGAACCATCGGAAATCGCGTCCAGGAGCTGCAGTGCCCGCAACTGTAGCCCTTGGGCCTCTTCCCGCTGGCGGGTCTGGAGCAGCTCACGGCGCTGGAACAACAACAAGGCCGCAACGGCGGTGGAAAAGAGCGCGAAACCGACAGCCAGCAGAATCCACCACAGTTGATGACGCGACGACTCGTGGATTTCATCTACATCCATCTTGGCCACCAGCAGCCAGTCGGTGCCGGGTACGGCACGCCCGACGCCCGCCACCTTGACGCCACGGTAGTCCAGGGCCTCGATGGCCTTGCCCTGCAACTCCGGGCGGGAAATCATGATGGCCCCGAGCAGGCTCTCCCGGTTGAAGGGGATGCGCAGGGTGAGGGCCGGTGCAGGGTTGAGGCGCAGGGGGCTGAGAAACAGCGCGCTTTCGCCCTCCCGACGCAGCAATACAGTTTCGGCAGTCGCGGTGGGAGCAGGCCAGCCCTTCAGGTAGCTGTATAGAAAATCAGCCGGATCCACTTGTAGCACGATAGCCAGCATCACGGAGCCGCCCCGGACCTTCAGCGGGGCGATGAAATCAAGCATGGGCCGTGCTGCTGGCCCCTCTCCGAAACGGTAGAAATTACTTTCGATGACCTGAGCTTTTTCATGGGCACGTCGTACTTGACCGCCCAGGCCGGGTCCCGCGGCGGGCTCGCCCGGGGAGCCAAGCAGGTTCGCGCCTTGGGCATCCACCAGACTGACCCGGGAATAGCCATAGGCGCTGCGCACCGCCTCCAGGCGCGACCGGATGTCGTTCCGGGCCCCCACGTCGCCGCTCAACCAGCGCTCGTAGGCGCGGGCCAGGCCCGGATCGCCGGCCAGGGCTGCCGCATCGGTACGCCGTTCCAACAGCCAGGCCGAGATTTGCCCCAGCTTGAGATCGGCCACGGCCTCAAGGCGCAGCCACTCCTGGCTGGCCCTGTCCCGCACCGACAGCACGGCGCTCCCGTAGCCCATCGCAATGACGGCCAGGGCAATCAGGAAAAAGGGCAGCAGGCGCGCCCAGGCGCCCTCGCCCCCCAGGGCATTCAGCAAGGATGCGGGCTGAACAGGAGGCGCTGTGCGCGCCATCTGGCGAAGTAGCCCCCACAGCAGGAGGGACGTCACCGCCACGAAGGCCCAGCCCTTGATGGTACCGATCTCGGCGATCCGCTCAGGGTCAGCGATGATCTGAGCCACCAGCGTGTCGGAGAACAGAATCCAGGCGGCAGAGAAGACCGCATAGACCAGAACGATGCGCAGGATCCGCCCGTCCATCACCCGGCCCCCGACAACTCACGTCGCAGGCCAGTGTGCCTCATTCGGCGGCCTCGTCCACGTATCGGCTGGCGATCTCCGCAAAGCGCGGAAACTCGGCCACGAAGGCATCCACCACATCCGGATCGAAATGGGTTCCACGTGCCGCACAGATCATGTCGCGGGCGCCGTCCTGGGTGATGGGCGCCTTATAGACCCGCTTCGAAATAAGGGCATCAAAGACGTCGGCTAGCGCCATCAAACGTGCCGACAGGGGAATCGCTTCGTTGCTCAGACCATCGGGATAGCCACTGCCATCCCACCATTCGTGGTGATGGCAGGCGATCTCCTTGGCGAAAGCAAGGAAGGGCACCGGCCGCTCCGCATCCTTCTCCGCATGCTCAATGGCTTCGCTGCCCAGCCGGGCATGGGTTTGCATGATGGCCCACTCTTCGGGGGTCAGCTTGCCGGGCTTGAGCAGGATGTAGTCGGGAATGCCCACCTTGCCGATATCGTGCAGAGGCGCCGACTTGGCAATCAGTTCGATGGTGCGGTGATCCAGCCGCTCGGCGTAGCGCGGGTTGAGGGCCAGGCGCTTGGCCAACACCGATACGTAGGCCTGGGTACGGCGCAGGTGATTACCGGTTTCCGGATCACGGATCTCGGCCAGACGCGCCAGGGCCCGGATACTGACCTCCTGGACCAGCAGATTCTCGCCCATGCGGCGGGCGATCTCCGATTCCAGAAAATGGTTCTGGTCGCGCAGGCGGTCACGGGCACGCTTGAGCTCGAGCTGGATACGCACCCGGGCTTGCACGATAGTCGGGCGCAGGGGCTTGCTGATGTAATCCACGGCCCCCAGCTCCAGCCCCTTCTCCTCTTCCTGCAGACCATCCAGGGCGGTGACGAAGATCACCGGGATGTCACGGGTCAGGGGATCGTCGCGCAGGGCCGCAAAAACGGCATAGCCGTCCATGCCCGGCATCATCACGTCAAGGAGGATCAGATCCGGATCGGGTGGGTGCGGGCCACCTGCAGGGCCCGGACACCACTTTGCGCGGCGCGCACCCGATACGCGGGCTGCAGCAGTTCGCCGAGCACCTCGATGTTCTCGGGGACGTCGTCGACAACCAGGATAGTCGACTTTGCACCGGCGGGGTCTGAGGCGGAGAAGTCTGGAGTCACCGGAATGTAAGAATCACGTTGAAAAAATACGGCTCGGGACAAATGATCAAGCTGAGTCAGTCAGCAGAACCACCCCAGCCAAACAGCTTATCGACCCCCGCCACCCCGACTTTAGATCATTCATACCATTTCTGTGACGAGGCACACAGCTTCAGTCGCCCCCCAGCCGCGCTACACTCCGCCTCGACGTCAGCCCCGGAGCGCCCCACCCGCGCCATGCCCCCTGCCCTCAGCCGCTTTCTGCCTTTCCTCGCCTGGCGCCACCAACTCGACGCCAGCACCCTGCGCGCCGACCTCATGGCCGGCTTCACCGTGGCTCTGGTAGCCATCCCTCAGGCCCTCGCCTACGCCCAGCTGGCCGGCCTGCCGCCCTATGTGGGCCTGTACGCCTCCCTGCTGCCGTGCATCGTCGGCGCCCTGTTCGGCTCCTCGGCCCAGCTCAATACCGGGCCGGTGGCCCTGACCAGCCTGCTCACCGCCACCAGCCTGGCCCCCCTGGCCCTGCCGGGCTCCGAGACCTACCTCCTGCTGGCGGTGCAACTGGCCCTGCTGGCCGGCATCCTGCAAGTGGCCTTTGGCATGCTACGCCTGGCCCACTTCTCGGACCTGCTGTCCCACCCCGTGCTCCACGGTTTCATCAACGCCTGCTCCCTGCTCATCTGCGCCGCCCAGCTACCGACCCTGCTCGGGCTGCCCACCTTCGGCCAGCGCCCCTTCGCCGAGGCCGTCATCGACCTGGCCCGGGCACTTCCCGACATCCACCTGCCCTCCGCCGCCCTGGGCCTCGCCGCCATCGGCCTGCTGGTGGCCCTGCGGCGCCTGCTGCCACGCTGGCCGGGGGTGCTCATCGTGGTGGCCGGGCTGAGCGTGGTGGCCTGGCTGACAGGCTTCGAAGCGGAGGGCGGACGGGTCGTCGGCGCCCTGCCCGCCGAAACCCTGGCCTTTGCCCTGCCCCGGGCCGACTGGGGCCAGACCGTGGACCTGCTGCCCTCGGCCTTCGTACTGGCCCTGGTCAGCTTCCTGGAGGCCATGTCGAGCTGCAAGGTGGCCTCGGCACGCACCGGCCAGCGCTGGGACGGCAATCAGGAGCTCATCGGCCAGGGCCTGGCCAAGCTCACCGCCTCGGTGTGCCAGGCCTATCCGGTCAGTGGCTCCTTCGGGCGCTCGGCCTTCCTGCTCACCAGTGGGGCCCGCACCGGCCTCGCCTCGGTGGTCGGCGCCCTGATGGTACTGGCGGCCCTGCTGAGCATGCCCGGGCTGATCGCCCGCATTCCGCTGCCGGTTCTGGCCGCGGTCATCCTCGTCACCCTGGCCACCCTGCTGTCACCGGCCCAACTGCGGGAAGCCTGGCGCACCAGCCGGGACGACGGCCTGGCCGGCACCATCAGTTTTGTCGCCACCCTGGCCTTCGCGCCGCACATCGAGATCGGCATCCTGGCCGGCCTGATCCTGTCCCTGGCGCTGCTGATCTACCGCAGCATGAAACCCCGGGTGGCCGTGCTCGGGCGCCATCCGGACGGCACCTGGCGGGACGCAGCGCGCTTCGGCCTGCCGCCGCCCCACCCGGAACTCACCATCCTGCGCTTTGACGGCCCCCTGCACTTCGTCAACGCCGCCACCTTCGAGGACGCAGTGCTCGCCGTCGGCCGCGACCACCCCCGGCTGAAGGTGCTGCTGCTGTCCTGCGCCGGCATCAACGATATCGACGCCAGCGGCATCGACACCCTGCGCCGCATCCACCGCCAGCTGGCCGACAGCGGGCGCTGCCTGGCCTGCTGCGGTCTCAAGAAACAGGTCATCGACGTGATGGAGCGCACCGGGCTGTGGAGCGACCTGGCGATCCATGGCGCCTACCGCACCGAAGATCACGCCCTGCAGCACCTGCTGCCCACCTTGTCCGCCCCACCCACCCCGGCCCCCCAGCGCCAGGGATTCGCCTGGTGACAGCGCTTTGTTGACCTGAGTCGTTGTCGCGGCCCTTGCGGAGGCAGATACTTTTGTCTATCCGCGCATCCAGTCCTCAGAACTCTAACGACAAGGGAGCAAGCATGACACCCACCTCGGTCCGCGACATCCGCAACCTCAGCCTTCTCGGCCAATCCGGCAGCGGCAAGACGACGCTGCTGGAGAAACTGCTGGCCACCGCCGGCGCCATCGGCGCACCCGGTTCGGTCGAGAAGGGCGACACGGTCAGCGACTACGACCCCCAGGAGAAGGCCTTCGGGCACTCCCTCAACAGCGCCCTCGCCCACCTGGAATGGGCCGAGCACTGGGTGAACATCCTCGACACCCCGGGCCTGCCCGATTTCCTCGGCCGGGCCCTGGCCACCCTGCCGGCGGTCGAAACCGCGGTGGTGGTGATCAACGCTGCCGCCGGCGTCGAAACCCTGACCCGCAAGGTCATGGAGCTCTCTGCCGACAAATGCCGGATGATCGTCGTCAATCGCATCGACGCCCCGGCCGTGGACTTCGGCACCCTGATGGAGCGCATCAGCGCCAGCTTCGGCAAGGAATGCCTGCCCATCAACCTGCCCACCGCGGGGGGCGCCAGCGTCATAGACTGCTTCTTCCAGCCCGACTACGACGCCGTACCGGCTTTCTCCAGCGTGCGCGAGGCCCACGACCGCATCGTCGACCAGGTGGTCGAGGTGGATGAGGCGCTGATGGCCCTCTACCTTGAACAAGGTGAATCCCTTCAGCCGGCGCAACTCCACGACCCCTTCGAGATCGCCCTGCGCGAGGGCCACCTGATCCCCGTGTGCTTCACCTCGGCCCGCACGGGCGCCGGCATCCGCGAGCTCCTGGACATCATGGGCCGCCTGCTGCCCGACCCCACCGAAGGCAACCCGCCCCGCTTCCTGAAGGGTGAAGGCCCGGCCGCCGAAGCCGTCGAGGCCACCACCGACGCCGACAAGCACGTCATCGCCCACGTCTTCCAGGTGAGCAACGACCCCTTCCGCGGCAAGCTCGGCCTGTTCCGCATCCACCAGGGCACGGTCACGCCCAACACCCAGCTCTTCATCGGCGACGCCCGCAAGCCTTTCAAGGTCAGTCACCTGCTGCGCGTCCAGGGCAAGACTCAAACGGAGATCGACATCGGCATTCCCGGCGACATCTGCGCCGTGGCCCGGGTGGACGACATCCACCGGGACGCCGTCCTCCACGACTCCCACGACGAGGACCACTTCCACCTGGTGGCGCCACGCTATCCCCAGGCGGTCTTCGGTCTGGCCCTGACGGCCGAGAAGCACGGCGACGAGCAGAAGCTCTCCGAAGCCCTGCACCGCCTCCTTGATGAAGACCCCTGCCTGTCCGTCGAGCACAACCTCCAGGCCAAGGAGACCGTGATCCGCGGCCTCGGCGAGGTGCATCTCAAGTCGGTGCTCGACACCCTCAAGACCCGCTGGAACCTCACCCTCGGCACCAAGCCGCCGGCCATCCCCTACCGGGAGACCATCGCCGGCAGCGCCGAAGCCCGCTACCGCCACAAGAAGCAGAGCGGCGGCGCCGGCCAGTTCGGCGAAGTGGCCCTGCGCGTCGAAGCCCTGGAACGGGGCGCCGGGCTGGAGCTGGCCGACGAGGTGAAGGGCGGCACCATCCCCTACAACTTCATGCCCGCGGTGGAAAAAGGTGTGCGCCAGGCCATTGCCGAAGGCGTCATGGCCGGCTTCCCGCTACAGGATCTGAAGGTGACGGTGTTCGATGGCAAGCACCACGCGGTGGACTCCAACGAAATCTCCTTCATCACCGCCTCCCGCCACGCCCTGCAGGAAGCCGTCCAGGGCGCCCGGCCGGTAGTGCTGGAGCCGCTGATCACCCTCACGGTGCGTGTCGCCGATGAGCACTTCGGTGGCATCAGCGCCGAACTCTCCGGCCGCCGCGGCCGCGTCACCGGCACCGACAGCCCGCAACCCGGCTGGACGGAGATCATCAGCCAGGTACCCATGGCCGAGATGGAAGGCTTCGAGTCCCGCCTCAAGTCCATCAGCGGCGGCGACGGTAGCTGCAGCATCGCCTTCAGCCACTACGAACCGGCACCCAACGACGTGCAGCAACGTCTGGCCCGGGAGCACGTGGGCAAGCGGGGTGGCGAGCAGTAAGACCTCACCGACGCGATCGATCAGCCCCGCCCCGTGCGGGGCTTTTTCTTGAAATCAGCGGGCAGCGTTGGCCAGCAGGGCTTCGCAGCCACCGATCATCCGCTCCATGGCAAAGGCCTGGGTGAAGTTGGCGTTGCGCTGCTGGTAAGCGAGTGCGCGCTCGGCATAGGCCGGCGTGCCGAATACCCGCTTGAGCCCCTTCTCCAGCTCCTTGGGCCCCTGCTGGGCGATATGGAAGAGCCCGCAGCCCACCTCCTCCACCCGCCGTGACGTCATGGTCTGCTCCATCTGCATGGGCAGCAGGAAGACCGGCCGCCCGGCCTGGAGCATCACGTCCACCATCCCGCCCGCGTGGCAAACAGCCATCTCCACCTGCTCGCGCACGCTGCGCATCCGCAGGGGCTCGGTGCTGAAAGCCAGATTTGCCGCCTGCAGGCGCAGCATGTTCTGGCGGGCGAGGCCCGGGGCGAACACCAACACACTGGCATCCAGGCGGGCGAGCGCGGTAAGGACCGCATCGAAGTGCATATATCGGGGCTTCAGGTAGGCAAACACCCGCCGGGCCGGCCCCGCCGGCCAGCGGGGCTCGACCCCCTGATCAAGCGCATTGATCGCACCCACGTAGCACGCAGCATCCCGCGGACCATAGACGTCGAGTTCGGGCGCGCCGGTAATGTGGGTCACGTCCACATCGTAGAGGTCGGCAACGCAGGTCATCGGCGGCGCCCCCAGTGCGGAAAGGGCATGATTGGCGTTGCGTAGCAGCCGCTCTTCGCAGTCCAGCTCCCGCTGGGGGGCGCCCGCCTTGGGATTCCACCATTCGTAGAGGGGCAGCGGGGTACGTCGCGGTGGCACCGCAAAACTGTTGCCGGTGACGAGGCGCGGCAGGCCCAGTCCGCGGCTCGCCAGCAAGGCCGTCGGCGCGTGGTCGAAAATCAGCAGGTCGGGCTTGAGTAAAGCCAGCAACGCGCGCCAGGCGCGCAGCACCGACAGCAGCCCCCCCGGCTGCAGAAAGCCGAACAGAAACAGGGATTCAGTGAAATTGATGGGGGGCGGCAAACCCTGGACCGGCGGCAGCCACAGGGGCGCCTGCAGGTACTCGATCCCGTGCAGGCCGAGCATCTCGTCAGCCCGCGAGATATCCCGCAGGATCATGACCGGCCGGTGCCCGCGGGCCTTCAGCTCAAGGGCAATCGGCAGGAATCGGCCAATATGGCCGTAGTCGGAACCCAGTTCCCAGATGAGTGCAATCGTGGCCATGATCGGTTGTGGTAGGTCGAAGTGAAGCGGGCCGCCCTCAGGCGGCCCGCAAAGGCTAACTGAAACAGCGAAGGCTGATCAACGCCGACGGCGCCGGAGGGCACCCAGTGCAGCGAGCCCTACGCCCACGAGCGGCAGGCTGGCAGGGGTGGGCACCTGGTTCAGCAAAGAACCGGTCACCTGGAAGTTCGCGCCCCCGGGCGGAAGGGTGGAGCTCACATCGTTGGGATCACCCAGACCGCCCCCGGCGTAGGCACTGCGATAGCAGGTACCGCCGCCATAGCCACCATAACCGCCGTAGCCATCATCCACCACGGCGGCGAAGGCCACGGGTTGCTCACCATAGCCCCATTCACCGCAGGCGTAGCTTTCCACGCCGAAGCTACCCATTGCGGTGGACACCAGGTCGAAATCGATGGTCTTGCTCTGGCCGGCACCCAGCACGCCCAGATCGAGCGTCACGTAGGTGCCACCCCACGAGTAGGAGTGGTAGCTACCGCTGCTGGACAGGGAGGCGCCGTTCAGGGCGTTGACGACGGAGACATTGCCGCTCGAATCAAGCACTGCCGAGCTCTTGTAGAGGTTGGTTGCACCGGTGTTGATCTTGAGGTCGTAACCCACCGAACCGCTACCCGCCACACCGTAGTAGTTGTCGATGTAAAGGCCGCCGTAGTAGATGAAGAAGTTGAGGGCAAAGCTCGCGTCGCCGCCCAGGTTGTTCACCACGTCCAGGCTGCGCTGGAAACGCGACATGCTGTCAAAAGTGCCGCTGCCGGAAGACGAGGCCCGATAGGTACCGTGATCGTTGCCCCAGGCCGAAGCGGAAGAGGAGTTGCCGACGACGTCATAGATGGACAAGCCGTCGGAGACGTAGGAGGAGTCGGTCGTCGGGCCGAAGGTCTGGGTTGTGCCGGGCAGGGTGGCCACGGAGCCGCTGACTGTCAGCACATCAGCTTGCGCCGCCCCCATGCTGCCCAAGGCCATCAGAGAGGCGACCAGAATCGCAAAATTTCTTTTCATTTTTTAGCACTTTTGGTGAGTTAACAAAAACCCGAACCACAAAGCGAGAATCGCGCCAAAAAACTAAGCGATTGAATTAAAAAATGAAAAAAAGAGGATCAATTTTTCAAGACAACTTTTTGTAAAATTTCCCAGAAAGCTCGCCAGTGGCGCCTCCAGCCGGGGCACGCTGCCCCGGCTCTGCTAATTCAGATACATGGAAAGCTGACGCCGGGCGCTCATTACTGCCTTGGCGTCCGGGCACAGGGCAAACCATTCCACCAGCGTGTCGCGCGCCTTGCTGCGGGCGTCAGCCCGGTCGCGCAACACGACCTCAAGCAACTGATCAAAGGCGGCGACCCATTCGCCGCGTGCGGCCCGTGCCGAGGCCAGCGCAAAGCGGGCCTCGAAATCCTTCGCGTCGGCGCCGATGCGGGCCTCCAGGGCCGGCTCGTCCACCGCCTGGGCGCCTTCCATCAGGTCGAGCCGGGCCTTCAGCGTCTGCCAGGCTTCGTCCCGATCCGGCGCCGCGATGGTCTCGAGACCGGCGGCCGCGTCCTCCACCAGATTGGCGTCGAGCAACGCAGCGACCAGCTCCAGGACGATAGCCTGCCGCCCCCCCGACAGACCGGCCGCCTGGCGCAGCAGTTCGGCCCGCTGCAGCGGATCGGCGACACCCGCAGCAGCAAGGCGCAGGCGTTCGGCTTCATCCGGCAGATGCGTGTCCAGAAAGGCGCGCAGCTGACCTTCCGGCAGGGCACCTTCAAACTCGTCCATCACCTCGCCATTCACGAACAGCTTGACCGCCGGAATGCTTCGCACCGCATAGCGGGCTGCCACCGCCTGGGCTTCGTCGGAGTTGATCTTGGCCAGCACAAAGCGTCCGCCGTACTCGGCAGCCAGCTTCTCGAGCAAGGGCTTGAGACTGCGGCAGGGCCCACACCAGGGCGCCCAGAAATCCACCAGCACCGGCACCCGGCGGGACAGGGCCAGCACCGCGGTATCGAACTCGGATTCACGGACGTCGAAGGAGAAATCATTCATGGCAAGTCGGACCGATAAGGGCAATGCCTTGAAGCATCGGGGCTGCCCTGTGAAGATTCAAGTCCTTTCTCAAGCCCTTCGCGAAAAAGAAGCCCGCCTCCTCGGCCTGTAGCTGGCGGCGTTAAGGGTCTCAGCCGCCTACCGGCCTGGCGCCCGACAGGGCCAGCCAGCCCCGCACCACGCGATACCCCACCCACAGCCCGAGCACCGGGATCATCAGCCAGGCGGCCACCGGGATGCCGATGATGGTCAGCATCACCAGGCCGGACAGCACCAACCACAGCAGGGTGAACCAGAAGGTGCGGATCTGCCAGCTGAAGTGGCTGTCGAGCCAGGTGCCGCGCACTGCCCCACGCTTGATGTAGTTGAGAATCACCGCCAGCAGGGACGGCAGGCCGAACACGAAGCCGCCGGCCACGGTGGCCGCCGACGACGTCACGCCCACCACCACGGCAAACGCATGCAGGAGGTAGATCACGTGGGTGAGGCGCACCAGCGAGGGGCTGACCCCGCGCAGGTCCGGTACGGGAAGGGCTTCATTCATGGGGCAGACTCCGTTGAACAGGGGGCCAGGCGCGTGCCGGCGTGGCACGCGCCACCGTCACTTTACCGCGGCCGGCTGTCCCAGATCTTCTGCAGGCGCTTCACCGACACCGGCATGGGCGTTCTGAGCTCCTGGGCAAACAGGCCCACCCGCAGCTCCTCCAGCATCCAGCGGAATTCCTCCAGCTGCGGGTCGGTCACCCCGGCCTTGGCCTTGGCCAGCCATTCGCGCTCGAAGGGCTGGGCCAGCCCCTTCCAGTCGGCCATCAACTGGGCGTCCCGGGCCGGGCTGGTGCGCAGCTTGTCGATGCGCACCGTCACCCCCTTCAGGTAGCGGGGGATCTGGGCGATGCGCTCGTAAGGGAGCGCCACCAGGAAGTTCTTCGGCATCAGTCTGGCCACCTGGGCGTTGATGTCGGCAACCACGTCGGGGAAGGTCTTCAGGCCGGCCACGCGCTTGGTCATGGTGGCGTGCTCGACGATCAGCTGGCTGGTGAGGCGCATCAGCTCCTGGGCCACCAGGGTGATGCGCGGCTTGGCCTCCTGACAGCGCCGGGCAAAGCTGTCGGCATCGCCGGGCAGCGGCTCCAGCAGGCAGCAGCGCTCCAGGGTGGCGGTGACCAGCTGGGCCTTGAGCTCGGCCTCGGAACCGTAGTTGATGAATTGCAGGGCCAGGTCGCGGATGCCCGGCAGCTTTTCGATGGCCTTCACCTGGGCCGACAGCTCCAGCGCAAACAGGCGGGCCAGGCCCCCCCGATGCACCCGAGCCGCCTCCTCCGGCGTGTCGTAGGGGCGCAGGGAGACGCTGCTGCCATCATCGTGGAGGGCAGGGAATCCGACGATGTCGCGCCCGGCCACCTTCACCTCCAGCAGCTCGGGGAGGGCACCGAAAGTCCACCCGGTGAAGCCGGCCAGGGCCTTGTCGCTGGCGGGCGCCGCCGCTGCGGGGGTACTCTGCCGGCCCTCCGGCGCGGGCCCCTTCTTTGGCGCCGGGGCCTCCGCCGCCGGCACGATGCGCGCCGACTGGAAGCGGGCCGCCACCTGGTCCCGGTACTTGGCCCGCAGTTCCGCCAGGTTGCGGGACTGGCCGATGATGCGGCCGTGCTCGTCCTGCACACGGAAGTTCATGAAGCAGTGGGGGTTGAGGTTCTCCGGGCGGAAGCTCTCCATGGGCAGCTTCAGGGACACCCGCTCTTCCACAAAGCGCTGGAGCATCTTGATCAGCGGCTCGTCCGTATCGAAGTCGCCGCCATCGAAGCGCTCCATGAAGGCACCGGCGCTCTCGGCCATGGGCTGCAGGCGGTGGCGGTGCTTCTGGGGCACGGTCTTCAGCAAGGCCATCACCTTCTCTTCCAGCAGGCCGGGCACCAGCCACTCACAGCGGTTGGCCGGTATCTGGTTAAGCATGGCCAGGGGCACCGTCAGGGTCACGCCGTCGTCGGATTCGCCCGGCGCGTGCAGGTAGGTGAGCTTGAGCTTCTGCCCCAGCACCTCCAGGCTGGCCGGAAAGCGATCGGTGGTGATGCCCTCCGCGTCGTGGCGCATGAGCTGGTCGCGGGTGAGCTGCAGGGCCTTGGGTTCTGCCTTTTCGGTGCGCTTGCGCCAGGCCTCGAAGCTGGCCAGGTCGAGTACCTCCGGGGGCAGCTTGGCGTCGTAGAAGGCGTAGATCAGCTCCTCGTCCACCAGCACGTCGGGGCGCCGGGACTTGTGCTCCAGGCGTTCGATCTCGGCCACCAGGCGCCGGTTGTGGGCCAGGAAGGCCATGCCCCGGGCCGGGCCTTCGGCGATCTCGCCCTGGACCAGGCCTTCGCGGATGAACAGCTCGCGGCACAGGGCCGGGTCAATCTCCCGGTAGCTCACCCCGCGCCGCGGATACACGGTGAGGCCGTACAGGGTGCCGCGCTCCCAGGCCCGCACGGCGCCGCTGGCCTTGGACCAATGGGGCTCGGATACCTGGCGCTTGAGCAGGTGCTCACCCACCTCCTCCAGCCACTCCGGCTCGATGCGGGCGAGGCAGCGGGCAAACAGGCGCGAGGTATCCACCAGCTCGGCGCCCATGATCCACTTGCCGGCCTTCTTGGCGATGGCCGAACCCGGGTGTGGCCAGAACTTGATGCCGCGGGCACCCAGGTAGCTGCCGGCGGCCGGCCCCGAGGCGTCCTCGATCTTGCAGCCCACGTGGCCCATCAGGCCGGTGAGCAGCGCCTTGTGGATGGCTTCATAGCTGGCCGGCTGATCGTTCTCCTTCCAGCCGTGCTCGGCGCACAGGGTGTGCAGCTGGTTGTACACATCGCGCCACTCGCGCAGGCGCAACCAGGACAGGAAGTGGGTCTTGCACCAGGCCTTCTGCTTGCTGGAGGTCTCGTGGCGCTGGACCTCCTCCCAGGCCTTCCACAGGTTCCAGAACCACAGGAACTCGGACTTCTGCTCATTCTCGGTGCCGCGGAAACGGGCGTGGGCCTGGTCGGCGGCGGCCTGGCGCTCGGGCGGGCGCTCGCGTACATCCTGGGTGGACAGGGCTGCAGCAATCACCAGCACCTCGGCCAGGCTGCCCCGGTCGCGGGCGGCGAGGATCATGCGGCCGATCTTCGGGTCCAGGGGCAACTTGGCCAGTTCGCGGCCGACGGGGGTGAGGTTCATGGCCGTCGCCCCCTCCATCTCCTCCACCGCACCCAACTCGGCCAGCAGCTGATAGCCGTCGGCCACCATGCGCGGCAGGGGTGCGTCGATGAAGGGGAAGTCCGCCACCTCGCCAAGCTTGAGGGACTTCATGCGCAGGATCACCCCGGCCAGGGACGAGCGCAGGATCTCCGGATCGGTGTGGGCAGGCCGTTTGTTGAAGTCGTCCTCGTCATACAGGCGGAAGCACACGCCGTCGCTGACCCGGCCGCAGCGCCCGGCCCGCTGACGGGCGGCCGACTGGGCGATCTTCTCGATCTGCAATTGCTCCACCTTGTTGCGGTGGCTGTAGCGCTTGAGCCGGGCCAGGCCGGTATCCACCACGTAGCGGATGCCCGGCACGGTGAGGGAGGTCTCGGCCACGTTGGTGGCCAGCACCACCCGGCGCCCCTTGGACGGGGCGAAGACGCGGGCCTGATCCTGGGCCGACTGGCGGGCAAACAGGGGCAGGATCTCGGTGCCAGCGGCGTGGTGGGCCTTGCGCAGGGCCTCGGCGGCTTCACGGATCTCCCGCTCGCCGGGCAGGAACACCAGCACGTCGCCGGGGCCGCTGCGGTGAGCCTCGTCCACCGCATCCACCAGGGAATCGTAGAGGTCCCGGTCCGGGCCGCGGTTGTCCTGGCGCGGCGCGGGTTCGCCGGGGCGCACGGGCTTGGGCTCGTCCCTTTCCACGGGCCGGTAGCGCATCTCGATGGGAAATAGGCGGCCGGACACCTCGATCACCGGGGCGGGCGTGTCTCCGCGACCGAAGTGGCGGGCGAAGCGCTCGGCATCCAGGGTGGCGGAGGTCACGATGAGCTTCATGTCCGGCCGCTTCACCAGTAGCTGGCGCAGGTAGCCGAGCAGGAAGTCGATGTTCAGGCTGCGCTCGTGGGCCTCGTCTATGATCAAAGTGTCATAGGCCGACAACAGCGGATCACCCTGGGTCTCGGCCAGCAGGATGCCGTCGGTCATCAGCTTGATGTAGCTCTGGGGGCCGATGCGGTCGGTGAAGCGGATCTTGTAGCCGACGGTGCTGCCCAGCTCGCTCTTCAGTTCCTGGGCGATGCGGCTGGCGGTGGCGCGGGCGGCGATCCGCCGCGGTTGGGTATGGCCGATCAGGCCGGCAACCCCACGGCCCAGCTCCAGGCAGATCTTGGGCAGCTGGGTGGTCTTGCCGGAGCCGGTTTCGCCACACACGATGACCACCTGGTGCTTTCGGATAGCCTCGGCGATTTCGTCCTTGCGCTGATTGACCGGCAGGTCGGGGGGGAAGTCCGGCTTGGGCAGGCCGTTGGCGCGGGCGATCAGCCTGGCGGCCGAATCGGCAATGCGCAGGCGCAGGGGCTCCGGCAGCTCGGCCAGACTGCGCGGGCGCTTCGGCAGGCGGCGCAGATCACGGCGCAAGGCCGGGCGGTCGGCCGACAGGCACTGTTCGAGAAGGGAATAGGGGTCTTGCCGGTCTTGCGGAGAGGCCATCGGGATTGCAGCGGAAGCAGAAAGTCAGTGGGGGATATCGGTGAGCCTATCAGGAGCGCAGGCCATGCACGGTCCACATGCCCAGCGCGGTCATCGACAGGGATCCACAAAGGTGCAAGGCCGCAGCGCCGGCAGCCCAGGCGTAGCGGGCGGTATCGATCAGATGCACCACCTCGGCCGAAAAGGATGAAAAAGTGGTGAGACCACCCAGAAAGCCGGTGACGACAAACAGCCGTACCTCAGCGGGCAGTTCTGGGCGGAAGGCAAAAAAGGCTACTGCTACACCGACCAGATACCCGCCGAGCAGGTTGGCCGCCAGGGTACCCAGGGGCATCTGCGCCAGTACCGGATTGAGTCGCAGCCCCAGCCACCAGCGCAGCCAGGCGCCAAAGGCCGCGCCGATACCGATGGCAACGAGGGATAGGAAAGGAAAATGGTGAGCATGACTGGGCATGGGCCCGATTTTACTCTGCCCGGCCCCGGGCTGCCCGCCACGCCTGTGAATTGGGGGGAGCGTGACGGATTCCCTCAAGCCAACTGGCCCAAGGCCGATATCCGCTGCGATGGTTCGCAACCGGCAGAGGGCTCGCCCCCCGGCCGTTGCCGCGCGCCACCCCCAGTCTGGAGATTCGATGGACAGCCCTGATCGCCCTGCGCAGGCCTTGCCGCCCCTGCTGTTTCAGCCCCGCTTCGACAGCCGCAGCGGTACGCTCGTCGGCGCAAAACTTTACGTGGTAACGCCTCGGCGCCAGGAGAATGTGGTCATCCAGCACGCCACGCTGGACGATCTTGCCCCCCTGCAGGTTGCCTGCCGGCAGATCGGAGAATGGAATGCCACCCATCGGCGACACATCGTCCTGACAGTCGGCGCCAAGCTGGAGGCGCTATGCGACCCAGGCTTCTCCCATGTCCTGAGCACGGTGCTACTGGAATCCCGCCTGGAACCGGGCTGCCTGGAGCTCAACATCATCACCGAGCATGGCGAGGTACCCGATACCACAACAGCAGCCCTGAGCCATCTCAAGGCCTGCGGCATCCGCTTCACCATCAGCGCAGCCAGCCAGGCCAACGCCCTGCTGGCCTGGGTTGGCCGGCTGCCGGTGGACGCCATCGAAGTACCGGCCGGACTGGTGCAGGACGTGACCACCAACCCGGAAGGCGTGGCCATCGTGCGGGCGCTGGTGACCCGGGCGCACCGCATGAAACTGTCAGTCAGCGCCAAGGGTGTCCGCAGCGCCCAGGTGGCCTCGGTGATGCAGGCCTGCGGCTGCGACTACCTCCAGGGCCCCCTGCTCGGACCGGCTCTGACCCCGGACGACTTCGAGGCACGCCTGATGAAAGACGATCGCCTCGACAACAGCCTGCTGCGGGGCCCGACGGCCGAACGCACGCTGCTGCTGGTCGATGACGAGGAGAACATCCTGTCGTCCCTACGCCGCCTGCTGCGCCGCGACGGCTACACCATCCTCACCGCTACCGGCGGGCAACAGGGGCTCGAAGTGCTGGCCACCAACCAGGTGGACGTGATCGTCTCCGACCAGCGTATGCCCGGCATGACGGGAGTCGAATTTCTGCACAAGGCCAAGGACATGCACCCGGACACGGTGCGCATGGTGCTGTCCGGCTACACCGACCTGCAATCGGTCACCGATGCGATCAACGAAGGCGCCATCTACAAGTTTCTCACCAAGCCCTGGGATGACGCCATGCTGCGGGCCAATATCGAGGAAGCCTTCCGTCGCAAGGCGCTGACCGACGACAACCAGCGTCTGGCTGCCGAGTTGCAGCACGCCAACCGCGAGCTGGAACGTATCAACGAACGCCTGACGGGCGTGCTCGCCGACCAGGAGCGTCGCCTGGGAATGGACGAAGCCGCCCTCAGCCTGACCCAGGAGGCCCTGGCGGTTATGCCCTTGCCGGTACTCGGGGTCGATCCGGGGGGCATGATCGCCTTCGCCAACCGCGCCGCGGAGAATCTGTTTTCCGAACAGGCACCCCTGCTCGGCCTGGGGGCAGAAGAGGTGCTGCCCGTGGCATTTCTGCCACTGATTCAAGCCAGCGCCGGCCATGCCGACTTGCGCTGCGGCGCCCGCCTGTTCCGGGTCGAGGCCCACCCGCTCGGCGGTCAGCCGGCCCCCCGTGGCTGCCTGCTCACCTTTACCTGCCGCACTGACACCCCATGAGCGAGAACCTGACGCAGCCTCTGGGTGAGACGCTTCCCGGTGCCGTGCTCGCCGCCCCGGTGACCGACAGCACCGGCGCCGTGCTCCTGCCGGCGGGCCTGAGCCTCACCGCCGCCCACCTGGAAAGCCTGCAACGGCGGGGCATCGACATGCTGATCGTGTGCCCGCCAGAAGACCCGGAGGCGCTGGCACGGCAGCACGTGAAGATCCGCGAGCGGGTCATGTACCTGTTCCGCCATACCGCCGACGAGCCCGGCTCCCAGGCCCTGCTCCACGCCGTGCTGGCTTTCCGTCAGGCCTCCGGAAAATGAAACCGCCCAGCCTCGACGAGATGATCGGCCACGTGCAGAAGCTGCCCGCGATGCCGGCGGTGGCCATCGAAGTGCTTCAGTCGATGGCGGGTGCCGACATCGACATCGGCACGCTGGCCCGCCACATCAGCCAGGATCAGGTCATCACCGCCCGGGTCCTGCGGGTCGCCAACTCTCCCTTCTACGGGCTGCAATCCCGGGTCGGCTCGATTCACGATGCCATCGTGGTAGTGGGCCTTTCTGCCATCCGCTCGCTGGTGCTGGCCGCTTCAGTCATGTCCGGTCTACCCGCCGGCCGCTGCCCCGGCTTCAGCCAGAAGCGCTTCTGGCGACATGTGCTGGGCACCGCCGTGGCGGCGCAAGCGCTGGCAAGCCCCTTGAAACGCCCTCCGGAGGTGCTTTTCCTTGCCGGTCTGCTCCACGACATCGGCCGGCTGGCCATGATGGTGCTCTACCCCGAACACTTCACGACCGTGCTGGCGGCCGCGGCGGCCCAGGACTGCCGCCTTGAGGATGCCGAGCGCAGCCATTTTGGCTTCGACCACAGCGAGGTGAGCGCCGCCCTGGCCCAGCGTTGGAACTTTCCCGCCGACATCATCGACGCTCTGGCCTGGCACCATCGGCCAGCCCTGGGCATGCCGGGCGGGCTGGCGGGCATCATCCATTACGCTGACGGCATTGCCCACGCCCTGGATCTGGACCAGGACGGGGAGTCCCCCAGCCAGATGCCCAGCCTGGATCAGGACACGGTCAGTGCCCTGGGCCTTGGCTGGGACAGCCTGAACGCCGTGCTGGCCGAAACCCGGGCCCGCTTCGACAGCTATGAAACACTGCTCGGATAGACCATGGCCCAGCCCTCCCCCTACGCCCTGTCCGGCACCCTCTTCCCCTTGGCTGAAAGCCTCAGTTCGGGCCTCCTGCTGCATCGGGGCGGCAAAGTGCTGTATGCCAACCGGGCCATGTCCCGCTTGAGTGGCTTCAGTGCGGAAGAGCTGATCGAGAAGGACTTCTGGGCCTTCTACCCGGCCAACGTGAGCGACACCATCCGCGAACGCGGCCTGGCCCGGCTCCACGGCGACCACCCGGTGGGCCGTTACGAAACACTGCTGATCACCCGATGCGGTGAAGAGCGCTGGGTGGAACTGACGGTCTCTGACGAAGAGATTCAGGGCCAGCGCACCATCGTCTGCAACTTCATCGACGTGACCGAGCGCAAGCGCGCCGAGGCCGCCCAGAAGCAGGCCCAGCAACTGCTGACCCAGATCATCGACGCAGACCCCGTCCCCACCCTGGTGATCAACGCCCGACACGTGGTCACCCACTGGAATCACGCCTGCGAACAGGTCATCGGGCTGCCCGCCAGCGAGTTGGTTGGCACATGCAACCAATGGTCTGCCTTCTACCCCAGCGAACGGCCGATCATGGCCGACCTGATTGTATCGGGGCAGATCGACGACATGCTCGAACTCTACGGCACCAAGAAACTGCGACGCTCACCGGTGATCGAGGGCGCTTACGAGGCCGAAGACTTCTTCCCTCAGATGGGCGACAAGGGCCGCTGGCTGTTCTTCACGGCAGCCCCGCTGCGTAACGCCCTGGGCGAAATCATCGGTGCCATCGAAACCCTGCAGGACATCACCGAACGGAAGAACGCCGAAACCGAGCTGCTGCGCATGCATGCCGACCTGGAGGCCAAGGTGGCCCGCCGCACGGAGCAATTGCAGCAGGCCAAGGCCAGCCTTGAACAAGACATTGCCCGGCGGGAACGGGCCGAGGAAGAGCTGCTGAAGCGCTACGCGGAGCTCACCGAGCTTAACTGCCGCCTGCAGGACACCCGGCAACAGCTCGTCCAGTCAGAGAAGATGGCCTCCATCGGCCAGCTCGCAGCCGGCGTGGCCCATGAGATCAACAACCCCATCGGCTACGTGAATTCCAACATCCGCAGCCTGAAGGGCTACGTGGAGCAGTTGCTCAAGGTGGTGAGCTGCTACGAGACCAGCGAAGCCGCCCTGCCGGCGGACGACCAGACCCGTATCCAGGCCGCCCGGAAGGACGCCGACTTCGACTACCTGCGCGATGACATCCATCAGTTGCTCGGCGAATCCGAGGAAGGCACCAACCGGGTACGCCAGATCGTCCAGGACCTGCGCGATTTCTCCCGCGCCGAAACCACCCAGGACTGGCAGGCCGCCGACCTCCATCACGGGCTCGACAGCACCCTCAACATCGCCAGTAACGAAATCAAGTACCGGGCCGACATCGTCCGGGAGTATGGCCAGCTCCCCCTGGTGGAATGCCTGCCTTCCCAGCTCAACCAAGTCTTCATGAACCTTTTTGTCAACGCTGCCCAGGCCATGCCCGACGGACACCGTGGCACCATCACCATACGCACCGGCCTCCAGGGCGAGAGCGTGTGGATCGAGGTTGCCGACGACGGCCAGGGCATTCCCCCGGACGTCATGGACAAGATATTCGACCCCTTCTTCACCACCAAACCCATCGGCAAGGGGACCGGCCTCGGCCTGTCCCTGTCCTATGGCATCGTTCAAAATCATCGCGGCAACATCAGCGTAAGCAGCGCGCCCGGAACGGGTACCACCTTCCGCATCACCCTGCCCGTCCACCACGAGGCGTCTGCCGGAGCCCAAGCATGAGCACATCCCCCGAAAACAGCAGCTTCACCCTCCTGTGCGTTGACGACGAAGCCAACATCCTGTCGTCCCTGCGGCGCCTCTTCCGCCCCCACGGCTACACCGTGCTGGTGGCAGGAGGGGGCACAGAGGGCCTTGAGATCCTCGACCGGGAGCACGTGGATCTGATTATCTCTGACATGCGCATGCCGGGCATGGACGGCGCCACCTTCCTGGCCGAAGCCCGCCAGCGCCACCCGGACGCCGTGCGCCTGCTGCTCACCGGCTATGCCGACATGGAATCAACCATTGCGGCCATCAACGCCGGGCAAATCGCTCGCTACATTTCCAAGCCATGGAACGACCAGGACGTGGTCCTGACCGTGCGCGAGGCCCTCGAGCGCAAGGCCCTGGAGCGCGAGAAGACCCGCCTGGAAAAGCTCACCCTCGCCCAGAACGAGGAGCTGAAAGCCCTCAATGCCAGCCTCGAAGAGAAGGTCGAAGCCCGCACCAGCGAGCTGAAGCTGGCCCACGAGAAGCTCAAGCAGAACTTCCTGACTTCCATCCGGGTATTTTCCAACCTCATCGAACTGCGTGAGGGCGTAATCTCCGGCCACTCCCGGCGGGTGGCCGACCTGGCCCGCAAGATCGCCCTCAAACTCAACTTCCCAGCCCCCGAGGCCCAGGACGTGATGCTGGCCGGTCTGCTCCACGACGTAGGCAAGATCGGACTGCCCGACGAACTGCTCTCCAAGCCCGTTTCCCACATGAGTGGCGACGAGCTCGGCCTGCTGCGCAAGCACCCGGTCACCGGCCAGGCCGCCCTGATGGGCCTGGAGAACCTGCGCAAGGCCGGCACCTTCATCCGCGGCCACCATGAACGCTGGGACGGCCAGGGTTACCCGGACCGCCTGTCCGGGCTGGCGATTCCTTACGGTGCCCGGGTGCTGGCGGTGGCCAACGATTTCGACGCCCTGCAGATCGGCACCTTGTCACCGCGCAAGCTCAAGCAGGACGAGGCGGTCGCCTTCATCCAGCAGAACCGGGGCAAGCGCTATTGCCCACAAGTGGTGGACGCCCTGGTGGACGTGCTCGGAGCTACCGAGACCATCTCCAGCGCCTCCAACGAGCTCAACCCCTCCTCCCTCAAACCCGGCATGGTGCTGGCGCGTGACCTGGTCACCCGAGACGGAGTGATGTTGCTGGCCGCCGACTTCGTGCTTGATGAAAGCCTGATCCGCCAACTGCGGGAGCTCGAAGCCTCGGAAGGCAACCGCCTGTCCATCGCGATCCGCCCGGAACGCCGGCCAAGCTGAGGAACGGCCTGGGCCGCGCCCGCACGGCTAACCGGCCACGAGCTGGAGCCCCTGCGGCATGCCGATTCCGTCCTTCAGGGCCTGGGCCAACATGGTGGCGGACATGGGCCGCGCAAAGAGATAGCCCTGGATGAGGTAGCAACCCCGCTGATGCAGGGCCGACAGCTGGGACACGGACTCGACACCCTCGGCAACCACTTCGAGCCCCAGGCTGTGAGCCAGACCGATGACCGCCTCGACAATGGCGATGCCCTGCCCGTCATCCAGTTCATTGACAAAGGAGCGGTCGATCTTGAGGGTATCCACGGCCAGCCGGCGCAGGTAGGCCAGGGACGAATACCCCGTCCCGAAGTCGTCCACCGCCACCCGCACCCCCATCTCGCGCAACTGGGCCAGGATGCCTGTGGCGTAATCCAGATCGCGCATCAGCACGGTCTCGGTGAGTTCGAACTCGATGCGCGATGCCGGCACGCCGGCACTCTCCAGTTCGGCCCGGACCGTGGGGATGAGCTGGGCGTCCATGAAATTGACCCCCGAGAGATTCACACTGATCCGGAAGTCGGGCGGCAGGGCGGTGCCCCACTCCACAATATCGGCACATACCCGCTCGAAAACCGCACGACTGAGGGGCACGATCATCCCGGTCTCTTCGGCCAGGGATATGAACTCGGGGGGTGGCACCGGCCCGCGCCCCATGTGAGGCCAGCGTACCAGGGCCTCCGCCTTGACGATGCTGCCGGTGTTGGCATCGACGATGGGCTGATACACCACCCGCAGCTCGTTGTCGCCAATGGCCCGGCGCAGCTCGCCCTCAAGGGTAAAGCGCAGAAAGGCCGCCACCTTCATTTCTTCGGAAAACAGGGCCACCGGTTCGCCATTGGTACGCTTGGCACGGTTGAGTGCCGTCTCGGCGGCCTTCAACAGGGCATCTGCGTCACCCGCATGATCGGGCATCACAGCCAGCCCGATGCGCGCCGACAGGGTGATGTCCTGCCCCGGCACATGGATCGGGGCCCGCACCACCCTCAACAACTGATGGGCGACGGCCAGCATTTCTTCCAGGTCACCCACGTCGGGCATGAGAATGCCGAACTCGTCCGCAGCCAGGCGGGCCACCTTGAAGCTGGGCAGGGCTCCGCCGCCCGCGGGCTCGGCGGGAGCCCGATCACCCATGCTCTCACGCAGGCGGTGGCCGATAACCTGCAGCACCTGGTCGCCGCGCTCCGGCCCCAGGCTGTCGTTGATGCGTGCAAAGCGGTCGATATCCACTACCATCACCGCACACCGGCTGTCGTTGCGCAGGCAGCGCACGGCAGCACCCAGCAGGTTCTCGCGAAAGAACTCCCGATTGGGCAGGCCGGTGAGATGGTCAAAATAGGCAAGCTGACGGATGCGGCGCTGGGCGTCCACCTGGTCGGTGATGTCCTGGGCGCTACCTTCCATGACCAGTCCGGCTGCCTCGTCCGGATCGCCGGGCTCCACGGTTTCGAGCACCGTGCGCACGCTGCCGTCGGGCCATACCACCCGGTAGGTCAGCTGAAAACCGATGCCCCTGCGGGCACCGTCAAGCGCCGCCGCCACCAGGGGACGGTCGGGCACATACACATGCTCAAGTATGGCCTCCATCTGCTCACCGAAGACACTGGCAGGCTGCCCGAAGAGCCGGTAATACTGGTCCGAGCGCTGGACCCGGTTTTCATTCACGAACCACTCCCAGCTGCCAAGACGGGCAATGCGCTGGGCGTTGGAGAGGCTCTCCTTGTTGCGGGTCAGCTCCTTCATGACCTGGGCCGAACGCAGCACGTAACGGATGCGGAAACGCAGCAGGGTCCAGTTGATCGGCTTGGATATGAAGTCGGTGGCTCCCACATCAAAGGCGCGCTGAACCGAGTCGCCATCGTCCAGCCCAGTCAGCATGATGATGGGAACCAGCGCCCCGCTATGCCGGGCACGCAGTTGCTGACAGACCTCGAAACCACTCAGCCCGGGCATCATCACGTCCAGCAGCACGAGATCCGGTAATGTTGCATCGAACAGGCTCAAGGCCTGCTGCCCGTCTTCAGCCTCCATTGTAGTGAGCCCCCCCTCGCGCAGGGCCTCGGAGGCCATCAGGCGGGTTAGGGGGTCGTCATCCACCACCAGGACGCGGGCGCTTTCACTTGCCGTCATCGTTCCATCGGGCTTTCCGCCCGGTCCAGTAACTCCACGCCGACCAGCTTCTCCCGAAGGAGAACCTGCTTGCAGGCCGTCCAGGCCTCGGCAATGGCTTCCACATCGTCACCGGTCGGGATTCCGCCGGCCTTGATCCGTTCATCCAGACTGCGTGCCCGGCTGGCCAGCCACACCGCGCCAACCGCCAGGCAGCCAGACTTCATCTTGTGGGCAAGCGCACGCACGGCATCGGCATCACCGGCCGCGACCCCGGCCCGCATGGCCACGAGGTTGCGCTCGGTTTCGCCGACGAATAGCGGCAGAAGGCGCTGCAGCATGGGGGACGCCCGATTGCCATTGACCCCCGGCAGGGACATCAGCAGATCCACGTCCATCGCCGTCTCCACGCCGCGGGGGCGTGGCGCAACCACCCCACCCGCCGCACGGGGCGGTCCGTCGGGATCGGATGGCAGGGCATCCCGCAACCATCGGCTCAGCACTGCCCACAACTGCTCTCGAGACACCGGCTTGACCAGATAATCATCCATGCCGGCAGCCAGGCAGGCATCGCGATCCTCCTTCAGCGCATTGGCGGTGAGGGCGACGATGGGCATGCGCGTCAAGTCGGCCGTTGCCTCGTGGGCTCGGATGCCGATGGTGGCCTGCCGGCCGTCCATCTCAGGCATCTGGATATCCATCAGGACCAGATCGAAGCGCTCCGCGCAGCACACATCGAGGGCCTGCCGCCCATTCTCGGCAACCGAGACGCGGCAACCGAGGGACTCCAGCACGGCCGTTACCACCTCTCGGTTCACCGGGTGATCTTCCACGACCAGCACATGCGCGGCGAGGGCCTGGCTGCGGGGCACCTGGGTGCTGTCGACCGGCGCCAGCTCGCTTACCAGGAAACGCCGGATCTCTGCCCCGGTGAGGGGTCGGGCCAGCACGATGGTCGCTCCGGCAGCGCGGGCATCCTTATCCCCTTCACGGCCGGCACCAACAACTGCTGCCAGGGGTGGGCAATCACTCCGGGCGCGCAAGCTGCCCAGCAAGGCCAAGCCGGAGCCGCCACCGAAGGCGGCATCAACAACAACCCAGTCGAAGCCGGTACCGACGGCCAGCATTTCATCCACGGCCAGCGGATCAAAGGCCAGTTCGCTGCGACATCCGAAAAACGCCAGCTGCTCGGAGAGCTCGTCGCGCAGCAGCGGGTCAGCGATAGCCAGCAAGGCGGCGCGGCCCGTGAGGGGCTGCTCGGCCGCGTCCCTGGGGCCGTCGATGGCGAGCTCGAACTCAACCCAGAAACAGGAGCCCTGCCCCGGCTCGGTGACATAGCCGATCTCGCCGTTCATCAGTTCGACCAGTTGCTTGGCGATGGACAGGCCCAGCCCGGTTCCGCCGAAGCGCCGGGCCATGGAGTTGTCGGCCTGGGAAAAGGAATGAAAGAGCCGCGCCCCTGCGCCCCGCGGCACGCCGATGCCGGTGTCGCGCACCTCGGCCCGCAGGCGCATGTGGCCGGCTTGCTGACAGGCTACCCGGGCAATGCGCACGGCAATCTCGCCCTTCTCGGTGAACTTCTGGGCATTCGAGACCAGGTTGTTGAGCACCTGACGCACGCGTAACGCGTCGCCCACAGCCGATTCGGGAACGCGCCTGTCCACGTGCAGGCGCAGCAGCAGCCCACGCTCGTGAGCCGAGGTGGCAAACAGGGCCGCCACTTGGTCTACGGTGTCCCTGAGCGAGAACGGCCGGCTCTCGAGTTCGAGGCGGCCGGCCTCGATTTTCGATACATCGAGCACGTCGTTGATGATCTCCATGAGCGCACAGGCAGAGTGGTCGAGCATATCAACAAAGTGCCCCTGGCGCTCCACCAGAGGCGTCTGCCGCAACAGACCGATCATGCCCATGACCCCATTCATCGGGGTCCGGATCTCGTGACTCATGTTGGCCAGGAACTGGGATTTGGCCCGGCTCGCTGCTTCGGCCTGCTCCTTGGCGGCCTGAAGTTCGGCGGTACGCGCAGCCACCTCGGAGGCGAGGTGCTCGCGATGCTGGGTAAGCTCGCGGTCGCGTGCGGCGATCTCACCCAGCATGCCGTTGAAACCGGCGATGAGCTCGCCGACTTCATCGGCATAGCCGGCCGGCGCACGCAGGTCATAGCGCTTATGCACACCCACCTCACGTACCACCCGGGCAAGCTGCTGCAGCGGATCGACGATCATGCCGCGGACGCGCCGGATGAAGAGGCCAGCGGCGATCAGGGCGACAACCAACCCGAGCAGGGCGAAGCCGATCCACAGGGCAATCCGGTGAACGATGGCGCGCAGGTCAAATTCGATGATCAGGGCGCCGAGATCCTCCCCGTCGCTGCGCAGGGACTGGGTGACCACCAGTTGCAGCAGCCCCCATTGCACGTCACCCTGCTCGGCCAGCCCCCTCAATCTGACCAGTTTCTCGGCGTCCTCAACCAAGGAGGTCGGATAGGTCGCAAAAACGGAGCCGTCGGGTCGTACCAGCATCGCAGCGGCGACCCGCTCGTGGTAGCGCAGCGACGCCAGCAGGGTGCCGGCCACCTGGGTGTCGTCGAAACGCAGGGGCGAAATGGCACTGTCTGCAACGATCTCGGAGAGGATGCGGGCGTCTTCGTCAGCCCGCCTCAGCTCCGTACGCACCTCAATGATGAAAATCGTCAGCAGCGCCACCCCGAGGGCGATGAGCACGCTCAAGCTGACCACGATGCCAAGCTTGACGCCGATAGGCTGATCCCGCAGGGGTCTCATCGCTGCCCCCGCTCGGTGCCCAGCACCTGGCGCCCGAGGCGCAGCAACTGAGAGCTGGCTCGCAAGCCATCACGGGCCAGGGTGGCCTGATTGATATCGAAGCGGACCCGATCATCCTCGGTGATCATGCCGATGCCACCGCCCGCTTCCGCAAACCCGTCAATATCGCTGACCGTGAGGACCCCCCGGCCGGCCAGGCCGCGCAGAACCAGGCCCATGCGACGCTCCTCGGAGCCCGAGACGAAGACCATGTGGCAGTCGAGCGCCTGCTCCAGGCTGTCGGCCTGACGCAGGCGCACTTCGCGCCCCTGCACCTGCCGTCCGTCCAGGCCCAGCAGGGCCCCGCCGAAAGGATCGCGGCCGAGCAGACACAGGCGTAACGGGGTGCCGGCCGGCAGCCGCCCCGCCGGCCACTCCACGTAGCGGGCGAAGTTGATCAGGTAGGCCGCCTTGATCTGGTACTCGCCGGGCTGCGGAGCCGCCCCCACGGGCGAGCCCGCCAACCCGAGGGCCAGCAGCAGGACGAGCCGGTAAAGGTGACGAATCACCATCACGTCCTCAGAAGCGCCACACGCCCTGGATGAAGGCGCGCCGGGGTTGGTACACCGGCTGTCCGGGGAAGAAGTTGGAGACGTATTCGAGGTGCAGGGGATCGAAGAGATTCTGTGCCACGAAGTACAGGTCGAAGTAGCGGCTCACGTGCCAGGCGTACCGGAAGTCCACCGCGGTATAGCCGGGCACGTCCCCGGTCCCGATGGTCCCGACCCGGCGCGCCATCACGTCCACCTCCTGCCCGCCCCCCAGCTTCATGCTCATTCGCAGAGTGCCCCAGTGCTGGGGCGAGGACTGTTCGAGGGCACGCCCGCTTGCATTGGTCACGACATCGGCGCTGCGCCGGGCCCGGGTGTCCATAAGCGTGTAGCTGGCCTGCAAGCGCAATGCGTCGGTAACGGGCAGATCCAGCCCCAACTCCACACCCTGGCTGCGAGCGGCGCCCAAGTTGCTACGCTGAGAGTACTGGAGCGGTACCACGAAGGGCTCAACGGGAAGGGGCGAGGCGGGGAAGACCAGACCATCCGGATCCGTCTGCTCGGAAATCAGGCGGTGATAGTCATTGTGGAAGAGCACGGCCTCGAAGCTGCCATTGCCCAGATTGCGGCGATAGCCCAGCTCCAGCGTATCGACGCGCTCGGCACGCCGATTCCAGCCTACGCCGGGCCGCGAGCCTACGACCACCGCAGGAAAGGGCGTGCCTGGCGGGGTCGGCTGCAAGCCGAACAGAATGGCTGCATCGCTTTCGCCGATCGAGGGCGTGCGGGCAGCCCTCGACCAGCTGGCCCACAGGCTGTCTTCCAGGTTGGGCGTCCACATCAGGCGGGCCGTTGGCTGAGGCTCAAAGTGCGACCGGCTGGAGTACTCGAAACGCCCCCCCAGGGTCAGCTTCCAGGTTTTGGGAACCAGGGTGATCTCATCCTGCATAAAGGCACTCATCACCCGGGAAACCCGCTTCGGCGGGACGATGCTCAACACAGCGGAGGCAGCCACGATCTCTGTTTCGAGGAGGCGCGCGCCCAATCCCCACATCACTTCATGAGAACCTGAAGGCACCAGTCGATGCTGGAAGTCCACGTCGGCGGTATTGACCGTGCCCCGACCGTAGGTCCCGACGTTGGCGTACTGGTGATCGACATAGGCTTGCAGCGAGGCTTCCCCCCCCGCCAGCCCCCAGTTGTAGCGCCCCAGCAGGCTGGAGCTCTCGAACACGAAATCAAGGGGGATCAGGGCCGGCTCGCCGGTGATGGTGGAGGCGTTGATAATCTCGCCGCTGGTCCGGCGGTTGACGTTGCCCTGAAGCGTCCAGGCATCCACTCCCGAACCGGCGCCATCCATGCGGAAGCCGCCTGCCCAGCCCCGGTTGTAGTCCGGCTCCGTCTGGCCGTCGCGGGTTCGCGACCCGGCCCGCTCACTGCCCTTGGCCAACACACGCAGGGCGCCGACTTCCCCCAGATCAATGCCCTGGCGCACTGCAAGGGATGGGTGCCCCTTGTCATCGACACTGGCCACCACGACGCCACCCGGCGTCGCCGTGGCCTTGCGGGTGATGATGTTGATCACCCCATTGACGGCGTTGGCCCCCCACAGGGACGCACCAGGCCCACGGATCACTTCGATCCGCTCCACATCCTCGAGCATCACATCGAGGGCTTCCCAGAACACGCCGGAAAACAGCGGGCTGTAAACACTGCGACCATCGATCTGGACCAGCAGCTTGTTGGAAAAGCGCCCCTCACCCCCGCGTACGCCCACCGACCAGCGGCCCGAGCCAATCTGCGAGACGATCACCCCCGGCACTTCGCGCAGGGCCTCGGGCACGCTGCGGGCACCACTGCGGCGGATGTCGGCGGCCGACAGTACGGTCACGGCCGCCGGCGTATCCGACAGTTTCTGGGCCTTGCGCGACACAGCAGTCACATCGAGCCTGACCAGCTCTTCCAGACTCAAGTCTGCAAGCGATGCCTCTTCGGCAGCCGCAGCAAAGCTCCAGCACAGGGCAGAAGCAAGGAAGCAGGGGGCAAGTCGGCTCATCGTCAGGATCTCTGGAATGGGTTGAACGTAGCAGCAGCGTAAGGCCCGCACGGAATTGTTAAATTTCCGCACAGACAGGCAGGCTTTTACCCCGAATGCCTGAAACACAATGACAAACAATACGCACTGGCGGCGAGAAAACCGCCTTCGCACAGGCGAACGCGACTCCGATCACGCTAGCTGCGGCCTGTGGCGTCTGCACAAGGCCTCCCCCGGCCGCCTTCGACACCTCTGCCATCGGCTACAATCGCAGGATTTTTCGAACCCGGCGGCTCCCCGCCCGCGCCCGTCAAGGTAAGCACCCGATGACCGCTCCCACATCTCCGGCCTCCGACGCCGCACCCAGCAATTTCATCCGCAACATCATCGACGAAGATCGCCGCCTCGGCAAATGGGCGGGACGGGTCGAAACACGCTTCCCGCCTGAGCCCAACGGCTATCTGCACTACGGCCACGCCAAGAGCATCTGCCTCAATTTCGGCCTGGCCGAAGCCTATGGCGGCGCCTGCCATATGCGCTTTGACGACACCAATCCGACAAAGGAAGAGCAGGAATACGTCGATGCCATCATCGAGGCCGTGCAGTGGCTGGGTTTTGACTGGGGCGAGCACCTGTACTTCGCGTCGGATTACTTCGACAAGATGTATGCCATGGCCGAGCACTTGATCACCGTCGGCAAGGCCTACGTCGACTCCCTGTCCGCAGAGGAGATGCGCGCCTATCGCGGCACCCTGTCCAGCCCCGGCAAGGACAGCCCCTACCGCAACCGCAGCGTCTCCGAGAACCTGGAGCTGTTCCAGCGCATGAAGGCCGGCGAGTTTCCCGATGGCACCCACATCCTGCGCGCCAGGATCGACATGGCCTCGCCCAACATCAACCTGCGCGACCCGGCCATCTACCGCATCCGCCATGCCACCCATCACCGCACCGGTGACCGCTGGTGCGTGTACCCGATGTACACCTTCGCCCACCCCATCGAGGACGCGCTGGAGGATGTAACCCACTCCATATGCACCCTTGAGTTCGAGGATCAGCGCCCCTTCTACGACTGGCTGCTCGACAGCCTTGCTGAAGGTGGCTTCTTCCCCCGTCCGGTGCCGAGGCAGATCGAGTTTGCCCGGCTCAACCTCACTTACGTGGTGCTGTCGAAGCGCAAGCTGATCCAGCTGGTGGACGAGAAGCACGTGGCCGGCTGGGACGACCCCCGCCTGCCCACCCTGGTCGGCGCCCGTCGACGCGGCTTCACGCCGGACGGCTTCCGCCGCTTTGCCGAACGCATCGGGGTTTCCAAGGGCGACTCATGGATCGACATGAGCGTGCTCGAAGACTGCATGCGCGAGCACCTCAACGAAGCCGCCGAGCGGCGTGTCGCCGTGCTTGATCCGCTCAAGCTGATCATCACCAACTACCCGGAAGGTCACACCGAGCGGTGCCACGCCCCCAACCACCCTCTGCACCCCGAACTTGGCAAGCGCGAGATGCCCTTCGGCCGGGAGCTGTGGATCGAGCGCGAAGATTTCATGGAAGCCCCGGTCAAGGGCTACCACCGCCTCTACCCGGGCAACATGGCGCGCCTGCGCTACGGTTACGTGGTCAAGTGCACCGGCTGCGAGAAGGACGCCGACGGCAATGTCACAGCCGTGCTGTGCGAATACCTGCCCGACTCGAAGTCCGGCACCCCCGGCGCCGACACTTACAAGGTTAAGGGCAACCTGCACTGGGTCTCGGTAGAGCACGCCTACACCGCGGAGGTGCGCCTCTACGACCGCCTCTTCGCCCATGCCTACCCAGGCAACCGGCGTGAAGGCGATGCTGAGGGTGTGGAACGGGACTTCCTCGAAGACATCAACCCTGACAGTCTGAAGGTCATCACCGCACAGCTTGAGCCGGCCCTGCGAGCAGCACGACCGGAAGCCCGCTTCCAGTTCGAACGTCACGGCTATTTCGTCGCCGACCGGATCGATTCGAAGGATGGCGCCCCGATCTTCAACCGCACCGTCACCCTGCGCGACACCTGGAAGAAGTAGGCCGAAAGACCACGGCAGGCCTTGCGCCCCCGCAGGCTGCAGGGAAGCAAGGCCTGTCGTGGGCGTCCCTTAGGGGATCGGGGGTATGATCCAGCAATATAGCGTCCGCATGAGTGCGCGGGCAGCAAACCAGCACGTCGGACTTAAGCTTGTCGCCATTGTGCCGATTACAAAGCGCTGACGACTCCAAGCCCTTCTCCGCCTGGACTACCGGACGAACGCGGCCCTAACCCGACCACCCCCGCCAGGCCATCGCACTGCATGTTGAGCAACCTTTCGATCCGCGTTCGCCTCCTGCTGGCCAGCACCGTGGTCCAGGTCGTGATGCTGACGCTCCTGCTGACCAACAGCGGCCGCCTCATGAACGAGGCCACAACCGCCAGCCTGAACACCCTCATCGCACAGAATGCCGGCATTCTGAATGTGGTGACGGCAACATTCGTGCCCCAGGGTCGCTACAAGGAACTCCAGGACGCCCTCGGCGAACTGCTGAACGAAACCAACGAAGGGCTGATCTACGTCCGCATCGTCGATAGTGCCGGGCAGACCCGTGTACACGCCGGCCTCCCCGAAATGCTCACTCTGCCTCCGCCTGACGACGCAGCCGCACTCAATCTCGGCACCAGCACACAGGCCAACCTCATCCACATACGCCGACCGGTCCTGCTGGAGCGAAACCAGGTGGGCTACGTACAGTTCGGCGTTTCGGTATCGGCCCTCAGCCTGGCCAAGCAGCGCATCCTCAATCAGGGCATTGCCATTGCCAGTGCCGAAGTGCTGCTCACCCTCCTGCTGCTGGGGACCGTCGGCTACCTGATGACCCGCAACCTGGGGCGCCTGCTCCGCGGCAGCCAGGCCATTGCCGCGGGGCAGCTGTCCCACCGGCTTCCGGATCAGGGCAAAGACGAGCTGGCCCAGCTATGCCAACACTTCAACCGCATGGCCGAAGCCCTCCAGTCCCGGATCCAGGAGCTCGAAACCACGGCCCGTCAGCTGACCATCAGCGAAGAGCGCTACGCCCTTGCCACCCGTGCGGCCAATGACGGCCTGTGGGACTGGGACATTCTCAGCGACAAGACCTACTTTGCACCGCGCTTCATGGAAATCCTGGGCCTGCCTGCCGACGCGGCCCTGGAGCGCAAGGAGACCCTCCTCGACAACATTCACCCGGAAGACCGGGAAGCCTTCCGTCTGCGCCTGATCGCCCACCTCAAGCGCGAATCAGCCCAGCTCTTGATCGAACACCGCATTCGCCATGCCGACGGCTCGTATCGCTGGATCCTCACCTGCGGTATTGCCGTCTTTGACACGGCCAGCAACCGGGCCATTCGCATGGCCGGCTCGATCAGCGACATCCACCTGCGCAAGCGGGCTGAAGACCAACTCATCCACGACGCCCTTCACGATGGCCTTACCGGCCTCGCCAACCGCGCCCTGTTTGTCGAACACCTGCAGAACACGCTGCGTCACGCAGACCGCGTAGAAGGCAGCCAGTTCGCTGTGCTGCATGTGAACATCGAACGCTTTCACGTGGTCAACGACAGCCTCGGCTACTCCGCCGGCGACGACCTGCTGCGCCTGGTGGCCTCACGCATCCGCACCCTGGCCCGCCCCGGCGACGTCGTCGGGCGTATCGGCGGTGACCAGTTTGCCGTGCTCTTGAACGATATTACCGAGGCTGGCGAAGCAATCCGCTTCTCCGAAAAACTGCAGACCCACCTGGCCGAAAACGCCGAACTCAATGGTCACGCCCTGTACCCCAAGACACGTATCGGGGTAGCCCTTGGCAGCGGCGGCTTCCACAACGCCGAAGACCTGATGCGCGACGCCGACAACGCCATGCACCGCTCCCGCAGCAGCGCCGAGAGCACCATCACGGTCTTCCAGTCAGCCATGCACCAGCAGGTCATGCGCGACCTGCAACTGGAATCGGAGCTGCGCGCGGCCCTGCGCGACGAACAGCTCGTGGCTCACTTTCAGCCCATTGTCGATCTTGGGTCGGGCCTGACCAGCGGCTTCGAAGCACTGGTCCGTTGGCCCCAGGCCAGCTCACGGCAGGTCGGTCCGGACGTTTTCATTCCCCTCGCCGAATCCCTCGGCCTGGTCCATGAGCTCGGCATGCAGATGCTCGACCAGAGCTGTCGCTGCCTGAGAGCGTGGCGTGATCGCGGCCTCGCGGATGACCAGATCAGCATCAGCGTCAACCTCTCCGCACGTCAGCTCACCCAGCTTGACCTGGCCGACCAGATCGTCGCCTGCATCGAACGCCACGGACTCCCTCCGGGTGCCCTCAAACTGGAAATCACCGAAGGCACCCTGGTAACCCGCAAGGAACTGGCTACCAGCCAGCTCGGAAAACTCCGCGCCAAGGGGCTCAAGATCCTCATCGACGATTTCGGTACCGGCTATTCCTCCCTCAGCTACCTGCACTCCATCCCCTGCGACACAATCAAGCTGGACGGCTCTTTCATCCGGGAGATCGTCCGCGATACCCGCCTGCGCGCCATTGTCGGGGCCAGCATCCACCTCGCTCATGAGCTAGGCATGAGCGTGGTGGCCGAGTGCATCGAAACCAGCGCCCAGGCAGCGCTGCTGAAAGAGCTCCACTGCAACTACGGGCAAGGCTACCTCTTCTCCCCTGCCCTTCCCGCAGACAAGGTGGAGGCATGGCTGACCACGCACTCCAGCCAGGCCCAACGGAGTCACGCATGAAACCCATCGCCGCGCACCTCCTCACCCTCAGCCTGGCCGGCCTGCTGACAGGCGCCCATGCCTCCGACGCACCCTCGCCCTTCAGCCTTTCCGGTTTCGGCACTGTCGGTGCGGTCCGCACCGACAAGGACAACCGGCTGTTTCGCAGCAGCACCGAACAGGTAAGCGGCGCCGGCACCGATTTCGACCCAACAGTGGATTCTGTACTAGGTGTGCAGGGGTCCCTCATTCTGGGCACAGCGCTCGACCTAACGATCCAGTCTGTTGTTCGCAAGGGTGTTGCCGATAGCTACGCCCCGCAGCTCACCTGGGGCTTCTTGCGCCTGCAGGCCACACCGGAGATCGTCGTCCGGGCTGGACGCATGCGCACCCCCTTCTTCATGTACTCCGACTCCCTGAACCTCAACTACGCCACCCCCTGGGTGCGCCCACCCGTCGAGGTCTACAGTCTGAATCCATTCGCCGACCTCAACGGAGTCGATGCCCTCTATCGCACGCCGATCGGTGCTACCGATCTCGAACTTCACGTATATGGAGGCAAGAGTTCGCTCGATATTCGCAATGGTGGCGGCAAGCTCCAGGCTGTTCGCGGAGTGAAGGCGGCCCTCAGCATATCGAGTCTCACCTTGCAGGCGGGCTACGCCCGCTCGAACCTGTCCATACATTGGGGTGACCCCATGTTTACGGCGCTGAACAACCACCTCTTGGCCACTGGAAACGACGCCATTGCAAGGGATTTATCCGGTGACGACAGCAAGGGAACCTTCCTTTCGGCCGGGTTCCAGTACGACAGCGATCGGCTCCTGATGATCGGCGAGTATGCACGCCGCACCGTCGACCGCTACACGGTTAGCGCCGCTGGCTGGTATTTCACTGCGGGCTACCGTTTCAATTCCCTGACCCCTTACATAACGGTGGCCAGGCAGATACAAACCGCTCCAGTGACCAACGCACAAAGCGGTATCGCACAGCTTGACGATCTGCTCAGCCTTTTCAACGCGATGCGCAACAAGTCCCAAAGCAGCCTGGCGCTTGGCGCGAGGTGGGATGTCGCCCGAAATGTCGCCGTCAAGACTCAAGTCGAGCGTATCCAGCCTGGTCCGGGAGGACTTGGAATATTCGCCAACGATAACTTCCGCGATGTCGTAGACCCGGGCGGCCCCGTTCACGTGCTCAGCATCTCGGCTGATTTCGTCTTCTAAACCGATGCGTCCGCTCCGCGCCCTCCTGCTCCTTGTGGCCCTGCTGGCCTCCAGCCCCATCCAGGCGGAGATACTCGTCGTCACCAGCAACCGCAGCGGCCCCATCGAGTTGACCCGCGACCAGGCCGAGAAACTCTATCTGGGCCGTAGCACCACCCTTAGCGACGGAACACCGGCAAGCCTTGTCGACCTACCCAACGGTTTGGTGCGGGACGAGTTCTATCTCAAGCTGACCGGCAAGAACCCGGCGCAGATACAGGCATACTGGTCGCGTCTCGTCTTCACAGGGCGAGCCCTCCCCCCCAAGGAAGCCCGCTCACTGATCGAAGCGCGGCAATGGCTCACCGACACACCCAACCTGATTGGCTACCTCGACCGCAGTGAGACCACCACGGGCATGCGGATTCTCCTACGCCTGCCCTAGCAATCGCCTTATAGGGTGCAAGCACCCACGCCGTCTTCTGCAAACATACGTCAGTTCGGCCTAAAGTCGCAGCAGGGAAACAGCAGCAGCCCTAGAATTCGTTACGACGGCACTGCTTCTACCCGCACTCATGACGCAACACACCACCCAACGCTCCCAACGTTACATACCTCCCACGCTACTCACCCCCGGACAGACCCTGCTTTGGTTCTTGGGCGGCATCCTCGCGATGTTCTTTGCCGTATCGGTGGTCTTCGCCGTCAAACTGGGCACTGAAGGGCGGCTGCCTTTCTTTGGCACGTCCGCCAAGGCCAATACAATTGCGCCACCGCAAGCCCCAAGAGCACAGCCAACAACTGCCGCCGTTGCCCCCCCAGTCGCGGCGGCTACCCTCGCCCCGGTAGAGCAGACTGTCGCACCCACGCTGATCAGGCCCGACGCCAACAGTACCTTCGTTCCTGGCACGGAGAACCTGCTGGCACCCGAAGTCGCCCACCTCGCCAGGGACGCATCTCCCCAGCGGGGGCCGGAACGGGTCAGCCCCCCCCTCACCTCTCCAGGAAGCGCAGCAGCAGGGGCCTCTCCGCCCCCGCCCGTTGCAGCCCCCCCTACCCCCCCCTCTGCCCAGACAGAGAACGAACCCATCCGGAAAGCCATATCCGGGTGGGTGGCGGCCTGGCAGAGTAAGGATGTAGACGCTTACCTGAAACACTATGCCGATAACTTCACGCCCTCAGGTGGAATGAGCCGCAGCGCCTGGCTTCAGCAGCGCCAGGAGCGACTGGGGCGGCCCGGAGAGATCACCATTCAACTCTCCGATCTGGAGATCAAGACAAACAGCGACGGTGCCACCGCCCGATTCCTCCAGACTTATACTGCTCGGGGAACGACCCTCAAGGAAACCAAGACCCTCGTCCTCACTCTCCAAGACGGAAACTGGCTGATTCTCCAGGAGCGCATCGGACAGTAATACGGCCGGCGCTTGGTTTGACATCGGCGCTAGCAGCCTATATACTGCCGCGTTTCCTGCAAACCCTTAATCGGAGTACATCCATGTACGCGGTCATAAAAACCGGCGGCAAGCAGTATCGCGTCGTCGTCGGCGAAAAACTCAAAGTAGAACAGATACCGGCTGACGTGGACTCGCAAATCACCATCGACCAGGTTTTCATGGTCGGCGAAGGCGAGTCGGTCAAGATCGGCACCCCCGTGGTCGCTGGCGCCAGCGTCACCGCAACCGTGGTTTCCCACGGCCGCCACGACAAGATCAAGATCTTCAAGATGCGCCGTCGCAAGCACTACCAGAAGCATCAGGGTCACCGTCAGAACTACACCGAGCTGCGCATCGACGCGATCTCGGCCTAAGGAGATACCGACATGGCACACAAAAAGGCTGGCGGCAGTTCACGCAACGGTCGCGACTCAGAAAGTAAACGCCTTGGCGTCAA
>NZ_JBIJDC010000087.1:0-19763 GCF_044344315.1 Zoogloea sp. | reverse complement strand
ACTGCATCAACAGGCCGGATATAAGACCGCAATGAATCCGCCGAGCCAAAACTCAAAAACTTGCTTGTCACACGGGAGGCGTCCATATAAGAAGGCAAGAAAGCGTACCCCGCTGTCGCGCCCCCTTCGGGGGTTCCCTCCTTCCGGGCCCGTCAGGCGGGGTCTGCGCAAACTCGCCCTGCGGGCTCAAACATGCGCAGCCCTTTTTCCGCCTGCCGAACCCTCCAGTCGGCGCGCCAGAGGGGAGAGGAAATGCAGGTGATCAACGGCCAGTGCCCGACTCAAGTTTCGCAGGGGCTCGGTGCATCCGAAAAGCCCGTTCCGACCCCGCCGAGCAGCGCACCAGCAGGCGGGGCCTTCCGGCGCGGCTGTCTGAGCCCGAAGGGCGAGTTCCGCGCCGGCCGCCTGATGGGAGCAGCGCAGGGCAGTCATTCGCGCAGCGAATGACCGGGGGTGGCGGGTCGCCTTCTTTGCTGACTTTCTTGGCGAAGCAAGAAAGTCAGTCGCCCGCCGGGGCGAAATCCCGGCCAACGTCATGCCAAACAACGGAAAGCCGGCCAGTAACGGCAATGGAGAGCCTTACCTAGCAGGGGTGAAAGCGCTTTCCATACTTAACGCGAACAGCGCCAATGAATTCGACCCCACGGCCCCTCCCAGTCAGCATCAGAGCCTGCGGACGCCCGTTGCGCGTCACGCGTTAAACTGCCGCCTCCGGCGCCTTGAACGCCCCGCTGCGGAAGGCATCCAGAAGACGCCGCATGCGCCCGGCGTCTTCTTCCGTGAAACCCTGTTTGAAATCCGTCAGCACCAGCCGGGCGCGGGTCGGCCAGTTGCCGGGGGCATCATCCACGGCCAGCCATTCGGCCCCCGGAGCCCGGCGTTCAAGCCATTGCCGGGCTTCCCGCTCGCGCAGGCCGTAGAGCTCGTTGGGCGTGCGCGGGAAGATGGTGGGCGAGCAGTCGATCACCCGCGCACGGAGGTCTTCCGAAAAGCGCGCCGACAGCTTCTGCAGCGAGAACAGGGTGCGCCAGTCGGAGGCAATGATCACCCGCGTCTCCGGGTACTCGCGCAGCACCGACTCCAGCAGGGGCAGGCAGCGAAAATCCTCCGCCTCACCCCATGGATGGGTCACTCCGTCGAAATCGAGGAAGACGTAGACCGGGGTCAGGACCGCCGGTGGGGTGTTTTCGGCCGTTTTTTGATGCATCGCAACAGGGGCACTGTGGAAAGGCGGAAACTTGCCGTTAATTGAAAAAATGACTACGTAACAGTCACGTTAGACTATTCTAAGGTCAGCGATTGTTGCAGTGCGGTAATTTTTCTCGATCCAACGGAGCCCAGCCATGAAACCCATTATCAACCTCGAAGGCAAGGTCGGCCTCATCACCGGCATCGCCAATGAAAAGTCCATCTCCACCGGTGTTGCCGAATCCTGTATCGAGGCCGGCGCAAAAGTCGTCATCACCTACCAGAATGAGAAGACCCTGGCCTTCCTGGAGCCCATCGTCACCCGCCTGGGTGTCGAGGACGTGCTGCTGCTCGACGTGACCAAGCCCGAGACCATGGACGATGTCTTTGCCAAGATCGATGCCAAGTACGGCAAGCTCGACTTCGCCATCCACTCCATGGCCTTCGCCAAGCGCGACGATCTGCATGGCCGCGTGGTTGATACCTCCGCCGATGGCTTTGCCCTGGCCATGGACGTGTCCACCCACTCCTTCGTGCGTCTGGCCCGCAAGGCCGAGCCCCTGTTCGACAAGGCCGGTGGCGGTTCGCTGATCACCATGACCTACCTGGGCAGCGAAAAGGTCATCGCCAACTACGGCGTGATGGGCCTGTGCAAGGCGGCCCTCGAAGCCGCCACCCGCTACATGGCCTTCGAACTGGGCCCCAAGAACATCCGCGTCAATGCCATCTCCCCGGGCCCGCTGATGACCCGCGCCGCCTCCGGCATCGCCGGCTTCGACGGCCTGATGGCTGCCGCAGTGGATCGTTCCCCGCTGCACCGCCTGGTGACCCCGGAAGACATCGGCGCGCTGACCGCCTTCCTGGTCTCCGACGCCGGCCGCAACATGTCTGGCGGCGTGCACTTCGTGGATGCCGGGTACAACATCATCGGGTAACACCTTCCGGTCCCCGATGATCGACTACCCTGCCGCCGGATCGGGCGAGACGACAGCCAGTGTCGCCCTGCCCGATCCGGTTCCGGCCCACCCCCTGCTCGACGGCCTGCCCGAACTTGGGCGGGGGGAGTCCTCCATCGTCCTCGACCCCGGCGACGGCCAGCGAGTCTTCAAGCTGGTCAGCTCGCCCGCCGACTACTTCTATCTCGCCGCCGATGATCGCCCCACGGGCCTTCATTTTCCGCGCCTGTTTCACGACCACGGCGTCATCGGCAAGGCCAGCTCGGGCTACTCCTTCCGTCTCCTCGAGATCGAACGCCTGCTGCCCGTCTCGGGTGAAACCGAGGCGCTCGCCCAGCTACTCTCCCGGGCCTACTGGGAAGGCTGCGAGAAATGGGCCAACATGGGCGTCAATCGCGGCCGCCTGGCCCTCTATCACATCAGCCAGGCACCGCCGCCGGACCTGCCCGAGAGCCTGGTCAAGGCCGTCGCCGCCCTGTCAGACTTCATCGAGGAATACCCCGTGCAGCCGGACATCCTCAACCCCCACAACCTGATGATGCGCGCCGACGGCACGCTGGTGCTGTCCGACCCGGTGTTCCTGCCCTGACAGGCAGCAGGCTGGCGCATGTACCGCCCCCCTGCGGATACCGGATATCAGTTGCCTGACGAGTGCCGTGGGGTCGAATTCACCCTGCTTTCCTCCGTTGACCTCCCTGAACCCGACGAAAACCCAATGCTGACGCGGGTTTGGGTGCCCTCGGCCGGATCACCCGATGGGTGAGGCTTGTGGGGTTTATGGGCGGCGCCGACGGTGGCTGCAGGGGGCGGTAGGGGCGACTTCAGTCGCCCGCGGGCTTCAATCAAGGGCGTGCCGGTGATCGGCGCGTGGATGGGCGACTGAAGTCGCCCCTACAAGTCGCCCCTACGGGAGCGCAGTTGCACGGATCAGCCAGGCTCACACCCTTTCAGATCACCGCGTCCTTCACCTCGCCGCCCAGCACTTCCAGCAGTGCCGGGATCAGGCGCGACAGTTCGCCGCTCATCAGCGCGAAATCGGCTTCCATCTGCATGTCGGCGGCGTCGGCCTGGCGTTCGGCTTCTTCCTTGATCACGTCGAGGAAGGCCACCCGCTTGATCTCCATCTTTTCGGTCAGGATGATCGAGATGCGGTCGTCGAAGGTCATGGCCAGGCGCGTCGGCAGCTTGCCGGCGGCCAGGTGGTCCTGCACGTCCTTGCCGTCGAGGGCGTGGCGCACGTAGCGCACGGCGGCCTTCTCGTCGGTGACCGCGCGCAGCTCGCAGTCCAGATCGATGGTGAAGTTGCCGCTGGCCTGGTTGGCCGCCAACCAGCCGGTCATCACCGACACGGGTGACAGCTCGGTCTTGACCATCTTCACCGGCAGCTCGTCCAGGGTGTCGCGCAGGGCGTCCAGCACTTCCTCGGCGCGGGCCGGGCTGGCGGCGTCGATCACCAGCCAGCCGCCCTTCGGGTCGATCCAGCTGTACACCTTGCGGCGCCGGGTGAAGGCCCGGGGCAGCAGCTCCTGCAGCACCGCCTCCTTGATCTCCTTCATCTGCTTGCGACCGGGCTTGAAGCCCTGCTGGGCCTCGATCTGCTCGGCCTTGTCGGCCGCCACCTCATTGACCACCGATGAGGGCAGCAGCTTCTGCTCCACCATCAAGGCCACCAGGAAGTGCCCGCCCACGGCCAGCACGAAGCGGTCGTCCTTGGTCGGCGAACTCCAGCCCCGGCTCGCCATGTCCTGGCTGCCACAGGGCGCAAAGGGCCGGGCGGCAAGCTTTTCGTTGAGGGTTTCGACGGTCAGGCCCCAGTTTTCGGGGAGACGGTAGATCTGGAGATTGCGGAACCACATGGCGGGGAACGATCCGTGCTGATGGAAAAGAGGCGGCATTGTAGCGGCTCAGCGCGGGCCTGCCTGACCGTTCGGCGGAACGATATGCCGTTGACACTCTGCAATTCAGAGCATATAACTCTGAACTGCAGAGTCAATTCAAACGGAATCCCCGATCATGGCCGACCCCATCTCCCGCCAGCTCGACAACATCCAGTCCATGCTCGTCCGTGGTCAGCGCAATCTGCGCATGGAGCGCCACAGCCTCATCCTGTGGGGCCTCGCCGGCGCCGGGCTGTTCCTGTCCAGCGACGCGGTGTTCACCGCCGAGCAGATCCCCGACACACCCCAACGTGCCCTGGTGTGGCTGGCCTACATCGCCCTGGTGCTGGGCGGCGCCGGCTACGCCGACTGGCACCTGACCCGGCGCATCAAGGCAGCCCGGGACGAAACCTGGTCCTTCATCCACCGTCAGGTGGTCAAAATGCTGTGGCTGCTGATGGGTATCGGCACGCTCTTCACCTTCGCCACCTTTTTCTTCGGTGGCGCCTACATGCTATGCACCGTGTGGCTCGTACTGATCGGCCTGGCCCTTTACGTACATGGGCTGTTCTCGGAAGAGGTGCTGGAATGGGCCGGCGGCATCATCATTGCCATCGGGGTCGCCGGGCTGGCCGCCAGGCTGCCTTTCGAAACCATGAAGTGGATCGCCACCTCGGTGTTCGGACTCGGCCTGCCGATGCTGTCGGGCCTTCTCGACCACGGCCGCACGCGCCCCTTCACCCTGCGCCTGGCCCAGGCCGCCGCTTGGACGGTGCTGGTGCTGGCCGCCCCCCTCGTCGGCCACCGCTACGCCTCCGCGCTGCTGCCGCCCGAAGTACCGGTCACACCCCTGGAAGCCTTCCGTTCCGGAGCCGATCTGGCCGGGCTGCGCATCGTCGGCCTGCCTGCCGGCACCCGCGTGCCGGTGCGGGTCGAGGTGTCCGGCGATCTGTTCCGTCCGGCCCCCGATGCCATCCTGCCCCTGACCCTCGACCAGCCCCTGGAGATATTGCTGCGCGATGGCCACCCCACCGGCGACGTGCGCGCCCCCGGCGGCCCCTGGCGGTTGGCAAGGGAAACCCACTGGATCTCCATCCCCTGGATGCGCGCCAGCCTCGACCCGGCCCGCGGGCCCCAGGTCGAGTCTGCCCTGGTGGTGGACTTCCAGGGTGGCAGCGCCCGTCAGTAGCCCGCTTTCCCCATGTCAAAAAGGAGTCCTACCGTGAACCTGCGTCTTTCCGCCGGCGCCCTTGCCGCCTTCGCCCTGGCAGGTTGTGCCAGTTTCGGCAAACCGGGGGCCGACGAGCTGGCCCGCCTGCCCGTCGTCCGCTTCGGCGACACCGCACCTGCCGGCCAGCCCTTCATCCTGCACTATCCGGCCGGCGCGCCCCTGCCGGTCGAAGCGCGTGTCCATGGCAGCCTGCTCGACGGTGAAGCCCGCAGCACCCTCACCGTGCGCACCCGCCAGGACGTCTACACCTACAAGCAGTGGGCCAGCCTGGACGGTAAAAACTGGAAGCCCGGCAATGAAGTGATCGGTGGAAACTTCGAAATCCGCGTGCCCGGCGAGCAGGATGGACGCAATCCGGGCACGATGCGGGCAGAATTCAACCTGAAATAAGCAGACGGAACGGCCCGCCCGGCGCGGGCCAACGCCCATGGAACCCCTCGACGCCCTTCTCCACCAGCCCCTGCGCACCCAGCTCGCTGCCTTCCTGGCCGGTGCGGGCGAGGCCAGCTTCTCCGAACTCAAGCGCAGTCTGGATGTGTCCGACGGCAACCTTGAGTCTCATCTCAAGAAGCTGATCGCTGCGGATTACGTGTCCCTGCGCCGCAGCGACGGCCCAGGGCGGAGTCAGACCAGCTACAGCCTGACCCCCACCGGGCTGAATGCCCTGCACCGCTACGTGAAGGCCCTGCAGAAGTTGTTACCCATGGGCGACAGCCATGGGGTACCGGGGGTGCTGGCGCGGGACGCTGGCGGGTAGCTCAGCCTCCTGTCGGCGCCGGGACCTCGTCACGCCAGCCGTTTTCGAAGACCACCGTCTCCAGGGGCATGCGCTCGGCCCACTGGTGGATCTCCAGCATCGGACGGGGGTAGAAGGCCTCCACGTGGCCGATGCACAGGATGGCCACCGGCCGGGCGCCGGCGGGCATGCCCAGCAGCTCGGCCAGCGCCACCGGGTCGAAGATGGACACCCAGCCCAGGCCGATGCCTTCGGCCCGCGCCGCCAGCCACATGTTCTGGATGGCGCAGGCCACCGAGGCCAGGTCCATCTCGGGCAGGGTGCGGCGGCCGAAAACATGCTTCTCGCGCCCGTCGGCCAGGGCCACCACGATCACCTCACCGGCCTCCAGCAGGCCTTCCACCTTGAGGCGCATGAAGTCCTCCTCGCGCTCGCCCAGGGCCCGGGCGGTGGCGCAGCGTTCCACCTCGACCAGGGCATGCATGCGCTCGCGCAGGCCCCGGTCGGTGATGCGGATGAAGCGCCAGGGCTGCATGTAGCCCACGCTGGGGGCGTGGTGGGCGGCCCACAGCAGGCGCGCCAGCAGGTCCGGCGCCACCGGATCAGGACGGAAGTGACGCATGTCGCGCCGCTCGGCGATCACGCGGTAGATGGCTGCCACATCGGCATCGGGAAAGCGGTGGGGGCTGGCGTCGGGGGTGGAATCGACCATGATCAATCCGCGGGTGACAGGGGGCAATTCGATTGCCGGGAACAGGTTATTCGAGGCCGGAGGCGGGCGCGCCCGCCATGGCACCCAGTTTACTCGTCGAGCAGGCGGACGCGGACCTTCTTGCCCTTGATCTTGCCGTCACCGAGCCGCTTCAGGGCCTTGCGGGCAATGCTGCGCTCCACGGCCACGTAGGTGGATTGCTCGTTCACGTTGATCTTGCCGATCTGGCTGGCGGCAAAGCCGGCCTCGCCGGTGAGGGCGCCCAGCACGTCGCCGGGGCGGATCTTTTCCTTGCGCCCACCGAGGATCTGCAGGGTCACCATGGGCGGCACCAGGGGCGTCTGGTCCTCGGCCTGGAGGGCGTCGATGGACTCCCACACCGGCTCGAAGCCATGGGCACGGGCCAGGTTGTTCACCCGGTTCATCTCGTTGGGGCTGGCCAGGCTCAGGGCCCAACCTTCCTCGCCGGCCCGGCCGGTGCGGCCGATGCGATGCACATGCACCTCCGGGTCGGGGGTCACATCCACGTTGATCACGGCCTCCAAGCGGGCGATGTCGAGGCCGCGGGCGGCCACGTCGGTGGCCACCAGCACCGAGCAGCTGCGGTTGGCAAACTGCACCAGCACCTGGTCCCGGTCGCGCTGGTCGAGCTCGCCGTGCAGGGCCAGCACATGGAAGCCCTCGGCGTGCAGCACGTCGATCAGGTCGCGGCACTGCTGCTTGGTGTTGCAGAAGGCCAGGGTGCTCTCCGGGCGGTAATGGCGCAGCAGCAGGCCCACGGCGTGGAGGCGCTGGTCCGGTGTGACCTCGTAGAAGCGCTGGCGGATGATCTCGGCGGCATGCTGCTCGGGCAGGGAGATCTCCTGGGGCTGGCGCATGAACTGGCGCGCCAGGCGCACCACGCCTTCCGGGTAGGTGGCCGAAAACAGCAGGGTCTGGCGCGCCTTCGGGCAGGCCTTGGCCACGTAGGCGATGTCGTCGAAGAAGCCCATGTCGAGCATGCGGTCGGCCTCGTCCAGCACCAGCGTGCCCAGGGCGTCGAGCTTGAGGCTGCCGCGGGAGATGTGATCCATCAGGCGCCCCGGCGTGCCCACCACGATGTGAGCACCGTGCTCCAGGCTGTCGGCCTGGGGGCGGATCGGCGTGCCACCGCACAGGCTGAGGATCTTGATGTTCTCCTCGGCACGGGCCAGGCGGCGGATCTCCTGGGTGACCTGCTCGGCCAGCTCGCGGGTTGGGCACAGCACCAGGGCCTGCACGGCAAAGCTGCGCGGGTTGAGGCGGTCGAGCAAGGCCAGGGCGAAGGCGGCCGTCTTGCCGCTGCCGGTCTTGGCCTGGGCAATCAGGTCATGCCCGGCCAAGGCCACCGGCAGGCTGGCGGCCTGGATCGGCGTCATGGCGTGGTAGCCGAGGCGCGCCAGGTTGGCGATGACCGGGGCCGGCAGGGGCAGCTGATCGAAGGGGGCCGCCACGACGGCGGCCGGGGGCGGAACGAAGGTGGCGTCGGAGGCAGGGCCGGAATCGGCGTCCGGCAGCGGGGGCAAGGTCGAGTTCATGCCGGATTATCCCGGAAAGCGCCGGCCCGCGCCGGCGACACAGGAAAAAGCCCGGGAGGGCAGCCTCAATGGCGGTTCAGTTGCGCAGCTCCTGCTGCCAACGCGCCCGCTCCCGGGACAGGCGCTCCTGCACGCGCCGCTGCTCTTCCATCTCGGCACGGCGCTCGGCCTCTTCCTTCTGGCGTTGGTCGCGCTCGGCCTGCTGGCGGGCGGCCTGCTCGGCGCGCTCCAGATCGGAGGACACCCGGTCGGCATAGTAGGTGCGCTCACGCAGGGCTTCCTCACGTCGGCGCTCCTCGTCCCGGCGGGCTCGCTCCTGGCGCTCCTGATCGTATCGGCTGGCGGAATCGGCCCGTTCCTGGCGCTCCCGGCGTTCCTGTTCGGCGATCTCTGCCTCGCTCATGTTGCCGTACATCTGGCGCCGCTCGGCGGCCATCACCCGCTCCTGTGCCTCGGATGCCATCTCGCCGCTGGCAACGCGCCCGGCCTGCTTGAAGGCAAACAGGGAAAAGAAGATCTGGATGACCATGCCGACAATCATCAGACCACCGATGACGGTCAGCATGATCCGCCCGGGCGTCCATTTGACGTCGCTGATTTCCACCTTCAGGGGCGTGCCGCCCTCCGCCAGCGGTGACGCGGCGAAGGCGGCATGGACCAGGCTGGCATCGTAGGCGGCACGCCGGCCGGGTTCGGAGAGAATCCAGACGGCCTCCTTGATGGCCTTGATGCGGTTGTCCGCATCCACAGGGGGCAGCCCGTGCTGGCCAGACTGATAGCGCTCGATCAGGCGGCGGTGAGCGGCCTGGATCTCGGCCTCGGTGGCATCCGGGGTGAGTCCGAGCAGATCGTAGAGGGTGGTCTTGGCCTTCATGGGATGGCAAACACGTTTGGATGGGATGCGGACGTGATTATGGCCGACGTGCAGGATCTGCGGAAAGGTGGCTTCCTACCTTCTGGCAGCCCGGGTCAGCGCAGTGGCTGACAATCTGCCGTACAGCGTCCATACGCGGCCTCGCAATCGGCGTCACGCTCGAAGCGCCGCTTGTCGGCCTCGGCCCGCCGAGCCTCCAGACGCTCCATCTCCGCACTGGCGTCGGAGCCGGCTCGGACATCCTGCCGTGACACCCAGGTATCACGCTCGAAGCGGTCGATGGAGCGCGCATCCTTCTGACACTGGCTTCGCTCGGCGGCGCACACGCTGGTGCATAACCCGCCCTCGTCGGCAAGGGCCGGAAGGGCGGAGACGAGGCTCAGGAGCAGCAGGATGAGGACGCGAGGCATGGGCATGTGACACAGAAAAGGATGGGGCCGGCGCCGCTCATGATGATCCCTCAGCCAGCGGGGCGCCACCCGCGGCGATGATGGCCCTGTCCTCGGCAATCCGCCCATCCACCAGCCGCACGATGCGATCGCAGCGGGCGGCCAGGCGAGGGTCGTGGGTGACAATGAGGCAGGCGCAGTTGCTCTGGCGGTTGAATTCCCGCAGCAGGGCGAAGATGTCGTCGGCGGTGTGGGTGTCCAGGTTGCCGGTGGGTTCATCGGCCAGGATCAGGCGCGGGCGCAGGGCCAGGGCACGGGCGATCGCCACCCGCTGCTGCTGACCGCCGGACAGCTCGGCGGGCTTCTTGAGGGCATGGGCCTTGAGGCCGACGGCGTCGAGCAAGGCGAGGGCCGTGGCCTCGGCCTCGTCGTCGGGACGGCCCCGGGCGATGATGCTGGGCATCATCACGTTCTCAAGGGCGGTGAAGGCCGGCAGCAGGTGGTGGAACTGGAACACGAAACCGATGCTGCGCCCCCGTAGCTGGGTGATCTCGGCCTCGGACAGGCTGGCGGTGTCCCGCCCGCCGATGGACAGACGGCCACCGGTGGGGCGCTCCAGCAAGCCGATGATGTTGAGCAGCGTGCTCTTGCCCGAGCCCGAGGGGCCGATCAGCGCGGCGAACTCGCCCTCGGCCAGGCTCAGGTCGATGCCGTGCAGCACCTCCGTCTCCACCGGCGTGCCCAGGTTGTAGGCCTTGGTGAGACCGGCCAGTTCGATGACGGGCGCCGCGCTCATGAGCGGATCGCCTGCACGGGGTCCATGCGTGCCGCACGGCGCGCCGGGATGAGGGCCGACAGCAGGCCCACCGCAGTGGCCACCAGGGCCGCCATGGCGATGAAGCGCGGCTCCAGCTCGGCGGCAAAGAGGGGCTGGCCGTCGGCGTTGCGGTAGATGGCTGAGAACACGTTGAGCAGGGTGAAGGCCAGCATGCTGCCGAGCACCGAGCCCACCGCCCCCACCACCGCCCCCTGGATCAGGAATATCTGCAGGATCATGCTGCGGCTGGCGCCCATGGCGCGCAGGATGCCGATCTCCTTCTGCTTCTGCACCACGCTGACCACCAGCACGCTGGCGATGCCCAGGGCCACGATGATGACCACGAAGCTGCGGATCAGATTGTTGGACACCGACTGGTTGCGCAGGGCCGCGAGCAGTTGGGCGTTGGTCTGCATCCAGCTCTCCACGTTGAGGCTGGTGGCGCCGCGCAGGCGGTCGGCCACTGGCTGGGCCTCGAAGATGTCGGCCACGGTGAGGTCCAGGTTGGACACGCCGCCGGGCAGGTCGAGCAGGCTCTGGGCCAGGGGCAGGGTCACGAAGACCCAGCGGCGGTTGAGATCCTTGTTGCCGATGTCGAAGATGCCCCCCACCTGCAGCAGCTCATCACGGCCATTGGGCAGGGCCACCCGCAGCTTGTCGTCCATGCGGATGCCCAGGTCCTTGGCCAGCTCGCTGCCGATCACCGCCCGGGTGCCTTCCACGGCAAAGCGCCCGGCCACCATGTATTCCTCCATGCGCACAATGCGCCGGTAGCGTTCGGCGTCCACCCCCATCAGGGCCACCGATTTGCTGGCCTGGCCGCGCACGGCGAAGGCCGGGCCGGTGACCACCGGCGACACCGCGGTCACCCCGGGCATGTCGGCGGCCAGACGGGCGATGTTCTCCCACTGGTCGATGGAGCGCAGGCGCTGGGCGCGGGGCTCGACGATGGAGGCAAAGCCGGCGTCGTCGATGGCGCGCCGATTGACCTCCTCGGCCGGGCGGATCACCACGTGGGCCTGGCTGCCCAGCACCCGGTCCACGATCTGTGCCTGGAGCTGGGTGATGAGCTGGGTCAGGAATACGATCACCGCCACGCCACCGGTGGTGCCGGCGAGGATCAGCAGGGTCTGCATGCGCCCCTCGCGCAGGAAGCGCAGGGCCACGAGGGGCGCGAAGGGGAGCCGGAACTTCATGTCGGGGTGCTCCGCGGGCCAGCCGGGGCGGCCATCAGCGGGTCATGCCCTGGGGCACCTGCACGCCCGACACCTTGGGCTTGCGGGCTTCGCGGATGCGCAGCCGGTCGCCTTCCAGGGCGCCGCCGGTGGGCAGCACCACCTGGTCGCCCTCGGCCAGGCCGGTGAGGATCTCGACGCGACCGATGCCGCTCAGACCGAGGCCGACCTCGGCACGGGTGGCGATGCCGTCCCGGGCCACCAGCACCCAGGGCTTGCCGCTGTCCGGGTCGCGCACCGCCTCGGCGGGCAGGACCAGGGTGGCATCCCGGTGGCCGGTGATGGTCTCGACGGAGACGGTCATGTCGGGGCGCAGGAAGGGCGGGGCCGCGGGTACCCGGAAGCGGGTCTCGACGGTGCCGCGCTGGGGGTCCACGGCCGGCGCCAGGTAGTAGAGCTCGGCGTCGAAGGGCTGGGCCGGAAAGGCGTCCGCCACGCCGCGGGCCTTCTGGCCGGGCTTGAGGAGGCGCAGGTTTTTTTCGTCCACGGTGGCATAGACGCGGGTCTCGCCGGCCTCGGCCAGCTCCAGCAGCACCTTGCCGGCAGTGGCCACGTCGCCGGGCTCGGCCTTGCGGGTCAGCACCACGCCGGCGGCGGGGGCGGTCAGGGTGAGCTGGGCGGCACGGGCACGGGCATTGACGAGCTGGGCACGGGCCTGGTCCACCCGGGCGCGGGCGGCCTCGCGCTCACTGCCACCGGCCTGCTGGGCGGCCAGCTGGGCGCGGGCCGTATCGGCCGCGGACGCGGCATTGGCGGCGTTGCGCAGGGCATCGTCGGCCTTCGACTGGGCGTAGAAACCCTTGGCCACCAGCTGGCGGGCACGTTCGGCCTCGGCCACGGCCACCTTGCGGTTGGCCTCGGCCTGGGCGAGTTGCTGGGCGGCCACTGGGCGGCTGACGGTCTCGATCTGGGCAAAGCGCGCCTCGGCCTCGGCCAGGGCGGCGGCAGCCTGGCCCACAAGGGCTTCGGCGTCGTCGGCGCGCAGGCGGGCCAGGACCTGCCCGGGGTGCACGGGGTCGCCCTCGCGCACCTTCACCTCCAGCACGGTGGCCGCCAGGGGGCTGCCGATGACAATGCGCGCCGGTGTGGCGATGCGCCCGGTGGCCACCACCGACTGGGTCAGGGGTGCCCGGGCAACGCTGACCACGTCCACCTCACGCCCTCGCGGCCACAGTACGGCAGCCGCCACCACGCCGGCCGCGGCCAGCGCCAGGATCAGGTTGCGGCGCTTCATGCCGGCTCCGCCAGCAGCTTGTCGAGGAGAGCGTGGAGCTTGGGGAAGTCAGGCTCGCCCAGGAATTTCTGGACGATGCGCCCCTGGCGGTCAATCACGAAGGTAGTGGGGGTGAGGCGCACCTCCTCGAAGCCCTTGGCGGCCTCGCCAGTGGTATCGAGGGCCACGGTGAAGGGTAGGCCGTTACGGGCGGCAAAATTGCGCACGTACCCGGGGGGATCGTAGTTCATGGCGATGGCCACCGTCTCATAGCCGCGGGGGGCAAACTTGCGGTGGGTTTCCACCAGCTTGGGCATCTCGGCCACGCAGCTGGTGCAGGTGGTGGCCCAGAAGTTCACCAGCACCACCTTGCCCTTGAGGGCACCCAGGCGGGCGCTCTGCCCGTCGAGCGTGGTGTACCGCACATCCGGCGCCACCGGCTGACTGCAAGCGTTAAGGAGTGCAAGGAGGGCGACTGTAGCCAGAAGGCGCGTGATAGCCTTGAGAAACATTGTTTTTAACCGGAAGAGAGAGGTGTGCCGTGCGTGGGATTCTGCGAGCTTTGCTGCTGCTTGTCATCTGTGGTCAGGCCTGGGCCCTGGGACTTGCCGACCTCACCGACAAGGATGCCTCCGGTGGTTTGCGTGAAGCTCTGGCCCAGGGGGCCGAGAAAGCAGTAGGACAACTGGGAAGTGACGGTGGTTTCCTCAACAACCCGAAAGTGAAGATCGGCCTGCCCGACAGCCTCGCCCCCATGGAGAGCATGCTGCGCACCATGGGCCGCGGCAAGGACCTGGACGCCCTGGTTGCCACCATGAACAAGGCCGCCGAACAGGCCGTGCCCAAGGCCAAGCCCCTGCTCGTGGACGCCGTGAAGAAGATGAGCGTCGAGGACGCCAAGAAGATCCTCTCCGGCGGTGACGACGCGGCCACCCGCTACTTCAAGGACAAGACCTCGGGCCAGTTGGCCGAGTCCTTCCTGCCCACCGTCAAGGAGGCCACCGACAAGCTGTCCCTGTCGGCCCAGTACAACAAGCTCGCCAGCAAGGCCAACCAGTTCGGTCTGGCCAAGGGCGACGAGCTGAAGATCGAGAACTACGTGACCCGCAAGGCCCTCGACGGCCTCTTCCTGATGATCGCCGAAGAGGAAAAGGCCATCCGCAAGGATCCGGTGGGTGCCGCCGGCGGCCTGGCCAAGAAGGTCTTCGGCGCCATTGGGCAGTAGGCCCGGGTTCCGCGGGGGCCACGGCCCCTGCCTGCCAGCGTGCATCCACCGCCCCGCCTGTTCGCCCTGGGCGACGCCGCCTTCACGGTGGAGTTCGGCCCGCCCCAGGCCAGGGACGTCCCCCCGGACATCCAGGCCCGGGTGCTCGGCTTTGCCGCCGGGCTGACCGAGCTGCAGGCCGCGGGCGGGCTGTCCGGGGTGATCGAGTGGGTGCCCACCTTCCGCTCGGTCACGGTGCATTTCGATCCCGACCGCTGCCCTCCCCAGCACCTCGCCACCCGCCTCCAGGCCCTGGCCGCCGAAGGCCGGCAGGCCACCGGTAGTGGGCGCGAGTGGACCATCCCGGTATGTTTCGACGGCGAATTCGCCCCTGACCTGGACGCCGTGGCGGTGGCCTGCGGGCTGAGCCGTGAAGCAGTCATCGCGCAGCTCACCGCCACCGAATTCACGGTACGCATGCTCGGCTTCCTGCCCGGTTTTCCCTATCTCGGTGGCCTGCCCGCCAGCCTGGAGATGCCCCGCCTGGCCACACCGCGCCCACGCGTGCCGGCCGGCTCGGTGGCCATCGCCGGACGCATGGGCGCCATCTACCCCTGGGACAGCCCGGGTGGCTGGCGCTTGGTGGGGCGCAGCCCGGTGACTCTCTTCGATGCCACCCGGGCCGACCACCCCGCCCTCTTCGCCCCCGGCGACCGGGTACGCTGGCAGGCCGTGGGGCCGGAAGCCCTGGCCGCATCGTGAGCGCCAGCCTGGAGATCCGCTCGCCGGGCCTCGGCGTCAGCATCCAGGATGACGGGCGCCACGGCCATCGACGCATCGGCGTGCCCCTGTCCGGCGCCTTGGACCCGGTCTTCCTGGCCGCAGCCAACGGCCTGCTCGGCAATCCGGCCGGCGCTGCCGGGCTCGAGGTACTGCTCGCCGGCCCCCTGCTGCAGGCCCTCGACGCACCGGTGCGCATCGCCCTGGCGGGCACCATGGGCGCCCGACGCATCGGCCCCTCGGGCGCCAGCCAGGCGGTTCCGGCCTGGTCCACGCTGAGCCTGCAGCCCGGTGAGCAGCTGCAGGTGGGCAGCCCCCGCGGCGTCGGCTATATCGCCGTCGAAGGCGGCCTGCTCACCCCGCCCATGCTCGGCAGCCGCTCGACCTACGCCCGTGCCGGGCTGATCCACGCGGCCACCACCCTGCCCTGCCGCGCCGCCCGCGGGCACTGCGGCGAGCGGCAGAACGTGGCGCTGAGCCATGAAAACGGCCCGATCCGGGTCATCCCCGGCCCCCAGGACGATCACTTCACCGCCGCCGCCCTCGACCACTTCTACACCGGGCCTTTCCGCGTGACCCGCCAGCGCGACCGCATGGGCCTGCGTCTGGCCGGGCCGGCCCTGGCCCACAATCAGCGCGGCGCCGACATCGTCTCCGACGGCGTGACCCCCGGCGCCATCCAGGTGCCGGCCGACGGGCAGCCCATCCTGCTGCTGGCCGATTGCCAGACCGTGGGCGGCTACCCCAAGATTGCCACCGTGATCCGCGCCGACCTGCCGCGCCTGGCCCACCTGCAGCCCGGTGACGAGATCCGCTTCCGTGCGGTGGACGCGGACGAAGCCGCCGCCGCCCGGGCCGCGCTGGCCCGCCGACTGAGCGACTGGCTGGCCGGCGCCCGGCCCGCCCAGGCAGGCGGCGACCCGGACAGCGCCGTGCTGCTGGCCGCCAACCTGGCCGGCGCAGCCGTGCGCGGCGACGACCCCCACCTGTGGCCCGACTGAACGAGACCTGGCAATGACCCGCATCCTCAACCTCAATGCCGATCTGGGCGAGAGCTTCGGCGCCTGGCAGATGGGCCAGGACACCGAACTCCTGGGCAGCCTCGACAGCGCCAGCATCGCCTGCGGCTTTCATGCTGGCGATCCGCTGGTCATGCGGGACACCCTGCGCCGGGCCAGGGCGGCCGGCGTGGGTGTGGGTGCCCACCCCGCCTACCCCGACCTGCAGGGCTTCGGACGGCGCCCCATGACCCTGCCCGCGGCCGAACTGGAAGCCATCCTGATCTACCAGATGGCCGCCCTGGCCGGCATGGCCCGGACCGAAGGCCTGGCCATGGTCCACGTCAAACCCCATGGCGCCCTGTCCAACATGGCCTGCGTGGACGCCACCCTGGCCGGCACCGTGGTCACGGCCATCCGGGCCTTCGACGCCAGCCTGATCCTCCTCGCCCCGGCCTGCTCGGCCCTGGCCGCCGCCGGCCGCCGGGCCGGGCTGCGGGTGGTGGAGGAGATTTTCGCCGACCGGGCCTACCAGGACGACGGCAGCCTGGTGCCACGCAGCCGCCCCGACGCCCTGATCCACGGCGCCGCCGCCGCCCTCGCCCATGTGCTCGCCATGCTCGAAGCCGGGGCACTCATCTCGGTGAACGGCACCCACCGGCCCACCCCCATCGGCAGCATCTGTGTGCACGGCGACGGCCCCGACGCGGTGGCCACAGCCCGCAGCCTGCGGGCCGGGCTGCTCGAACGGGGCTACCGCCTGGCCGGCCTCGAGGCGATTGCCACCGACTGAGCAGGATGGCCGGCCCGCCGGCACGACTCACGGAACCCGCAGCCAGGCCAGGCGTCCACCGAGGGCCAACCCGAGGAGAAACAACAATGAACAACGTCTCCCACATCCCCTCCTACCTGTCCCCCGAACACCTGGGCCCCTGGGAGACCTTCCTGATCCAGGTGGATCGGGTCGAGCCCCACCTGGCGCCGGAGCTGCGCCCCCTCGCCCCCATCCTCACCCGGCCCATGCGGGCGCTGATCGTCAACGTGCCGATCCGCCTCGACAATGGCGAGATGGCCCATTTCGAGGGCTACCGGGTGCAGCACAACCTGGCCCGCGGCCCCGGCAAGGGCGGCATCCGCTTCCACCCCCAGGTCACCCTGTCGGAGGTGATGGCCCTGTCGGCCTGGATGACGGTGAAGAACGCCGTGGTCAATGTGCCCTACGGCGGCGCCAAGGGCGGCGTACGGGTGGACCCGAAGCAGCTGTCCCTTGCCGAGCTGGAACGCCTGACCCGCCGCTACACCAGCGAAATCCACATCCTGCTGGGCCAGGACAAGGACATCCCCGCCCCCGACATCAACACCAACGAGCAGACCATGGCCTGGATCATGGACACCTACTCCATGAACGAGGGCCGCACCACCATGGGCGTGGTCACCGGCAAGCCGGTCAACCTGGGGGGCAGCCTCGGGCGCAAGGACGCCACCGGCCGCGGCGTCTTCGTGACCACCGTGGAAGCCGCCCGGCACCTGGGCCTGGAGATCGCCGGGGCGCGGGTGGCGGTGCAGGGCTTCGGCAACGTGGGTGAGGCCGCGGCGCGCCTGTTCGCCGAGGCCGGCGCCCGGGTGGTGGCCCTGCAGGACGGCTCGGGTTCCATCGCCAACCCGGCGGGGCTTGATCTCCAGGCCGTCAAGGCCTGGCGCCAGACCCAGCGCAGCCTGCTCGGCGCCCCGGGAGCAGAGACCATCGACGCGGAGCGCTTCTGGTCCGCCGACGCCGACATCCTGGTGGTGGCGGCCATGGAGAACCAGATCACCGCCGCCAACGCCGGGCTGATCCGTGCCCGCCTGATCGTCGAAGGCGCCAACGGCCCCACCACACCGGAGGCCGACCTGATCCTGCAGGAGCGCGGCATCACCGTGATCCCCGACGTGCTGGCCAACGCCGGCGGCGTGACCGTGAGCTACTTCGAATGGGTGCAGGACATCAGCGCCTTCTTCTGGACCGAGGACGAGATCAACGCCCGCCTCGACCGGATCATGCGCGAGGCCTTCGCCGCCGTCTGGGAGGCCGCCCGGAGCAAAGGCATCGTAATGCGCACGGCCGCCTTCGTGCTCGGCTGCGAGCGGGTGCTGCTCGCCCACAAGCTGCGGGGCCTGTACCCCTAAGGTCTGGCCGCCGGCCGCGGGTCCTGCCAAACCACGGAGCCAGCCGCACGGTTGATGCGGAGATGGGGGCATTCCCGGTCGCGGGTGCCGCCGCCGTGAACGCCGCCGTCAGGTGCACACAGATACACCCCCTCGGCGGTATAGAGCCGGTTGTACTGGTCGCAGCACGGGGCGGGCACGTAGAAATACGTCCGCCCCAGCAGCACATGCCGGCTGATGCTACGGGGATGGCGATCCGGGGGCGAGGCGAGGATCTCCGCCACCAGCCGCCCTATCGTTGCCGCCTCCCCGTCGTCGTCGGCCCGGGCCGGTGCCACGAAACACGTGACAACGATCAGGACGGCGGGAAGCCAGAGGCGGTGGAGTATCCCGAGAATATTCATGGCGGTATCCGGTGGCTGGGCCAGGGCGCGGCCCGGCGGGCCTGCAGTATTCACCGCGCGCCACGGCCTGTCACCCTGTCTGATGTTATTGAATCGTCACACCCCTGTCATCCGGCACGGGCAGGCTCGCGGCTCCGAAGCTTTGTCTACCTGCCGTGCTGCCCACCGATGCCGCCTATGGCTCTGATCGTTCCGGCCTGATCTCCGGCTACCTGTTCCACCCCGGTGCCCAGGGCCAGCCCATGGACACGATCCAGGCCGCCCGCTGGCTGGAAGGCCGGAACACGACCGACGGCGCCTTCGCCTGGTTGCATTTCAACCTCGCCAACGCTGCCACCGAACGCTGGCTGCGGGAACACCTGGACAGCGTGGATGCCTTCTTCGACGCCCTCCATGAGGGCTCCCGCTCGACCCGCATCGAGTACGCCCACAACGCCCTGATCGCGGTGGTCAACGATGTGCTCTACGAATTCGACTTTGAGCCCTCGCAGATCGCCACCCTGTGGATATGCGTGGATGAGCGCACCCTGGTGAGTGCTCGCCTGCAACCCCTGCGCTCCATCGACCGCCTGCGTGCGGCGGTGAAGAACGGCGAGACCTTCGATTCCAGCGTGGCCCTGCTGACCCATCTGCTGCGCGACCAGGCGGATGTGCTGGTGCAGATCGTCCGCGCCGCGACCGAACGCGTAGACAAGGTGGAAGACAGCCTCCTGGTCGGCCGCGTCAAGCACAGCCGGGCGCGGCTCGGCGCCCTGCGCCGGGTGCTGGTACGCCTGCGCCGCCTGCTCGCCCCGGAACCCGGCGCCCTCTTCCGCCTGCTCAACCAGCCTCCCGGCTGGATCGCCCAGGGCGACGTGCATGAGCTGCGTCATTCCACCGAAGAGTTCTCTGCCGTGCTCGGCGACATGACCGCGGTGCAGGAGCGCATCAAGCTGCTGCAGGAAGAAATCGCCGCGCAGGTGACGGAAGAGACCAACCGCAGCGTCTTCGTGCTGACCATGGTCACGGTGCTGGCCCTGCCCATCAACATGATCGCCGGCCTGCTGGGCATGAACGTGGGGGGCGTCCCCCTGGCCGAACACGTCCATGGCTTCTGGATCGTCGTGGCGATCATCGCCAGCTTCACGGTGGTGGCGGCGTGGTGGGCATTCCGGGGGCGGGAGGAGTAAGCCCCCCTGAGCTCGCCCGCCCTAGCGTCCGTGGCTTTCCGTTCTTCCACGTCACATTGGCCGGGTCTCGCCCCGGCGGGCGACCTTCTTCTTTGTTGTACGACAAAGAAGAAGGCAAGAAAGCGTACCCCGCTGTCGCGCCCCCTTCGGGGGTGCCCTCCTTCCGGGTCCGTCAGGCGGGGTCTGCGCAAACTCGCCCTGCGGGCTCAAACATGCGCAGCCCTTTTTCCGCCTGCCGAACCCTCCAGTCGGCGCGCCAGAGGGGAGAGGAAATGCAGG
>NZ_JBIJDC010000146.1:0-10555 GCF_044344315.1 Zoogloea sp. | reverse complement strand
GGGCTTTTCGGATGCACCGAGCCCCTGCGGAACTTGAGTCGGGTACTGGCCGTTGATCACCTGCATTTCCTTTCCCCTCTGGCGTGCCGACTGGAGGTGATGACGGGCGGAAAAAGGGCTTCGCATGTTTGAGCCCGCAGGGCGAGTTTGCGAAGACCCCGCCCGGCATCGCCGGAGGGAGGGAACCCCCGAAGGGGGCGCGACAGCGGGGTACGCTTTCTTGCCGACTTCTTTGTCGTACAACAAAGAAGTCGGTCGCCCGCCGGGGCGAGACCCGGCCAACGTTACGCCAATAACGGAAAAGCCGGCCAGTAAAGGCTCAGCCTAAAAAAAATCGAATTCGACACCCCACAAGGCGCGACCTCACTCCTTACGCGGGCACCGCCACTGGAGTCACCTGAGGGAAATGGCAGCGCACCACCCGACTGTCCGACAGGCGGGTTTCTTCGGGATAAGTGCTGCGGCACACCTCGCTGGCGTGTTCGCAGCGCGGGTGAAAATGGCAGCCTGAGGGCGGGTTGAAAGCCGAAGGCATGTCACCCCGGGTCGCCTCCCCGGCCCGGACTCCAGCCCGGCTGTTGGCCTCGATGCGTGGCACCGCCGCCAGCAGCATGCGGGTGTAGGGGTGGCGTGGATTGCGCAGGACCTCTTCGGCCGTGCCCCGCTCCACGATGCGCCCCAGGTACATCACGGCCACATGGTGGGCCAGGTAGTCCACCACGGCCAGGTTGTGGGTGATGAACAGATAGGACAAGCCGTACTCGGCCTGCAGCTCCCGAAGCAGGTTGAGGATCTGGGCCTGTACCGACACATCCAGGGCGCTCGTCGGTTCATCACAGACGATCAGCCTGGGTGACACGGCCAGGGCCCGGGCAATGGCGATGCGCTGGCGCTGACCGCCGGAAAACTCATGGGGAAAGCGGTGGCGCATGGCCGGATCGAGGCCGACCCGCGCCAGCAGTGCGTCCACCCGGGCCTGCCGGCTGGACGCGTCGGGTTCCACCCCCAGGGCCTGCATGCCCTCCTCCAGGATCTCGCCCACCCGCATGCGCGGGTCGAGGGAGCTGAAGGGGTCCTGGAAGATCATCTGCAGATCCCGGCGCAGGGGCTGCCACTGACCTGGAGGCAGGGACAAGAGCTCCTGACCACCGTAATGGACCTGGCCACCGCTGGCCGGCACCAGCTTGAGGAGCGCCTTGCCGGCGGTGGTCTTGCCGCAGCCGGATTCACCCACCAAGGCCAGGGTTTCGCCTGCGGGCACCTGCAGGGAAACTCCGTCCACCGCCTTCACATGGCCCACCACGCGCCGGAACAAACCCTTGCGGACCGGAAAGTGCACCTGCAGGGCGGCGATATCGAGAACCTTGCCGGCTTCGGCCGGGCGGACTTCCGGCGCGGCCGGCCGCGACGGCGTCTGCACCCAGCCCATGCGCCCGTTGGGATCGTAGAGATGGCAGCGCACCATCTGCCTCCCCACCCCATGCAGGGCCGGTGGTGTGCGCCGGCAAGGGTCCTGGACCTGCGGGCAACGCTCGGCAAAACGGCAGCCCTCCTGGCGCTCGCCGAGACGGGGCACCTGCCCGACGATGGTCTCCAGGGCCCGGCCGCGCTGGGCCGGGGTGGGCAGGGCCGCGAACAGCTTGCGGGAATAGGGATGCAGCGGCTTACTGAAGAAGTCTTCCCGGTCGCCGGTTTCCACCAGTTCGCCGGCATACATGACCCCCACCCGGTGGGCCATGCGCGACACCACGCCCAGGTCGTGGGTGATCAGCAGCATGCCCATGCCACGGCGGGCCTGGAGATCAGCCAGCAGATCGAGCACCTGGGCCTGGATGGTCACGTCGAGGGCCGTGGTGGGCTCATCGGCGATCAGCAGGCGGGGGTCGCCCGCCAGGGCGATGGCGATCATCACCCGCTGCTTCATGCCACCAGACAGCTGGAAGGGGTATTCGGACAGGCGCCGCCGGGGGTCGGGAATGCCCACCGCATCGAGCAAGCGCTCGGCTTCGTCCCAGGCCGGCTTGCCATGCAGGCCCCGGTGGCGAACCAGCACTTCACCGATCTGGTCGCCGACGGTCATCACCGGATTGAGGCTGGTGGCCGGCTCCTGAAAGATCATCGCCAGGTGCTTGCCGCGGATGTCGCGCATGCGGGTTTCCGGCAGATCCTGCAGGGCTTCGCCAGCAAGGCTGACCGACCCTTCGGCAATCCGCCCACCCGCCGGCAGCAGGCGCATGCAGGCCAGGGCCGTCATGGACTTGCCGCAGCCGGACTCCCCGACCAGGGCCAGGGTCTTGCCGGCCGGCACGTCGAAGCTGATGCCATCCACCGGACGCACCGGCTTGCTCCGGGCGCCGAGTTCCACCCGCAACCCCTCGACACGCAGCAGGGCCGGGCCTTCCTTGTCCAGTTTGTTCATCGCAAAGAAAACGGACCGCAGAGCGGCCCGTTCAAGTCAGGGGCCCATCAGGGCACACGCGTGAAAGACCACCGGCTGCCCCGACCCCCTCCACCACCTCGCGCCTGCACGTGTAATGTCAATGCGGCAGATGCATGGACCGGGAGGTGAGCCGCGTAGCGGACTGGCTCACACGCTCTCAGAGGGTCTGAAGAAATCGTAGCGAGCGGTTCGAGTTCGCCCCGAGAAGCGCAGCCGTACAAGGGTACGGTGAGCATCGCAGGGGCGAACTCGGACCGCGCAGTAGATTTATTCACACCCTCTTAGTGGTGGTGACCACCCTCGCCATGCACATGACCGTGGCCGATTTCCTCGGCGCTGGCAGTGCGGACTTCCTTGACGGTGATGTCGAAGATCAGCGCGGTGCCGGCCAGGGGATGGTTGCCATCCACCACCACCTTGCCGTCGGCGATGTCGGTGATGCGATAGACCTCGTCCTCTTCACCATCTTCACCGACACGCTCGAAGGACATGCCGACTTCGATGTTGTCGGGGAACAGGGAAGCCTCCTCCACCAGCACCAGCTCTTCGTCGTACTCGCCGAAGGCATCTTCGGGCAGCAGCTTGACCTTGGCGTTGTCGCCCACCTTCTTGCCGTGCAGGGCTTCCTCGATCACCGCGAAGATGCCGTCGTAACCGCCGTGCAGGTACACCAGCGGATGCTGGCCGTCGTCGATCACATTGCCATCCGGATCAGTGACCGTGTAGTTAAGCGTTACGACCGTGTTCTTGGCGATTTCCATTTACATTCCTTGAGTTGAGCTGCTTGATCAGCTGGAAGACTTCGGCGGCATGGCCGCGCGGATTGATATCGTGCAGTACGTGCTGCAAAACCCCATCTGCAGAAATGATGAAGGTCGAGCGGCGCACATTGCGTTTCATGATCCCATTCACCAGCGCCGACTGCCACACCCCGTAGAGCTTGCACACCTCGCCCTCCTCGTCGGAGAGCAGTTCGACTGACAGGCCGTGCTCATCGCGAAAATCCGCGTGCGTCATGCAGTCGTCGGGGCTTATGCCGACCACGATGCACTTTTCCTTCTCGAAATCGGCATCGTGATCGCTGAAGTCGATGGCCTGGCGGGTGCAGCCGGGAGTGTTGTCACGGGGGTAGAAATACAGGACCACATGATGGGAACCCAGCACCGACGCCAGATCGAACATCTCCATGTCGGCATCGGGCAGGGAAAAGAGCGGAGCCGGCTCGCCTTCGCGGGGCTCGGTCGGCACGGCTGGGGATTCTAACCGAGCCGCTTTGAGAACTCTACCCGAAGCGTGTTGGGGACTGACATGCATGAAGATCTCCTCCGGGGGCTGTGGGCTCTGGATTGAACCCTTGCTGATTGGGCGATACGACTTGCGCTGTTCTCTGTTCTTGTCTTTTTGTGTTTTGGCCACCACGAGGGCGGTACGCTTTTCAGCCTGCGTCCTTGAAGGGATAGCCCATGGGGGCCGGGTGCTCAAGGGAATTGTGATTCTTGTTTGACGTTTGTCACGGCGTAACGCGCCCTTACGTAAGGATGCGACAACTTGCGATTGGCAAAAACCTGTATAAAATTACACAAAACCTACAGGAGTCCCCATGTCAGACACACTCACCTCCCGTCAGCAGGAGATCCTGCAACTCATCCGCGACACCGTCGAGCAGGAAGGCCGCCCCCCCACCCGGGCCGAGATCTGCACCGCCTTCGGCTTCCGCTCCCCCAACGCAGCGGAAACCCACCTCCGCGCCCTCGCCGCCAAGGGTGCCATCACCCTTGAAGAAGGCCGCGCCCGGGGCATACGCCTGATGGAAGCCCTCGGCCTGCCCCTGATCGGGCGGGTTGCCGCCGGCAGCCCCATCCTCGCTGCCGAGCACGTCCAGGGCCGCTACCAGGTAGACCCCGGCCTGTTCTCTCCCCGCGCCGACTACCTGCTCAAGGTGCGCGGCATGAGCATGCGCGACGCCGGCATCCTCGATGGCGACCTGCTGGCCGTCCACCGCACCACCGAAGTCCGCAACGGCCAGATCGTCGTCGCCCGGGTGGAGGACGAAGTCACCGTCAAGCGCCTGGCCCGCAAGGGGCCCATCGTCGAGCTGCTCCCCGCCAACCCGGAATTTGAACCCATCGTGGTGGATACCCGCAGTTCGCCCCTGGAGATCGAAGGCCTCGCGGTCGGCCTCATCCGCTCTGATCCCCTCTGAGTCCGTCGGCACCCGCGCACAAGCACCATGGCCAACCCGGCTGCCCTCTCCGTCACCCCCCTCTCCGCCCTCGAGCACCTGGTCTGGCGGGGTGACCGGCTGGCCGTCGAGGCGGCCCCCGGGCGGCCCACCGGCTACCCGGCCCTGGACGCCGTGCTGCCCGGCGGCGGATGGCCAACGGGCGCTCTCACCGAGCTGCTGATTCCCCATTTCGGCGTCGGCGAATTCGGGCTCCTGCTGCCCCAGCTGCGCAACATTCCCACCGGGCGCTGGGGCGTGTGCATCGCGCCCCCCAGCCTGCCCTATGCACCGGCCCTCGCCTCAGCCGGTGTCCCCCTCGGGCGTCTGCTGCTGGTGCAGGCCGAAAGCCCGGCCCATGCCCGCTGGGCATGCCGCCAGGCCCTGGCCTCGCGCAGCTGCGAGATCGTCCTGCTGTGGCTGGCCGAGGCCGACATGGCCGCCCTGCGCCGCCTGCAACTGGCCGCAGAAGACAGCGCCACCCCCCTGATCCTGCTGCGTCCGGCCAGCGTCGCCAGCCAGGCCTCCCCGGCCGTGCTGCGCCTGGGGCTGAGTGCCGACCAGGGAGGCCTCCAGATCCGTGTGCTCAAGCGCCGCGGGCCCATGTTGACTGCCCCCGTGCATCTCGCGCTGCCCTGGGCCGCCGCCCGCCCCCGCCCCGATCTGGCCACAGCGGCAGGGAGCAGCGCTGACACATCCTCCTCCCGTCCTCACTCCGGCAATCACGCCTCCGTCCATGCTCTGGTGCGCCCTCGTCCTGCCCGATCTGGCCCTGCAGATTTTCACGCGGGGGCGCAGTGAAGCCGCCCCGCTGGCCATTCTCGGCCCCCGCCCGCAACTCCGCGTGGTGGCAGCGGATCCGGCAGCAATGGCATGCGGCGTGGAGCCAGGGATCAGCCGCGCCAGTGCTCTGGCCCTAGTTCCCCAGCTGCATCTGCAGGAGCAAGCCCCCGCCCTCGAAAGCGCCGCCTTGGCCGAGATCGCCACCTGGGCCGGTCGCTTCACCTCCAGCATCAGTCTCGACCCACCCGACACCGTGCTGCTCGAAGTCCAGGCCAGCCTGCGTCTCTTCGGCGGACTCACGCCCCTGTGCGCAGCGATCAACGAGAACCTGGGCGAACTCGGCTTTACCGGGCAGCTGGCCGTCGCCCCCACCCCGCTGGCAGCCCGCTGGCTGGCCCGCTGCGCCCCGGGTAGCCTGATCGACGCGGAGGCCGGGCTGGGGGCGGCCCTCGACCCGCTGCCCCTGGCCGTCCTGGGCGACGGCAACGGCGCGGCAACATCCGCCAGCCTGGATCTTCTCGTCGGCATCGGTGCCCGTGTCCTGGCCGACGTGCGGCGCCTGCCCCGCAGTGGCCTGGCCCGGCGCCACGCGCGGGCCGTCACCACGCAGCTCGATCGGGCCTACGCCACCGTTCCCGACCCGCGGCCGTGGTTCGTGCCTCCCGAGCGCTACGCTGCCCGCCTGCCCCTGCCGGCGCCCACCGACCAGGTGGACACCCTGCTGTTCGGCGTGCGCCGCCTGCTCGTCGGCCTCTCCGGCTGGCTGGATGCCCGCCAGGCCGGGCTCGAGCGCTTCACCCTGGTGCTTGAGTACGAACGCCACCGCCAGGGCAGTGAAAGCCGTGAAGAGTCACGGGAGATCGTGCTGGGCGCCCTGTCGCGGGACATGGCCCGCTGCCAGCTGCTGGCCCGCGAGCACCTCACCCGCAGCCCCTTGCCCGCACAGGTGGACGCCCTGCGCCTGGAAGCCGATGCGCCCCAAGCGCTCGCCCCGCCCCGCACCGACTTTTTCGATGGCGACGATGGGCAGCAGGGAGACCCGGGGCTGCTCCTCGCCACCCTGCGGGCGCGTCTCGGACATACTGCGGTGCGCTGCCTGGCCGCTCACCCGGACCACCGCCCCGAGCGGGCCTGGCGCTGGACCGAACCCGTCCCCGTCGACAAGGCTGCGCCTCCCGGGCCCCTCGACCTGCCCTCCTCCCCGCGCCCCCTGTGGCTGCTGCCCACCCCCCGGCCCATGGCCCGCCCCCCGACAGAGAGCCTGCTCGCCGGGCCCGAACGCATCGAAGCGGGCTGGTGGGACGGGCCCGGCGCGGAAGTGAGCCGGGACTACTTCGTCGCCCGCAGCCACGACGACTGCCTGGTGTGGATCTTCCAGGAACGTCAGCCGCCCCACGGCTGGTTTGTCCATGGCTACTTCAATTGAAAGCCTGTGAATAAGCCCATTCCACCAAATGGGTGAAGCGAAACGAGCTTTCCGGAGGCTCCAACGCTGACTGGAGGGCCCGTGGGGGCATCAACGCTCGCCACGATCCCCGCACACGCTCCGAGCGCCTGTGAATCGCTACACTACGTCCCCCATGAGCCACAACACAGCCCAACCCGGCCTCGCCCGCCGCATCATCGACCTCGCCTGGCCGGTGCTGATCGCCCAGCTGTCCTCGATGACACAGATGGTCAGTGACACTGTGCTGACCGGTCGTTACGGCACCACCGACCTGGCGGCCGTGGCCGTCGGCAGCGGCATCTACATCTCCATCGTGATGCTGATGGTCGGCATCCTGCAGGCGGTCGCCCCCACCGTGGCCCATCACGTGGGCGCCGGACGCAAGGACGCCATCGGCCCGGCCGTGCAGCAGGGCTTCTGGCTGGCCCTGGGGCTGGCCATTCCGGCCGTGCTCTTCCTGCGCCACCCGGATTGGCTGATGCAGCTTTCCGAGATCAGCCCGGAAGTCGAGGCCGGCGCCCGGGACTATCTGTCGACGATTGCCTGGGGGCTGCCCGCGGTGCTGCTCTACCGCACCTTCTACGCCTTCACCAACGCCCTGGGCCGCACCCGGGTGCTGATGGCGATCAGCCTCACCACCACCGCCGTGCACATTCCCCTCTCGTGGGCCCTGATCAACGGGTATCTGCCGGGCGTCCCCGCTCTGGGGGGTACCGGCTGTGCCGTCTCGAGTGCCTGCATGGGCTGGCTCGCGCTGGTGTGTGCCGGCCTGCATGTGCTGCGTGCGCCGGCCTACACAACCTACCAGCTGTTCTCCCGCTGGACACGCCCCCGGGCAGGGCCCATCGGCGAATTGCTGCGCCTGGGCCTGCCCATGGGCTTTTCCAGCTTCGTGGAGATCACCGCCTTCACCCTGATCGCCCTGCTGGTGGCCCGGCTCGGCGCCACGGTGGTGGCCGGCCACCGCATTGTCGGCAACCTGTCGGCCCTCATCTACATGCTGCCTCTGGCCCTGGCCATTGCCACCCTGGTGCTGGTCGGCCAGGCCCTTGGCGCCCGGGACGGGCACGCCGCCCGGCAGGCCGCACGAGTCGGGATTCTGCTGGCCACCGGCCTGTCCACCCTGGTCAGCATCATCGCCTGGTTGTATCGCGATGCCCTGATGACGGCCTATACCGCCGATCAGGCGGTCAGCAGCCTGGCCGTGTCCCTGGTGATCTACATCTGCCTGTACCAGTTCTTCGACGCCATACAGACCGTCGCCGCCCATGCCCTGCGTGGTTACAAGATCACCTTCGGCCCGATGCTCGTGCACACCCTGTGCTTCTGGGGCATCGGCCTCGCGGGGGGCTACGGACTGGCCTACCACGGCCTCGGCAGCCTGTTGCCGCCCCAGGGGGTGGCCGGGTTCTGGCAGGCCTGCGTGCTCAGCAACATGGCCGCCGCACTGCTCTTCGGCACCTACCTACATATGGTGTCGCGCCACACAACCCGCTCTGTCAACGTGGATTAACAAATCATCGATAAAGTAAGCCTATGAAGAAGACCGTATCGCTATGCCTGCTCCAGGCTCTTGCCCTGCCAGCCTTGGCTGCCCGCCCCTTCGTGACCGACGATGCCCGCCTGACCACGGCCGGCAGTTGCCAGCTCGAAAGCTGGATGCGTGTCTATCCGGAAAGCCGTGAAGTGTGGGCCCTGCCGGCCTGCAACCCGTGGGGCAATCTGGAATTCACCTTTGGCGGCGGACGCGCCAAGAACAGCGGCGAGAACGCCACCCGGGACTACATGTTCCAGTTCAAGACGCTCTTCCGCCCCCTGGAGACCAACAGCTGGGGCTGGGGCCTCGCCGCCGGCAGCGTGCAGCATCCGGACATCAATCCCGGCCCCAACCTGCTCGGCAACACCTTTGTCTATGTGCCGATCTCCTTCTCCTTCGCCGAGGACAAGGTGGTGCTTCATCACAACCTGGGCTGGCTGAAGGACAAGGCCACCGGGGACCACCGCCTCACCTGGGGGTTGGGCGGGGAGTTTCACGTGAGCCAACGCCTCACAGCCATTGCCGAAGCCTTCGGCGACAACCGCAGCGGCCCCTTCTGGCAGGCCGGCGCCCGCTTCGCCATCGTGCCGGAGCGCGTCCAGGTGGATGCCACCTTCGGGCGTGAACTGAACGGCTCCACCGACAATCGCTGGTTTTCCTTCGGCCTGCGCCTGACCCCCGACCGCTTCCTCTGAGTTGCTGCGCCCCAGGTGCAGCCACGGAGCATGGGGGCCACCCCTACAGCGCTTCAGCCCCCCAGCCAGGCGTCCCTGAGCGCCACGTGCGCGGGGCTGCCCCCGTCCTCCACCAGGCTCAGCTTTGCCGTATCCCGGGGCGCCTCCTGCAGGCTCACCGCGAAGTGCATCAGCTCGTCCCGGCGGAAGGCGTGGATCTCCACCTCCTCACCGGCCAGACGGCGGGCCAACAGCTTGTCCAGATTGCCCGCATTCACCTTCAGGCCATCCAGGGCCACCAGCACATCCCCCGCCGACAGGCCGGCAGCCTGGGCCGCCCCACCATCGAAGACATTGGCCAGGCGCACGGCATCGCCATCGGCCGCCGTGCGCACGCCCAGGCCAGGCGCCGTTGTCGCCGCTTCCCAGATCAGGCTCACGTCCACCCGCTTGAGCCAGGCTTCGAGGGGCAGTTCATCGGTGCCCTCCACCAGGGCCTGCAGCCAGCGGCCGGTCTCCACGCCACCGATTTCCGATGCCAGCGCAAACAGGCCGTCCTCAGCCACCCCCACCCCGGTCTGGCCATGGCGCAGCCACAGGGCGCGCATCAGGTCATCGAGACTGCGGGCGCCCCCGCTTTCCACGCGCAGGCGCAGATCCAGGAGCAGGGCCACCAGGGAACCCTTGGTGTAGTAGCTGACGATGGCGTTGGGGCTGTTCTCATCCTGACGGTAGTACTTTGTCCACGCCTCGAAGGACGACTCCGCCACGCTCTGCTTGCGGCGGCCACTGCCCTTGTGCACCTGGGTGAGGGTCTTGCCGAGGAGACCCAGGTAGTCGGCCACGCTGATGCGCCCGCTGCGCACCAGCATCAGGTCGTCGTAGTAGGAGGTGAAGCCCTCAAAGGCCCACAGCAGGCGGGTGTAGTTCTCCCGGGAGAGGTCGTAGGGCACAAAGGCCGCCGGCTTGATGCGCTTGACGTTCCAGGTGTGGAAGTACTCATGGCTGCACAGGCCCAGAAACTGGCGATAGCCCTCACTCGGCGCATCCAGGCCCACATGGGGGAGATCGGCCCGGCTGCACAGCAGGGCCGTGGAAGCCCGGTGTTCGAGCCCGCCGTAGCCATCTCCCACCGCCATGACCAGGAACACATAGCGGTCCATCGGCGCGGGCTCGCCAAACAGGCGGATCTGCGCCTCGCAGATGGGCTTCAGGTCCTCCACCAGGCGGCCCAGGTCGCAGTCGTGGCGGCCGGTGATGGCCACCGCATGGGGCACCCCGCAGGCGTCGAACTCGGCCAGGCTGAAGCGCCCCATCTCCACCGGGTGATCGATCAGGGCATCGTAGTCCGGCGCCCGGTACAGGCCAAAACCGTAAGGCTCGGCGGCCCCCTGCTCGCCCTCGGCTTCGGGCAGGCTGGTGGCCACCCGCCAGCCCGCGTCCTCCATGCCCA
>NZ_JBIJDC010000153.1:0-9392 GCF_044344315.1 Zoogloea sp. | reverse complement strand
GACCCTCATGGCCCTGGGCACACAGGAAGACGCTGGTGCCGTTGAAGAAACCGTGGGTCTGATCAAGGTGAGCCGTGCGCACCGACAGGTCCCAGGCATATACGGTGTAGCGCAGGCTTACGGGGCCCTGGATGCCCGCCGGCAGTTGCCAGGTGTGCTTGTCGGGTCGCGTGACCTCCAGCTCCTGCCGGCCGGCCCTGGCCGACAGACTGACGATGTTCCTGGCGAACTCCCGGATCATGTAACTGCCGGGAATCCACGCCGGCAGGGTGAATACCTGCCCGGCCGGATCCGGATCGTCGAGCTGCAGGCTGACTTCAAACAGATGCGCGGCGGGATGGACAGCCTGGATGGTGTAGCGGACGGGAGTGGTCATGGGAGGCGACGGGAGGGACGGGAGTGGCCGGGATTCTAACAAAGGCCGTCCGGTCCGGCCCCTGGCCACGCAGACCACTGCCTATTTTTTAGGCAGTGGCACAAAACCCTTACGGGTGAAGGTCTTGCAGCCCAACCCCACAGTTTGTCCACACGCTTGCCCACGCCCGATGGGGACAAATTGCCCTCGCACCAAACTGGACAGGCCCTGCCCCATTTTGTTGCAGAGCGTCTTTGTCCTTTAAGATCAAAGCTCTGCTGCACCGCCGCACAGCTTATCCACAGCTTATCCCCGGATTTGTGTGAATAGATAAAAACTATTCAAGCCACGAAAACAACAGGATTGCCCTATTTTTAGGCAGAGGCAAAAACTCCTTATGTGTCCGGCACATGACAGCGCCCCCCACACCTTGTCCACAGGCTTGCCCACGCTCTGTGTGAATTCCCGGGGACTTTCCCACAGGGGCTGAACCCTCAGGGAATGTAGGGCAAGTCGATCAGGTCGCTGCGCGCCACCCCGGCCGTCATCTGCCGGCACAGGGCGATGAACTCGCGCATGCCGGCGGTCACGTATTTGCGCTTGTGGGTCACGAACTGGAACTGGCGGCGCAGATCCAGCTGCGGCGTCTCGATGGGCACCAGGCTGCCCCGGCGAAAGGCGTCGCGCAGGGCCAGTCGCGAGATGCAGCCAATGCCCAGCCCGCTCTCCACGGTGCGCTTGATCGCCTCCGTGTGCTCGAGCTCCAGGCGTACCTTCACCTCGCCGGAGAAATGTCGCAGGGCCTGATCGAAGGTCTCGCGGGTGCCCGAGCCGATCTCCCGCAGGATCCAGTCCTGCCCGGCCAGCTCATCCATGTCCACCGGGCGGCCATGGGCCATGGCGTGCCCTGGTGCGCAGAACACCACCAGTTCGTCCTCCACCCAGGGCTCGACGAGCAGATCGGGATGGCGGCAGCTCCCCTCGATCAACCCCAGGTCAAGTTCATAGCGGGTCAGCTGATGGACGATGGTGGCCGAGTTATGGACCGTCAGCTTCACCCGGGCGCTGGGGTGATGGCGCAGGAAATCGGCGGCGATCAGGGTCGCCAGGTAATTGCCGACCGTCAGGGTGGCGCCGATCTGGAGGGGGCCAAAGTCGGTCTGCCGGGCCAGCAGGGCCTCGATCTCCCGGGCGTGCTCGATGAGCTGCACCGCGTGGGGCTGCACCACCTGGCCCAGCTCGTTCAGGCGCAGGGCCTTACCGATGCGGTCGAAAAGCTGGGTGTCGAACTGCCGCTCCAGTTCGCCCAGGGCCGTGCTCGTGGCCGACTGGGACAGGGACAGCTCCTCCGCGGCACGGGACACGCTTTCGTGGCGAGCCACGGCGAGAAAGATCTCAAGCTGGCGGAGGGTGTACTTCATATCTACAAAACAGAATATATATATCAATACAATCCATTTTACAGATTTATGGCACTGACTAGAATGGGCACATCAACGCCAACCCGAGCAGGCCCTGTCATGAGCAAACTGAGTACCCAGACCGTTTTGTCCGTCCGTCACTGGAACGAATCCCTCTTCAGCTTCAAGGTCACCCGCGACGCCGGCCTGCGTTTCGAGAACGGCCAGTTCGTGATGATCGGCCTGGAGGTGGAAGGTCGCCCCCTGACCCGCGCCTACAGCATCGCCAGCCCAAACTATGAAGAGCACCTGGAGTTCTTCAGCATCAAGGTGCCCAACGGCCCCCTGACCTCGCGCCTGCAGCACCTGCAACCCGGTGACCCCATCGTGGTGAGCAAGAAGCCCACCGGCACCCTGGTGCTCCACGATCTGCTGCCCGGCCGCAACCTCTACCTGTTCTCCACCGGCACCGGTCTGGCGCCCTTCATGAGCGTGATCCAGGACCCGGAAACCTACGAGCGCTTCGACAAGGTGGTGTTGCTCCACGGCGTGCGCTATGTGTCCGAGCTGGCCTACAGCGAGTTCATCGAAGACTACCTGCCCCAGAACGAGTTCTTCGGCGAGGAAGTCCGCGACAAGCTGGTGTATTACCCCACGGTGACCCGCGAGGAGTTCCGCAACCAGGGCCGCGTCACCGACCTGATCACCACCGGCAAGTTCTTCGAGGACACCGGCCTGCCGCCCCTCGACCCGGCCCTCGACCGGGCCATGATCTGCGGCAGCCCGGCCATGCTCGACGACTGCTGCAAGATGCTCGACGCCCGCGGCTTCAAGATCTCCCCGCACATCGGCGCCCCCGGCGACTATGTGATCGAGCGCGCCTTCGTCGAGAAGTAGGACAACGCCGGTCTCAGGGCGGGAGGCGGCAGCGAGCCGCGCGGCAGATCAGCTCACAAGCGCCCCCGCGCTTCGGCCAGACGGGCCACCATCTTGCGCACCGCCGCCATCTGCGGCCCGTTGCGGGTGGCGTAATCAAGGGACGCGTAGCCCCACCAGTCCCAGCACCCCTTCGGGTTGTACACCCAGCGCAGGGAGCCCGCAGCGGCCCCGCTGCGGGCCACCGTCTGGGGATAGAGCACCACCAGCCGGTTGCTCTCCGCCCAGGCGTTGTAGCCGGCCCCCTCCACGAAGCGGCGCCCCACCTGGTCCTCACTCTGGCGGCAGCCATGGAAGGCCACATGCACCTGGCACCCACCGGAGCGGCAGGCCGCCGGAATATAGGCGAAGCCCTGCTCCGCCATGCTGATGTCCACAGGTCGGCCGGCAATGAAGGGACGCTGATCGAAGGTCACCAAAGACTCGGGGCGCCCCGAGGACTTGGGCTTCAGGGGCCCGAGCAGGTGGCCGAGCAGTTCCCCCGGCGCGTCGAAGTCACCGCAGCGGTTGATGAAAGGCGGCTCGGAAGTGTCGCAGGCATTGGGCCGTGTATCGGACACCGAGATCATGGCGTGGCCCGCATCCGGCAGGGGCACCAGCCGGATCGAACCGGCCGGCATCCACTGACGATAGAAAGCCACCAGCGCATCCACCACGGGGCGTTCCACCGTGTGGTCCGCGCTGCCGGTCAACACCCACACCTTGTCGTCCGCCAGCCCGGCCGGCGGGTCGATCAGATCCAGGCGGGCACGGGACTCCATGCGCGGTTTGATAGCATCGGGCGTTGGTGGCAGCGCCCAGCTCTTGGGGGCCATGCAGTTGTTGAGGGCACGCCAGGTGCTGCCCTCGGCGCAGTCGTAGGGCCCTGCCGCCAGCACACCGGCACCCTTGACCAGGCTGGAAAAGGCCACCTGGAACTGCACCGCCATATAGCCGCCCGAGGAGATCCCCGACACGGTGACGGCATCACCCCGAGCCCCCATGGCCGGTAGCGGGGGAGCCGCATGGGCCGAGAGCGCGCATCCAGCCAGGAGCAGCGCCGCGCAGGAAATTCGTTTCATGCTCATACTCCAATCAGCTGCCGGATCACGCCGCCACCGGCCACCAGCCCCAGGGCGCCAAAGGCCAGCGCCCCCACCGTGAAGCCCCGGGCACGCCTGGCCGGATCAGCGGCGTAGGCCAGGGCGTAGGCGATACGGCCCAGCCACCACACCACACCCAGGCCCGCGGCCACGGCATCGCTCACATAGGCGGCGGCAATCCACAGGCAGGGCAGCGTCATCACGGCCCATTCCAGGGTGTTCATCTGCACCCGGTAAAGCCGCTCGAACACCGGGTGGCCTGTCACGGCAGGTGCCTGGACGCCATATTTGTGGCGCCCCTTGCCCACGGCAAACGTGGTTCCGAACATCAGCAGGACAATCAGCAGGGTGACCCCTGCCGTCAATGGCGAAGAAGACAGCATGTCAGCGAACGTGTTGATGTTTTGAAGCTCCATAGCTTACCGGCCATTTGTGCATTGCACATAAAATCCATCCTCCTCCCGGTCCCGCCCCGCCCATGCCTACCCATCCCGCCCGCGCCCTCCTCCACCTCCTCGCCCCCTACCGCCAGCGGGTGATCATCGCCGCCATTGCCCTGGTGCTGGCTGCCGGCGCCATGCTGGCGGTGGGCCAGGGCCTGCGCACGGTGATAGACAAGGGCTTCTCGGCAGGCGACCCGGCCTGGCTGGATCGCAGCCTGGCCGCCATGTTCGGCGTCATCGTGCTGCTCGCCGTGGCCACCTATCTGCGCTTCTACAACGTTTCCTGGCTGGGTGAACGGGTCACGGCCGACATCCGGCGGCGGGTCTTCGACCATCTGCTGTCCCTGCCCCCGGCCTGGTTCGAGGCCGGCCGCACCGGTGAAGTGATCTCCCGCCTCACCTCCGACACCACCCAGATCGAGAACGTGGTGGGCTCCAGCCTGTCCATCGCTCTGCGCAACGCCCTGTTGCTGATGGGCGGGCTGGTGATGCTGTTCACCACCAGCATCAAGCTCACCCTGCTGACCCTGGCCGGTGTGCCCCTGGTGGTCACGCCCATCGTGGTGTTCGGGCGCAAGGTGCGCCGCCTGGCCCGGGAGAGCCAGGACCGGGTGGCCGAGCTGGGCAACCGCATCGACGAGACCATCCACGAGATCCGCATCGTCCAGGCCTATGGCCACGAGGACGCCGACCGGCAGGATTTCGGACGGCGGGTGGAGGACAGCTTCGCCACCGCCCGCCAGCGCGTCGCCAGCCGGGCCAAGCTGGTGGCCGCGGTGCTGCTGCTGGTGTTTGGCGCCATCGCCTTCATCCTGTGGGTGGGCGGGCATGACGTGCTGGCCGGCCGCCTGAGCGCCGGGGAGCTGTCGGCCTTCGTGTTCTACGCCGCCATCGTGGCCGGCAGCATCGGCGCCCTGTCGGAGGTGTGGGGCGAACTGCAACGGGCGGCCGGGGCCACCGAACGGTTGATGGAGATCCTCGCCACCGCACCGGCCATCCAGGCGCCGGCAAACCCTCGCCCCTTCCCGACGCCAGCCCGGGGGGCCATCGCCGTCGACGGAGTACGCTTCCATTACCCTTCACGTCCCGACACCCCCGCCCTCGACGACTTCAGTCTGGCGGTGCAGCCCGGCGAAACGGTAGCCCTGGTAGGCCCCTCCGGGTCGGGCAAGAGCACCGTGTTCCAGCTGCTGCTGCGCTTCTATGACCCGGAAGCCGGCCGGCTCTCCATCGACGGCGTGCCCCTGGCCGAGGCCGACCCGCTGGCCCTGCGCCGCCACATCGCGCTGGTCTCCCAGGAGGCGGTGATCTTTGCCGCCAGCGTGGCCGACAACGTCCGCTACGCCCGCCCCGAGGCCAGCTTCGACGAAGTGCAGGCCGCCTGCCGCGCCGCCTTCGCCGACGAGTTCATCGCGGGCCTGCCCCAGGGCTACGACACCGACCTGGGCGAGCGCGGCGTGCGCCTGTCCGGTGGTCAGCGCCAGCGCATCGCCATCGCCCGGGCCATCCTCGCCAACCGGCCGGTACTCCTCCTTGACGAAGCCACCTCGGCCCTCGACGCGGAGAGCGAGCGCATGGTCCAACAGGCCCTCGATGGACTGATGCGTCAGCGCACCACGGTGGTCATCGCCCACCGCCTGGCTACCGTGCAGAAGGCCGACCGAATCGTGGTGATGGATGGAGGGCGCATTGTGCAACAAGGCAGTCACGCAGATCTGATCGCCGCTGATGGCCTTTATGCACGCTTGGCACGCCTGCAGTTTGTGTCGTGAACGCTGGCTCTCCGGCCTGTAGAGGGGCGACAGGCTGCACAGCAGGGACATGATTGGTTACAAGGCAATTCGTGACTTAAGTCCCTGTAAATGCTCAAATCCGGCGCATCATCTTGCACCGGCAAGCCCTTCGTGAAAACACTCCAACCCGTCCGCAGCGCCAGAGACTGGCGCCCAGAAGTACACAACTCCGCCTCCAGCCACCCACAACCCGGCATTCCCTTCATCGACACGGATGCCTTGCGCTTTGCCTCCTCCGACACCGCCTCCTATCTGGTGCACTGCGCCGATCCCCACAGCCACGGCCACGCCGTTCAACTGCTGATCGAGCGCCGCTACGCCTGGCGTGGCCTACATGCCGGAGACGCCCATCACCACCAGAGCCGTCCTGACTGCATCACCCTGGTCGCCTCCAGCGGCAAGGACGTGTTCGGCACCGTGACCCTGCGCCTCGACGGCCCGGCGGGTCTCCTCGCTGACACGCTGTATGGGGAAGAGCTGGCCTACTATCGTCAGGGCAATGCCCGCCTGTGCGAGATCACCCGCCTGGCCGTAGACACCCACCACAACACCAAGGAAGTGCTCGGCGCCCTGTTCCACCTGATTTACATCCACTTCCGTCTCATTCATGGCGGGACGGCCGTAATCATCGAGGTCCATCCCCGCCATGCCGGTTTTTACAAGCGCATGCTGGGTTTCACCGAGATCGGCGGCGAGAAGGCCTGCCCACGGGTCAACAACGCTCCGGCCGTACTGCTGCACCTGGACGTTCGCCATGTGGATGAGCAGATCGCCCTGCTCGGCGGCACGGGCTCGTGCCGGGCCCGTTCCCTGTATGCCTACTTTCTGTCACGGGAAGAGCAGGACGACATCCTCGCGTCCCTGACCGCAGGTCACTGAACGCCGGACACCATGGAGGGTGGGAGTGGGATAGGTGCGCCCCTGCGACAGCGGGCGCTCGCTCAGGCCACAGTGCTCTGCCTTGCCCGCATTACGGCATGACGCCCGAAGAGCTCATGCATCAATTGCTACAATAACGTAGCGTTGTATATATGGCTGGAGTCGCCCGCCGACTGCCCTGCCAATGCCCTGGGTTTCGACTTCGACGGCGCGACTTTCAGTCACGCCGGCGTTCGGGTCACCTTTGAAGTACTGCTGAGAGCGCCTTGGCAGGCCTGTGGGAAAGCATCGCCGACGGCGATCAACGCCTGAACCTCGCCAGCGCGGTATTTGATGGTTTGCTGGCCTCCTTCGAGAAAGCGCGTCCCGCAAAATGAACCCCGCCCCCGCCATTCCCGCAGTAAGTGCAGACGCACCACCCGCGGCGGTCAGCTTCAGGGAAGCCTTCGTTTTCTGGCTGAGGCTCGGCTTCATCAGCTTCGGCGGGCCGGCCGGGCAGATTTCGATCATGCACCAGGAGCTGGTGGAGAACCGCCACTGGATCTCCGAGCGACGCTTCCTGCATGCGCTCAACTACTGCATGGTGCTGCCCGGCCCCGAGGCCCAGCAACTCGCCACCTACATCGGCTGGCTGATGCACCGGCGCTGGGGCGGTATCGTCGCCGGGGTGCTGTTCGTGCTGCCTTCATTGTTCATCCTGATTGCCCTGTCGTGGATCTACATCGCCTTCGGCGAGATGCCCCTGGTGGCCGGTTTGTTCTATGGCATCAAGCCGGCTGTCACCGCCATCGTTGTGCAGGCTGCTCACCGCATCGGTGGTCGGGCGCTCAAGAACAATGCCCTGTGGGCGATTGCTGCCGCGTCCTTTGTGGCGATCTTTGCGCTGGATGTCCCGTTCCCGGCCATCGTCGCCGTCGCCGCGCTCATCGGCTACGTGGGCGGACGGCTTGCGCCCGACATCTTCAAGGCCGGTGGGGGCCATGGCATGGCCGGCAAATCCTTCGGCCGGGCCCTGATCGACAACGATACGCCAACCCCGGAACATGCCCGCTTTCGCTGGACCGGGCTGATCAAGGTAGCCCTGACAGGAGCCCTGTTGTGGGCGATTCCGATGGGCTTGCTCACTGCCACCTACGGCGGGGATCACACTCTGACGCAGATGGGCTGGTTCTTCACCAAGGCCGCGCTTCTGACCTTTGGTGGCGCCTATGCGGTACTGCCCTATGTGTATCAGGGGGCTGTCGGACATTACGGCTGGCTCACGCCGGTCCAGATGATTGACGGGTTGGCCCTCGGTGAAACGACGCCCGGCCCGCTGATCATGGTGGTGGCCTTCGTCGGCTTCATCGGCGGCTACGTGAAAGCGGTCTTTGGTCCGGACAGCCTGTTTCTGGCCGGCGCGGTCGCGGCATCCCTGGTGACCTGGTTCACCTTCCTGCCATCCTTCATCTTCATCCTGGCCGGTGGACCGCTGATCGAGACGACCCATAACGATCTCAAGTTCACCGCCCCCCTCACCGCCATCACCGCCGCCGTGGTGGGCGTAATCATCAATCTGGCGCTGTTCTTCGGCTACCACGTGTTGTGGCCAGCGGGGCTTGCCGGCCCCTTCGACTGGGTGTCGGCACTGATCGCCCTGGCGGCAGCCATCGCCCTGTTCCGGTACAAGCGCAGCGTGATCCAGGTCATCGCAGGATGTGCCGTGCTTGGTCTGCTCATCAAGAGCATCCATTGATACCGAGCACCCGGGCATTGCCTTCAATCGAAGTTCCGCACTGGGAACGAACGGTTTTCAGATGCCGATTCCGGGGACAACTCGGGTAAAGTCACGCCTTCGATTTTTGCATTACTGGAACCCTTCCCCCATGGCCCAATACGTCATGTCCATGCTCCGCGTGAGCAAGGTCGTCCCCCCCAAGCGGCAGATCATCAAGGACATCTCCCTGTCCTTCTTCCCCGGCGCCAAGATCGGCCTGCTCGGCCTGAACGGCTCGGGCAAATCCACCGTGCTCAAGATCATGGCCGGCGTCGAAAAGGAATACGACGGCGAAGTCCAGTGGCAGCCCAATATGTCCATCGGCTACCTGTCCCAGGAGCCCCAGCTCGACCCGGACAAAACCGTTCGTGAAGAGGTCGAATCCGGTCTCGGCGAAGTCATGGAAGCCAAGCAGAAGCTTGAAGAGGTGTACGCCGCCTACGCCGAGCCGGACGCCGATTTTGACAAGCTGGCCGAACTGCAGGCCAGGTACGAGAACATCATCGCCACCAGCGGTGCCGACGTGGAAACCCAGCTCGAGATCGCTGCAGACGCCCTGCGCCTGCCGCCCTGGGATGCAAAGATCGGCCCCCTCTCCGGTGGCGAGAAGCGCCGCGTGGCCCTGTGCAAGCTGCTGTTGTCCCGCCCGGACATGCTGCTGCTGGACGAACCGACCAACCACCTGGATGCCGAATCGGTGGAATGGCTGGAGCAGTTCCTGGTGCGCTTCCCCGGCACCGTGGTGGCC
>NZ_JBIJDC010000086.1:0-19981 GCF_044344315.1 Zoogloea sp. | reverse complement strand
GTGCGTCGATCAGGGCCATACCGTCTTCGTGATCTCCTGGGTCAACCCGGATGAGCGTCAGGCCGAGAAGAGCTTCGACTCCTACCTGCTCGAAGGCACCCTGGCCGCCGTCGACGCCATCGTCGAACAGACCGGCGCCAAGGAAATCAACGCAGCCGGCTACTGCCTGGGCGGCACCCTGCTCGCCACCACCCTGGCCTACATGGCCGGCAAGAAGGACAAGCGGATCGCCTCCGGCACCTTCTTCACCACCATGACCGACTTTGCCGATCCGGGCGAACTGGGCGTGTTCATCGACGAAGGCCAGGTTTCCAGCCTCGAAAAGAAGATGTTCGAGCGCGGCTACCTGGAAGGCTCCGAGATGGCTGGCACCTTCAACATGCTGCGTGCCAACGACCTGATCTGGTCCTTCGTGGTGAACAACTACCTGATGGGCAAGGATCCCTTCCCCTTCGATCTCCTGTACTGGAACTCCGATTCCACGCGCATGCCGGCGAAGATGCACAGCTTCTACCTGCGCAACATGTACATGAAGAACCTGCTGAAGGAACCCGGCGGCATCGAGATCGGCGGCGTGGCCATCGACCTGTCCAAGATCAAGGCTCCGACCTACTTCATCTCCACCATCGAAGACCACATCGCCCCGTGGAAGAGCACTTACTCCGGTGCCCGCAACTTCGGCGGCAACGTGCGCTTCGTGCTGGGCGGCTCCGGCCACATCGCCGGCATCGTCAACCCGCCGGCAGCCAACAAGTATGGCTACTGGACCAACCCCGCGGCAAAGCTGCCCGCCACCGCCGACGACTTCTTCGCCGGCGCCGAGCAGCACCCGGGCTCCTGGTGGACCGACTGGCAAGCCTGGCTGCTCGCCCAGGACGCCACCAAGGTTCCTGCCCGCGACCCTGTCGCCGGCAACCTGAAGGTACTTGAGGATGCCCCGGGCTCCTACGTGAAGGCTCGCCTGGACGCCAAAAAGGCCGCCTGATCGCTGTACCGTTGCAAAGGATAAGGGGGCTTCGGCCCCCTTATCCTTTTCTGTCTCTCCGTTTTCGCCAAAACCGACCGTGGCCACCTACCCGCTTGAAGCCCCCCTGCCCCATGGCCTGCCGGTCATCCTCGACACCAACGTGGTGCTGTCCCTGTGGATGTTCGAAGATCCGGCACTGGTCCGCCTGCGCACCGCGGTCGAAAACGGCAGCCTGCAGCCTTTCACCCGTGAGGACTGCCTGATCGAGCTGAGCCGGGTACTGGCCTATTCCCAGTTCAAGCAGCCCCACGAACGCCAGCTCGAAATTGCCGCCAGCTACCGCGCCCGCTGCACGCTGATTGACGTGATCGAACATCCGGTCTGCGAGCTTCCCAACTGCCTCGACCGGGATGACCAAAAGTTCCTGGAAGTTGCCCGCGACAGTGGCGCCCGTGCGCTGCTGAGCCGCGACAAACTGGTGCTCAAGCTGGCGCGGCGCCCGGTGATCGGCAGCCGTTTTGCCATCATCACACCCGAACGCTTTCAGGTCCTGCTGCCCGGCCCCCATGAGGGGCAACAAAAATTAACATGACATGGAATATCCCTCTGATCTGAGCCGTTAGACTGGCACTCCATACTTTCACCACGGAGTTCCTCCATGGCCATCGATACCAGCAGCCTCGACGTCAGCACGCTCATCACCACCTACCTGATTCCCCTCGGCTGGAAGATCGCCGGTGCCATCGCCCTGTGGATCATCGGCGGATGGGTCATCAACCTCATCGGCAACCTCTCCAGCCGCGGCATGACGCGCCAGAAGGTCGAGCCCACCCTCATCCGTTACGTGGAAGCCACCCTGCGCGTGATCATGCGCATCGTGCTGGTCATCGTCATTCTGTCGGTATTCGGCATCGAGACCACCAGCTTCGCCGCACTCATCGCAGCAGCGGGCGTTGCCATCGGCGTGGCCTGGAGCGGCCTGTTGTCCAACTTTGCGGCAGGTGCCTTCCTGATCATCCTGCGCCCCTTCAAGGTGGGTGACTTCATCAGTGGCGCCGGAATCACCGGTACCGTGAAGGAAATCGGCCTGTTCGCCACCACCATCGACCAGCCCGACAATGTGCGCACCACCGTCGGCAACAACAAGCTGTTCTCCGACAACATCGTCAATTACACCCTGAACCCCTGCCGCCGGGTGGACCTGACCGCCCAGCTTGCCCATAGCGTCGATCCCACCCAGGCCATGGCGCTGATCCGCGCCCGCATCGTCCAGATCCCCAACGTGCAGACGGATCCGGCGCCCGATGTGGAAATCCTGGAGTTCAACGCAGCCGGCACCAAGCTGGTCGTCCGCCCCTATTGCCACAACGACCACTACTGGCAGGTCTATTTCGACACCAACAAGGCCCTGGCTGAAGTCGGTGGCGCCAATGGCTGGCCCATTCCGGCGCCGCATCAAGTGCTGCGTCAGCCGTCCTGAGATAGACATCTGCCCGCCCGACGCCCACCACCCGGTGGGCGTTTTTCATGCAGCAGCCAGACTGCGGCGCAAGGCGGCAAGGTGACGCAGGCCTTCAATCGCCCGGCTGCCGTACCAGGACGCCATTTCGCCGTCGATCAGGCTGGCCGGCAGCCTGGAAAGGCGCCCGACCTCGTCCACGTGCTGTTCGCGAAAACGATAGGGCTCCGACGACAAGAAGACCCGCTGCACCGCCGGCAACCAGGAGGCATCCCACTCGAAAGCCGGGTAACGGGGCTCGCTGAGGATAGGGCAGGTATCCCAGCCCACCGCCGCCAGCGTTGCCGCAATATAGGTGCCCTGGGCCACGGTCATCCACGGCTCGCGCCAGATCAGGTAGAGCACCTTCTCGCGAGGCAGGGTAGCCCCCACTGCCCTGGCCTCCGCCAGCGCCGCTTCGAGCGCCCCCGCCAGCCGTTCAGACTCGGCACGCCGGTGGAAGATCGCCCCCAGCAGACGATACACCGGCAGATTGTCCTCGGGCGCACAGGGATGGGTCACGATCACGTTCGGTACGAAGGTAGCAATCTCCTCGACGCATTCCCGCCTGTTCTCGTCCACATTCACGATGATGTGGGTCGGCGCCAGGGCCCGTAAGCGCTCGAGGTTTACATCTTTGGTGCCCCCCACCTTGGTAACGGCCTGCAGCACCGGCCGGGGATGGATGCAGAAGCCGGTGCGCCCCACCAGTTGCGGCGCGAGGCCGAGGTCACATACCAGCTCCGTCAGAGAGGGCACCAGGGAAACAATGCGGGCGGGGCCATCATGGGGTTCATGACGCTGTCCGGCAGCATCGATCAGCACTTCATCAGAGGTATTGGTCATCATTGTCAAAGTATCTCAAGACCCGCGCCGTTATTGGAACCAGGCTTACATCCGGCCACTCTGACAGAGTACGGCCCACGCACATGGAGAAGAACATGAAGATCGGCGTTCCCAGGGAAACAAAGAACCACGAATATCGGGTCGGCCTGACGCCCGGCGCTGTCCGGGAAGTGGTGGCCCACGGACACGAGGTGTGGGTCGAATCGGGTGCGGGTCACGGTATCGGTGCCAGCGACAGCGATTACGAACGCGCAGGTGCCCGCATCGCCTTGAGCGCCGAGGAGGTCTTCGAGCAGGCCATCATGATCGTCAAGGTCAAGGAGCCCCTCCGCAACGAACGCGCCCGCCTCAAACCCCACCACCTTTTGTTCACTTATCTGCACCTGGCGCCCGACCCGGGCCAGGCCGAAGAGCTCATCGCCAGCGGCGTCACTGCCATCGCCTACGAAACGGTCACCGCCCCGGGTGGCGGCCTGCCCCTGCTCGCCCCCATGTCCGAGGTGGCCGGGCGGATGAGCATTCAGGCGGGCGCCTCCGCCCTGGAGAAATCCCACGGCGGCCGCGGTGTACTGCTGGGTGGCGTACCGGGCGTGGAGCCGGGCCGCGTGGTGATCCTGGGTGGCGGCACCGTGGGCAACAATGCGGCCCATACCGCCGTTGGCATGGGCGCAGACGTGACCATCATCGACAAGTCGCTGCCCGTACTGCGTCACCTCGACGAAATCTACGGCGGGCGGGTCAAGACCCTCTATGCCACCCAGGACGCCATCGAACGCCTGGTGCTGCAGGCTGACCTGGTCATCGGTGCAGTGCTGATTCCGGGGGCCACCGCCCCCAGGCTTGTCACCCGGGCCATGCTGGGCGCCATGAAGCCCGGCGCGGTGATCGTCGACGTGGCCATCGACCAGGGCGGCTGTTTCGAAACCTCGCGCCCGACTACCCACGCCGACCCCACCTACCTCGTGGACGGCATTGTCCATTATTGCGTTTCCAACATGCCCGGCGCTGTCGCCCGGACGGCCACCTACGCCCTCAATGCAGCGACCCTGCCCTACGTGCTCGCCCTCGCCGACAAGGGCTGGAAGGAGGCCCTGAAGGACGACGCAGGTTTACGCGCCGGGCTCAACATCTGCAATGGAAACGTGACCCACCCCCAGGTGGCCAACGCCCTGGGCAAGAAATACCTTCCCGCCATCACCCAACTGGGCTGACAGGCGAATTCAGGGCTAAAGGGGCAGGCCGCGTGGCTTGCGCCCGGCGCGGGCGAAAAGCCGGTCGAACAGGGGGTTGGGAAGCAGGCGCAACAGCTTGGCCACCACCCCCATCTGCCAGGGAATCACGGTGTATCCGACCCCGGCCTCAATGGCTTTCGCGAAGCGCACAGCAGCCTGGTCCGCGGGCAGCAGAAACGGCATGGGATAGGTGTTAACCGCCGTCATCGGCGTCTCGATGTAGCCCGGCGCAATGGTCACCACCTTGACCCCGCTGCCGTGAAGTTCAACCCGCAGACTTTCCAGGTAGGCAATCACCGCGGCCTTGGACGCGCTGTAGGCACCCGCACCGGGCAGACCACGAATGCCTGCGACGGATGCGATACCCACCAGGCGGCCCTGCCCCGCCGCGCGCATGGGTGCCACGAAAGGCTGAAACGTTGCCACCATGCCCAGCACATTGGTCCGCAAGACCCGCTCGAAGGCATCCAGATCGTCGGCCATCTCGGTCAGCGTGCCCACCGACACCCCGGCATTGGCAATCACCACGTCGGGCCGTCCAAACCGGGCGATGAAATCAGCGGCAGCGCCGCCCAGAGCAGCAGCATCGGCGACATCCAGTCCATACACGGCATGCTCTCCCGGCAGGCTGGCCACCAGCGCATCAAGGGCGGCAACACGACGGCCGACCAGCCCCAGGCTTGCGCCTCCAGCAGCATAGTGGCGCGCCAAGGCCTCACCGATGCCACTGGAGGCACCGGTGATGAAGACTCGAGAGACGGGGTGGGAGATTACTTGCGGCCCTGTTCGGTGCGCGCCCGGGCGATCAGCTGATCGGCCACCTTCAACGCAGCTTCATGGGAACCGGCGATGGAGCCCGAGGTGAAGTACTTGCCGTCCACCGCCAGGGTCGGCACACCCTGGATCTTGTAGTCACGACCGAGCTTCTCGATGCGCTGCATACCGACCTGCACACCAAAGGAACGGTAGGCATCAGCGAACTTCTTGCCATCGACACCCTTCTTGACCGCCCACTCCTGGGCTGCGGCCTCGGTGTTGAGGGGGAGCTTGTCTGTCTGGACGGCATCGAAAGCCAGGGGATGAAGCCGCCCCAGGTCGCCTGTGGCTGCCAGCGTCAGGTGCAGCTTGGCCAGGCCGGCGAGCTGCGGATTGCCCCATGTAACCGGCACCTGACGGAAAACCACGTCGGCGGGCAGCTTTTTGACCCACAGCTCCAGTAAGGGATCAAAGGCCTTGCAATGGGGGCAGCCGTAGTGGAAAAACTCTAGCACCTCGACCTTGCCCTTGGTTTCAGTGGGCTGGGGCGGATTGATTACCTCGAATCCGCCTCCCTGGGCACCAGCGGGCAAACCAAGGCTGCCGAGGGCGGCAAGGGCGGACAACTGCTTGAGGACATCACGACGCTGCATTAAGGTTTCTCCTGGTTCAGCCAAAGAACTCATTGAGCGGCGGTGGCCGGCTTTGGTTCCTTGGGCTTGATCTTGATGATGGCCGCGTTGATGCCATTCGTCGACAGTTGCTGCCGTGCCTTGGTCATTTCCTCCTGGCCCAGATAGGGGCCTACACGCACTCGGTGCACCGTGCCCTTTTCGGGCAACTCCACCTTCTGCACGCTGGCCTCCACCCCCATCAACGCAAGTCGCGCCTTCAGGTTGTCCGCTTCGGAGGGATCTTCGAAGGAACCGGCCTGAAGGAAGAACTTTTCGGGGACCGCGGGCTTATCGAGCAAGGCCGCCTCGGCTTTGGCCCGTTCGGCATCGCTCTCGGGCTTGCCATCCGCCTTCTCGGCCTTCTCGGGCTTGACCGGCGGCTTGACGACTTCCGTGGTTTCCTCCGGTTTGGTCGGCGCCGGCAGGGCGTCCGAGCCCTTGGGCAGGACGTTGTAGAAATCAAAGCGGGGCTTTTCCACCGGCTTGTCACCGGCCTTGCCAGGCAGGGCGATGGGCTCACTGCCCTGGGGCTTGGGTGGTGGCGGCACGACTGGCCGCTCCTCCTGCTTCGGCTTCTGGAAGGGAGACGACGCCGTGAAATACAGCGCAATCCCCGCCGCCACCAGCGCACCGAGAATCAGGCCGACAAAGATGCCGACCAGGGTACTACCGCGGCTACCCGATTTGGGCTTCTTGGTCTGCAGGCGTGGCTTGAGATCGCGACTCATGAACGACGGGTCCGGGAATTACATGGAATCGGGAGCGGAAACCCCCAGCAGCCGCAGACCGTTGCGGATGACGTGACGCACGGCGGCGGCCAGGGCCAGGCGGGCCAGCTTCAGCCCTTCATCGTCCACCAACATGCGTTCAGCGTTGTAGTAGCTGTGGAACTCACCGGCCAGATCCTTCAAATAGAAGGCGATCTGGTGCGGTGCGTAATCAGCCGCAGCGTTCTGGACGATCTCCGGAAAAGCCGTAAGACGGGCACACAGGGCCAGCTCACGCTCGTTGTCGAGGCGGGTCAGATCGGCTTCGGTCAGATCTGCCAGCACGCCGTTCCATTGGTTGAGCACGGAGCACAGACGAGCGTGGGCGTACTGGATGTAGTACACCGGGTTCTCGTTACTCTGGCTCTTGGCCAGGTCAAGATCGAAATCGAGGTGCTGGTCGGCCTTGCGCAGCACATAGAAGAAGCGGCAAGCATCGTTGCCGACTTCCTTGCGCAGCTCGCGCAGGGTGACGAACTCGCCGGAGCGGGTGGACATGGCCGCCTTCTGGCCGTCGCGGTACAGCACTGCAAACTGCACCAGCGCCACGTCGAGCTTCTCGGGTGGCAGGCCGAGGGCTTCCAGCGCGCCCTTCACACGGGGTATGTAGCCGTGGTGGTCGGCGCCCCAGATGTCGATGATGCGGTCGAAGCCACGCTCGTACTTGTTGGCGTGATAGGCGATGTCCGAGGCAAAGTAGGTAAATAGGCCGTTCTCACGTTGCACGACGCGATCCTTCTCGTCGCCGAAGGCTGTCGAACGGAACCACTTGGCACCGTCCTGCACGTAGATGTGCCCGGCAGCTTCGAGTGCGGTGACCGCCTTCTCGACAAGCCCGGTGTCGAACAGGGAGCGCTCAGAGAACCATTTGTCGAAGGTGACGCCGAACTCACCCAGATCTTCGCGGCCATCGCCGAGCTGCTCGGTCAGGGCAAAGCCATGTACCCAGGCGTAGTCGGAGCCAAGCAGGTTCTTGGCGTTGGCGATCAGGGCATCCAGGTGGCCCTCCTTGTCAGCCTCGACGCTCGGCGCACCCGCCAGCACATCGGCGGCACTCACCTTGGCGAAGCGGTCACCATGCCCTTCCTTGATCTGGGCCGCCATGTCCTTCACGTAGTCGCCCTGGTAGGCGTTGGGCGGGAAGGCGATGGCGATGCCGAAGAGGTCGAGATAGCGCAGCCAGGTAGACAAGGCCAGGATGTCCATCTGCCGGCCGGCGTCGTTGATGTAGTACTCGCGGGTCACCTCGAAGCCGGCGAAGTCGAGCACATCCGACAGGGAGGCGCCATAGGCGGCCCCACGGCCATGCCCGACGTGAAGCGGCCCGGTGGGGTTGGCGGAGACATATTCCACCTGCACCCGGACCCCGGTTTTGACGCCCCGGCCATAGGCCTCGCCGGCAGCCAGCACGGCACCGACGACAGCGGTCTTGGCATCCGCCACCAGCGTGAAGTTGATGAAGCCTGCGCCGGCCACTTCGGCCTTGGCGATCAGGCTGGAGGCCGGCAACTCGGCCAGCAACAGGTTGGCCAGCTCGCGCGGATTGCGCTTGAGGGGCTTGGCGAGTTGCAGCGCCAGGTTGCTTGCGAAGTCTCCGTGACCGGCCTGCTTCGGGCGCTCCAGGTTGATCGGCGTTTCCGCCTGCTCGGGCGCCACGCTGAGAAGGGCGGCACGGAGGAGGTCGGCAAGCTGGGTCTTGGAATCGGCGCTCATGGGGAATACTGCAACTAAAAGCACACGATTATAGCCAAGCGCCGGGCAAACCGGCGGGAAGGCGGACCTTTGGCCGTAACAAAGTACGACAGGCATGACAGAATCAGCAGGATTGACATAGTGTACCGGTCGTCGAGCCCCCGGCCGTCAACCGAGTCCCGAGCAAACCGTGAGCATTCGCCCCCTGCATGCCGTCGCACTTGCCCTAGGCGTCCTGGCCGGCCTGCCCGCCGCCGCCGAATCGCCCACCCTGCACTGGCCCCTGCCCATGCCTGCCGGCCACCCCTGGCGGATCGTCGATCTGCGCGAGGGCAATGGCATCCGCCACGAGGAGTACATTCCCCGCGGCCAAGGCATGGAAGACTACCGGGACCGCATCGTCGTGCAGCGCATGGCGTCCCAGAACCTCACCCCGGAAACCTATCTGGCCCATGTCTCGGCAGGGTTGCGCGCCCACTGCAGCGAACTGACCACCAGCGGCCTGTTCGCTTCCGAACGGGACGGGCTCCCATCGGCAGCCCTCACCGTCTACTGCTCGCGCTTCGCCTCCCGCAGCTATGGCTACGTAGTGGCCCAGAAGGCGGTTCTCGATGGCGAACACCTTTTCGTGGTGGAACGGGAATGGCGGGTGCCGGCCTTCAGCATCGACGCCACCGGGATGCCCCAGCTCGACTCCGGTTCGCCCGACGACGAGGCCATCAAGAAGGAAATCCGCCTGGCGGTACGCTGGCTGGTGGAGCAGGTGCAACCCGGGGTCGAAGCCGTTGCCCCGCCGCCTCCGCCGACCAGGCTGCCGCAACGTCCCAAGCGCCACCTCTGACCCGCGGCGCATGGCGCCGGCCGTGCTTTGCGCGCCCAGGCTTTCCGGGCACAATCCGCGTTTTACTTTCCACCATCCGCCGTGCGCCTCTTCCGACTCGTCAAGATCATCTCCGTCAGCCTGAAATACGGGCTCGACCAGATGATTCTCTCCAACGAGCCGTCCGGCCGGCTGGCTTGGCTGGCGAGGCTGACCCTGTTCCGGCGCACCTTCGACGAACCCGCCGGCGCCCGCCTGCGCCAGGCACTCGAGTCCCTGGGCCCGATCTTCGTCAAGTTCGGCCAGATGCTGTCCACCCGCCGCGACCTGCTGCCCCCGGCCATCGCCGAAGAGCTGGCCCGCCTGCAGGACCGCGTACCGCCCTTCACCAGCGCCGAGGCGCTGGCCCAGCTGCAGGAAGCCTACGGCAAGCCCGCCGATGCGGTTTTCGCGCGCTTCGACCGGGAACCCATCGCCTCGGCCTCCATCGCCCAGGTGCACTTCGCCCAACTGCCGGACGGCACCGAAGTGGCGGTCAAGATCCTGCGCCCGGGCATCGCCCCTGTCATCGCCCACGACCTGGCCCTGCTCGACGTGGCCGCCACCGTGCTCGAAAAACTGTGGCCGGAAGGGCGCCGCCTGAAACCGCGGGAAGTGGTGGCCGAGTTCTCCAAATACCTGCGCGACGAGCTCGACCTGATGCGCGAGGCCGCCAACTGCTCCCAGCTGCGGCGCAACTTCAAGGATTCCGAGCTGCTCGTAGTGCCCGAAGTGCACTGGGACTTCTGCACCACCAACGTGATGGTGATGGAGCGCATGAAGGGCGTGCCCATCTCCCAGCTCGACGCCCTCAAGGCCCACGGGGTGGACCTCAAGGCCCTGTCCCGGGCTGGCGTGGAGATCTTCTTCACCCAGGTGTTCCGCGACGGCTTCTTCCACGCCGACATGCACCCGGGCAACATCTTCGTGGCCACCGACGGCCCCACCCGCGGGCGCTACATCGCTCTCGACTTCGGCATCATTGGCAGCCTGAACGACTCGGACAAGAAGTACCTGGCCACCAACTTCCTGGCCTTCTTCCAGCGCGACTACCGGCGCGTCGCCCTGGCCCACATCGAAGCAGGCTGGGTACCCGCACACACCCGGGTCGACGAGTTCGAAGGCGCCATCCGTGCCGTCTGCGAACCCATCTTCGACCGCCCGCTTAAAGACATCTCTTTCGGCAAGACCCTGCTGCGCCTGTTCCAGACGGCCCGGCGCTTCGAGATGGAAGTCCAGCCGCAGCTCGTACTGCTGCAAAAGACCCTGCTCAACATCGAGGGCCTCGGCCGCCAGCTGGACCCGGACCTCGACCTGTGGAAAACGGCAAAACCCTTCCTCGAACGCTGGATGAACGACCAGATGGGCTGGCGTGCCCTGCTGCGTCACGCCAAAGACGAAGCCCCCTCCTGGGCTGCCACCCTGCCCCAGCTCCCGCGCCTGGTGCACCAGGCCCTCGCGCCCCCCCGGGACGACGGCACCCGGGCCGAGCTGGCCCGCCTGGCCACGGAAAGCCGGCGCACCCGGGCCTGGCTGATCGCCTGCGCATTCCTTCTTGCCAGCCTCGCGGCCCTCGAAGCCTGGCACTGGCTGCACTGAACAAAGGGCGGCCTCCCCCGCTCCAACAGGCGTAAGGGTTCCACTCCCGGCACCAGCGACCTGTCACCGAAGGAAGATCATGCCCGCCCCGCTCGCGCCCCCCCGCCCGGTCCGCATCGTCGGCGTCGGCTCCTGCCTCGGCGCCCCCATTTTCGGCCCCGCCGCAGGGCCCCGCGCCCTCAAGGATCTGGGTTTCGACGCCCATCTGCGCCAACGCGGCATCCCCGCACGCTGGCAGAAGCTGATGGAGCCCTCAGCCCCCAAGCCGCCCCAGGCGCCGCTGCAGGAACGCCTCGGAACGGTGAGCGCCATGCTCCACGATCTGGCCGATGAAGTGGCCGCGATCTGCCGCGACGGCGCCATTCCCCTCGTCCTCGGTGGCGACCATGCCATCGGCGCCGGCACCTGGCGCGGCGTCGCCCGCGCCCTCGCGCCCCAGGGCAAGCTCGGCCTGATCTGGATCGACGCCCACCTGGATGCCCACACCGACCGCACGACGCACAGCGGCAACATCCATGGCATGCCGCTGGCGGCGCTGCTCGGCATCGGCGACGAGAGCCTCACCGGGCTCCCCGGCCCGCATCTCGACCCGGCCCACGTGGCCATCGTCGGCGCCCGCTCCTGGGAACCCGAAGAAAAAACGCTCCTGAACAGGCTGGGCGTAAAGATCTTCACCATGGCCGAAGTAAAGAAGCGCGGCCTGCCCGCGGTGCTGTGCGAGGCCATGAGCATTGCCCGACAGGGCACCGCGGGCTTCGGCGTGTCGGTGGATCTCGACTCCATGGATTGCGCCGCCCTGCCCGCCACCACCTGCCTGGTGCCGGACGGGCTGGATCCGCAAACCCTGGTGGACAACCTCCACGGGCTGCGCAGCTGCGCCGATCTGGTGGCCCTGGAGATCGTCGAGTACGTCCCCGAACGCGATCGCGACGGCAGCGGGGCCCGCTGGGTGACCGAACTCGCCGCCGCCGCCCTCGGACCGACCACGGCCAACCTGCGCCAGCGCGAGGACACCTTCGGTGCCCACAACTACGCACCGCTGCCGGTGGTGTTCACCCGCGGCCAGGGCGCCTGGCTATGGGACGTGGAGGGGCGCCGCTACCTGGACATGATGAGTGCCTACTCGGCGGTGAGCTTCGGCCACAGCCATCCGCGGCTGGTCCAGGCCCTGGTGGACCAGGCGGGGCGCCTGGCCCTTACCTCCCGCGCCTATTCCAACGACCGTCTGCCCCTGATGCTCGAGCGCCTGTCGGCCCTGCTCGGCTACGATCGGGCCCTGCCCGTGAATACCGGCCTCGAAGCGGTCGAAACCGCCCTCAAGGCGGCCCGCAAATGGGCCCACACCATCAAGGGAGTGCCCGACGGCCAGGCCGAGATCATCGTCTGCGACAACAACTTCCACGGCCGCTCCACCACCATCGTCAGCTTCTCCAGCGAGGCCCAATACCGGAACGGCTTCGGCCCCCTCACCCCGGGCTTCCGCAGCATCCCCTTCGGCGACGCCGAGGCCCTGGCTGCCGCCATCACGCCACGTACCGCCGCCTTCCTGTTCGAGCCCATCCAGGGCGAAGGCGGCATCGTCATCCCGCCGGCCGGCTGGCTGACCCGCTGCGCCGAAATCTGCCGCACCAACCGGGTCCTGCTGATCGCCGACGAGGTGCAGACCGGCCTCGGCCGGACCGGCCGGCTGCTCGCCTGCCAGCATGAAAACGTGCGCCCCGATGGCGTCATCCTCGGCAAGGCCCTGGGCGGTGGCCTGCTGCCGGTTGCCGCCTTCCTGGCGGACGACGCCCTCATGAAGGTCTTCCAGCCTGGCGATCATGGCTCGACATTCGGCGGCAACCCCCTCGCCGCCGCCGTCGCCACCGAGGCCCTGGCCCTGCTCGCCGAAGACAGGCTTGCCGAACGCTCCGCAGCCCTCGGCGCCCGTTTCCTGGCGCGCCTGCAAGCCATCGACAACCCCTTGATCCGTGAGGTCCGCGGGCGTGGTCTGATGATCGGGATGGAACTCGACACCCGCCGCGCTCCGGCCCGGGTCGCCGCCGAATGGATGCTGGCCCGCGGTCTGATGACCAAGGACACCCACGAGAAGGTGCTGCGTTTCGCCCCTCCCCTCATCGTCAGCGAGGCCGAACTCGAATGGGCGGCCACAACCATCGAGGACGCCCTCGCCGACCTCGCCCGCCGCTTTCCTGCCGGAGACACCCCATGACCGAAAAACTTGACCGCCTCGTCGCTGAAGCCCGTCGTGCCGCCGACAAGCGCGCGGAGGGCTACCGGGAGAAGGCCCTCAAGCTGTACCCGTGGATCTGCGGCCGCTGTGCCCGGGAGTTCACCACCACCAACCTGCGTGAGCTCACCGTCCATCACCGCGACCACAACCACGACAACAACCCGCCCGACGGCAGCAACTGGGAGCTCCTGTGCCTTTACTGCCACGACAATGAGCACCAGCGGCAGCTGGAGGCAACCCAGGGCCAGGTTGCCGCCAAGCAACCCGGCAAGGCCGCCACCCACTCCCCCTTTTCCGGGCTGGGCGCCCTGCTCAAGAAGAACTGAGCAGCCCGGCGCCTTACCGGGAGGGATATGCCCTGCGCAAAGGCAGATTCCTGCCTGCAAGCCACCCTGTCCCGGTATTCCGGTGCTAAGCTCGCAGACGTGGAAGACCTCCCCTGCCCCGGGCGCGGGTGCGTTCTCCACGTCCAAACGGAAAGCCACAGGACAAGCCCTCGTCATCGCTCTGTCCTGCGTGCTCATCGAAAACAGCTCCCTTTTAGAGCGAGCGTTTTGAGAGGGTTGTCGTGAATAAACTTGCAACGTCCGGCATCGCCATTGCTCTTGCCGGCATGATGATCGGCTGCGCCCCGCGTTACGCGGATGTCCCCGCCCCGACCCGCTTCGAGCACTCGAAGCAGGACAAACTGCAGGCTGCCGAGCACTGGCGCAAGATCGCCGAGCACTTCGCCAGCCAGCTCGCCACCGACCTGCGCGACAAGCTGGGCGGCCGCGCCCTTCATGTTCCGAATCCTGGCGACGAACAGGCCTTCGTCGACGGCTTCCGCGAACTGCTCACCACCGCCCTGGTCGCGCAAGGCCTGCCGGTGAGCACGGATGCCCGCAACGCCCTGACGGTGGACGTACGCTACTCCATCTACAGCTTCCGCCCCGACCGGGCCCAAAACACCTATTACTACGGCGATGCCACCGCCCTGACCGCCGGCCTGTGGGCCATCGGAGCCGTCGCGGCCTCCGACATCTCGCCCAACGCGGGCATCTCGGCTGGCGTCAAGGTGCTGTCTGCGGTCGCCGGCATCGAGAGCTTTGCCTGGCTTTCCCAGGAGGGCATGGGCCGCGGCCAATACGCTTCCGGCCCCGTTCCGCGCTCGGAGATCATCCTGACCGCCGCAGTGGCCGACAACACCCGGATCGTCAGCCGGCGGACCAACATCTACTACGCCACCGACGACGACAGCGATCTTTACTGGAAGAAGCCAGCGCGGGGCGTGAATATCCCGGTCATGGGTGACTGTGGCGAGAGGAGCAAGCTATGCGTCCGCTGATGTATGCCACGCTGGCCGCGGCCGGTTTGATGCTGACTGCCTGCGAAACCACGCCCAAGGTCAGCACCCTGTCCGAGCCGACCTACGAACAAGCCCAGAACAACGCCTTCAATACCGCCAACTACAATGCTGTGGGCGAGCTGATGAAGCGCTACCCGGCCGCCCCGGCGGCGTCTAGCAACAACTTCAGCGGCGGCGCGGACGCGCCCTTCATCGTTGCCACCCTGGTCAATATCGATCAGCTGGAGCAATCCTCCACCTTAGGGCGCCTGATCTCCGAGCAGGTGGCCTCGCGCATGTCCCAGCTGGGCTACGGCGTGCTTGAGCTGAAGGTGCGCAACGGCATCTACATGAAGCGCAACGAGGGGGAGCTGCTACTCACGCGGGAGATCAAGGAGGTCGCCTCCACTCACAACGCACAGGCCGTCATCGTCGGCACCTACGCCGAGAGTTCAACCATGGTTTACGTCAATCTCAAGGTGGTCAATCCGGCCACCAGCGTGATCATCGCGGCCTACGACTACGCCCTCCCTATGGATAAGCAGATTCACAGCCTGATCCGCAAACGCTAGGCCCGCGGTTTTTTCCGGTGCAGGTCACCCAGGGGGCGTCATGATGGCGCCCCCTTTTTGCTGCAGGTTCCAGATGGCCAGGCACCACCCTCGATTCGGCGGCCAGACTTCACCGCAAACACCCCGATCCGGCGTAGCATTCGCCCCCCGCCATTTTCTGCATCATCCATGAGCGCCACCCCCGCCCGCGCCTGCGGCATCGACTTCGGCACATCCAACTCCACCGTGGGCTGGTTGCGTCCAGGCGCCCCCACCCTCCTGACCCTGGAAGCCGGCAAGCCAACCCTGCCATCGGCCGTGTTCTTCAACGCCGACGAGGAGAGTACCCACTTCGGACGGGATGCACTCGCGGAGTACCTGGAGGGCTACGAGGGCCGCCTGATGCGGGCACTGAAAAGCCTGCTGGGCAGCAGCCTGATGGACGGGAGCACCGAAGTCGGCGGTCGGGCGCTGCCCTTCAAGGATCTGCTGGCCAGCTTCATCGGCGAGTTGAAGACCCGCGCCGAGGCCCAGGCCGGGCGCAGTTTCGATCAGGCGGTTTTCGGCCGTCCGGTGCATTTCGTGGACGACAACGAGACCGCCGACCGCCGGGCCCAGGACACCCTGGAGGCCATCGCCCGGCAGGTGGGCTTCAAGGACGTTAGCTTCCAGTTCGAACCGATCGGTGCCGCCCTCCACTACGAGGCGGGTCTCGACCGGGAGGAGCTGGTGCTGATCGCCGATATCGGTGGCGGCACGGCGGACTTCTCGCTGGTGCGCCTGTCCCCTGAGCGGGCCCGGCGGGTGGACCGCCGTGAGGATCTGCTCGGCAATGCCGGCCTCCATGTGGGCGGCACGGATTTCGACCGAGCCCTGAGCCTGGAGGCCGTGATGCCCCTGCTCGGCTACCGGGGCCTGATGAAGAGCGGCGCAGAGATCCCCTCAAACCTGTTCTTCCAGCTCGCCACCTGGCACACCATCAACTTCGCTTACACACGCCAGGCCTTCGCCGATTTTCAGCACATCTATCGGGATGCGGCGGCCCGCCGGGAGCTGGACCGACTGGCCCGGCTGATCGGCCAGCGCGAAGGGCACTGGCTGGCCCTGCAGGTTGAACAGGCCAAGATCGATCTTTCCACTGCCGACACCACCCTCCTCCACCTCGACCGACTCGAAGCGGGGCTCGCCCACGGCATCAGCCGGGAAGATTTCGCTCAGGCCACCCGCAGCCTGGTGGAACGGGTGGCCGCCACGGTCGGCGGCTTGCTGGACCAGGCGGGGGTGGCGCGGGAGCAGGTGGATACCCTGTATTTCACTGGCGGCGCCAGCGGAGTACCGCAGCTCCGGGCACGCATCGCTTCCGAGCTGCCCCAGGCGCGCAGTGTGGAGGGCGACCTGTTCGGCAGTATCGGGGCCGGGCTGGCGGTGGAAGCCGCCCGCCGCTACGGCTGAGGGTCGGGGCCAGCGTCCTGCGACGCCAGCACACAACGATCCCGCCCGCTGCCCTTGGCCTGGTAAAGGGCGATGTCGGCCTGCGCCAGGCTCTCCTCCAGATCACGCCCGGTGGCATCGGCAAGGCCAATACTGACCGTCACCGGCAGGACGCTTCCATCGGGCAGCAGAGGGGGCGCTGCGGCCAGACGCTCACGCAGGCGCCCAGCCAGACGCAAGGCCTCTTCAGGCGTGGTTTCGGGAAAGATGAAGGCAAACTCCTCCCCCCCGTAGCGCCCCACCCGATCGGTCTGCCGGAGCGTTTCCGCAACCAGGGTGGCGAAACTCTGCAACACGTGATCACCCACGGCATGGCCAAAACGGTCGTTCACCTGCTTGAAGTGATCCAGATCGGCGAGACCCACCGTGATCGGACGACCGTAGCGCCGGGCCCGGGCCATCTCCTCCGCCGCCTGTCCGAGAAAATGGCGCCGGTTGGCCAGGCCGGTCAGGCCATCGGTGGTGGCCAGGCGCTCGAGCTTGCGCCGGACATCTTCGTTCTCCCGCAGAGTGGCGTGGAAACGCACGATGGCCTCCTCCACCGCGTGGATCTCGGCCATGGGCGCAGAGCTCAGCGCCGGCAGCGGCCCCCGCGCATCCAGGCTCGTCAGGACACGGTGGATGCGCTGCAGGGGCTGGATGAGGTAACGCCGCAGAATGAACAGGAAGCTGCCCAGAAAAGCCCCGTCTAGCACCAGATTGAAGAGGAGCTTATAGCGGGTTTGCTCCACGGCAGCGGACATGCGATCGAGCTCGGCACTGACCCTCTGCCCACCCTCCACGGACAGATCGTCGGCGAGCAGGCGCAGGCGCGCTGACAGCGCCTCCCAGGCCTTCAGGTCAGCCGCGGAGACGGGGCGGCCTGCCGGCGGTTTCACCAGGAAGCGCTCCACCTCCGCCGCCAGCGCCGCGGTGCGGGGATCCTCCCCCATGCCCGGATGGGCCGCCAGAATACGGACGAGAAAGAGGGCATCTTCCCGGGACACCTCGTCGGTGGCCGTAAGCACACGCTGCCCGCCGAGACGAAGCTCTTCGAGATTACGCGCCAGACGCTGGCGCTCCAGGGTCCACGGAACCGTCTCGTCATGCAGTCGGGCCACCACATCGGTCACCATGCGCTGATCCACCGCCAGCAGGACCACCAGACTCACGGCGACAAGGGCAAAGACGCTCCCCAGGACAGCCAGGACGGTTCCCGCCGGCCAGCGCCTGACTGCATCAGCAGCCAGGGGGTATCGCCCTGCCGACTTCCGGTCGTCCGTGCTCACTGGAGGCGGAAGGGGATGAAGCGGCTGTTGATGCGGTCGAAGCGGCCATCGCGCTTGATCCGGTCAATGGCCTCGTTGAGCCGGGCGAGCAGCTCGGGAGTACGGGGATTCACGCTCAGACACACATCGCCGGCCAGCTGGGGATCACGCAGCAGGGTGGTGGTGAGACCGAGGGGATGAATACGTGAATCCTGCTGCAAGGCAACGGCCGTTGCCATGGGCAGCAGCGCCGCCTCGGCATGACCGCGCAGCAAGGCCGTGACCACCTCGCCATGGCTGTCAAGCAGCAGGCTCTTCCAGCCCTGAGCCTGGACGTAGCGGGCCTGAACGCCTCCCCGGACAACTGCGCTGCTCACCCCACCCGGCACAACGCCCGGCCGGGCAAACCACACACTGATCGAACGGTAGTAGGGCTTACTCATGAGCACCCGGGCACGCCGCTCGGGCGTGGACAGCAGACTCACCGCCGCAAAGTCGAACTCACCGGCAGCCACCACATCGACCACCCGTTCGAGGGTCACCGGCACTGGCTCGCACTTCACGCCCATCGCTTCACACAGGGCATACATGATCTCCACATTGAAGCCCGTCAGCACCCCGGCGTCGTCGGTGTAGGACATGGGAGGCGAATAATTGAGCACGGCCACCCGCAAGGCCTTCTCGGCTGCATGCCCGTGAAGGGAACACATCAGCGCCAGGGTGACGACGAGGCAGCGGAGGATCATTATTTGCGGTACGGAATTCCAGACACTGCCGAATTTCTCGATTTTACCTTTCCGGAAGGCAGAGTGAAGCGCTGATCGCCCCCTGCTCCGGATTCCGATGCGCAGGGCGTGGGCACAAAAAAAAAGGGGCCGTCCAAGGACGACCCCACTCCCTCGACAGGAACCCGCCACAAGGACGAGTCTCCCTCCCCATCGAACGAAACCTGTCGGCCATGCCAGGCGGGAGACGCCCGGCATGGCCCGCGTATTGATTACTCGAACTCGATGATGACCTCGTCGACGGTCAGGCTCTGACCAGCCTCACCGACAATTTTCTTGACCTTGCAGTCCTGCTCGGCCTTGAGGATGTTTTCCATCTTCATCGCTTCGATGACGGCCAGCTTCTCGCCGGCCTTCACATCCTGACCCACCTTGACCGCCACTTCACGCAGCAGGCCCGGCATCGGGGACAGCAGGTACTTGGACAGGTCGGGCGGCAACTTCTCGGGCATCAGGGCCAGCAGCTCTGCGGCGCGGGCGCTCATCACCATGAAGTCGGCACGGGTGCCCCAGTGGAACAGGCTGTAACGGGTCTTGTGACGCTCCACCTGGAGAGTGAAGGGCTCGCCGTTGCAGGTGCCACTGAACAGGGATTCACCGAGCTTCCAGTCGGACCTGAGCTCGTAGCTCTTGCCCAGATATTCCACGTGGTAGCCACCGGCGATGGGCTTGGCGATCACCGGGTGGTGCTCGTTACCCTCCTTGTTCAGGCGAACCACCATCCAGCTATCACTGACGATGCGCTCATGGCCCTGGAGCTGGCCAGTGATCGAAGCGGAACGGTCGGTGAAGGCGCGGTAGACATAGGCCGCAACGGAAACCAGCAGCGCCGGATCATCGTGGGGCACCATCGAGGCATCAAAACCCGTCGGGTAGTGCTTGGGGATGAAGCCGGTGTCAAAGATGCCGGAATGGAAAACCGGATGCTGCATCAGCGCGGCCTGGAACGGGATGTTCGAGGAGATGCCACGGATCACGAAGCCATTGAGGGCATCACGCATGCGGGCGATGGCCTGCTCGCGGGTCGGTGCGTGCACGATGAGCTTGGCGATCATCGAGTCGTAGAACATGGAGATCTCGCCACCGTCGTAGACACCGGTATCGACGCGGGTAGTGCCCTTGTCGTCGGTGGTTTCCTTGGGCGGCAGGAACTTCACCAACCGGCCGGTGGAGGGCAGGAAGCCGCGGAAGGGGTCTTCCGCGTTGATCCGGCATTCCATGGACCAGCCGTTGATCTTAACGTCGGCCTGGGTCAGCGGCAGCTTCTCGCCATAGGCGACGCGGATCATCTGCTCGACCAGGTCGAGGCCGGTGATCAGTTCGGTGACCGGGTGTTCGACTTGCAGGCGGGTATTCATTTCCAGGAAGTAGAACTCCTTGGTCGCCCCGGAAACGACGAACTCGACCGTACCGGCCGATTCGTAATCCACCGCGCGGGCCAGCGCCACGGCTTGTTC
>NZ_JBIJDC010000015.1:0-62018 GCF_044344315.1 Zoogloea sp. | reverse complement strand
GTTGATCTGGTCCACGAAGTACAGGTTGTCGAAGCCGGCAATGGGGTTGTCATAGGCGAAGGTGGGCGAGCGGCGCACCCGGCGCTGGCCCGGGAAGTAGATCCAGGCGTCCTGCGGTTTATCGATGTAGGCGTGGATCAGGTAGCCCTCGCCGGCCCGCGACGGGGGGCTGAGCACGTCGAACAGCAGCTTGGAATCGATGCCTTCCACGTCCTTCAGGGTGCTGGTCTTGGGATCGTTGAAGGGATAAAGCTCGAAAGCCCACTGGCGCAGCTCGACAATGCTGCCGTCCTTCTCGGGCATCAGGGCGGCGATCTGGGCGCGGCGGCCCAGGCCGGTGTAGCGGGTCTTGTAATTCCACAGCACCTCGACACCGCTCTTCGGGATCGGGAAGGGCACACCGGCGGTGTGGGCCTGCTCCAGGCGCCAGCCGTCATCGCCGATCTTGGCGAAGGTGGCGTTCTTCTTGCTGCGCTCGGCCACCAGGTCGGGGGCCGGGCAACTGCGGCGGGTCGGATAGACGTCGAGCTTGTAACCCTTGTAGGCCTTGATCAGCGCGGCCTGGCCCGGGGGCAGCCGGTCGGCGTACTTGTCCAGGTTGCTGGCGTCCACCGAATAGAGGGGCTTGTCGGCGGCGTAGGGGTCGAGGCGGCCGGGCTTCCAGCCGGCCGGCACCTTGCTGAGGCCGCCGTCCCAGGCGGGAATGCTGCCGTCCTTGCTAGCGGCCTTTTCGGCGCCGACGGGGGTGAGGTCCTTGCCGAGGCGGGCGGCGTCCTGCTCGCTCACCGCGGCCTGGGCCGACATGGAGAAGGCCAGGGCCAGGGCACAGCCCAGGGCCCGGGGCCGGAAGGAGAGGTAGGCGTTTGTTTTCATGATGTGACTCCCTGTCGAAGAATTGAATCGGTGACTAGCGGATGACGATGCCCTGCTCCGCCAGCCGGCTCACCACGGTCGCCCGGGCGGCCGCCACGTCGTCCAGCGGTGCGCCGCGCAGGGCGGTCACCTCGCTTTCGGTGTACGGGGCAAAGTCGGCCGGCAGGGTGGAAGCCGAGAAGCTGCGCAGCATCCAGTTGAGGAGGCGGGCAATGTCGGCATTGGAGAGCGCAGCGTTGGAGGTGCCGGGCACCTTCACCAGGAAGGCCCGCCCCTCGGGCACCTTGAGAAAGTGGCCGAGCTGCGAACGCATGTCGGGCACCCCGCCCGAGGGCACCCCGCTGCCATCGGCCTGGTGACAGCCGGTGCAGTGGAGGATGTACTGGCGGCGTGCCGCCAGGTTGGCATCGGCCAGGGCGCTGCCCGACAGCAGCAAGGCCGCGGCAAGCAGGGCCAGGCGGGAGCGTGCCGGAGTGGGCTTCATGATCCGCCCCCTTTGCGCCCTGCCCCGTCGCGCAGCTTGCGCACGTCGTTGGGCCCCAGGCGCTCGGCCCGCGCCTCGGCCAGCTCCGCCGCGGTGTAGGGCTGATGCCCCTCGGGCAGGGCACCGCCATTGAAGCCGTCGAGCACGTGGTTGAGGACGGCCGCCAGGGCCTCGTCGGACAGCTGGGCGGCAAAGGGCGGCATGGCCCCGGTGTAGCGCTGCCCCTGGACGGTGATGGGGCCAACCATGCCGTGGGTGACGACCCGCGGCAGGTAGCCCCGGCCCGCCACCTGCAGGCGTTCGCCGAGGGTGCCGGCCAGCGGGGGCGCCAGGCCGGGCAGGCCGACCCCGCCCGGCTGGTGGCATACCGTGCAGTGGGCGGCAAACACCGCGGCACCGTCGGCAGCCACCGCCGGGAGGGCGGCAGCGCTCAGGAAGAAGGCGAGCAGGCTGCGCATGACCGCCTCAGCCCTGCCCGTCCGCCACGCCGACGACGGCGGCCAGCGTGCAATGGAACATGGACGAGTCGTTGGACATGCACCAGTTGATGTCGTTGTGGACGCCCATCCGGTAGGCCGGCCGCTCCCGCTCGTTGGTGTTGCACAGGCAGCGTCCGCAGGCGGTCTTGCCGCAGCAGTCGTTGTAGCTGATGAGGTAGTCCTTGCCGTCGTCCGGGTTGCGGCAGGTGCCGATCCACGCCACCTTGGAGGCCTCGGTGCCCGGCGGGCAGGTGTTGGCGCTGCCGCCGCAGCACGAGCACAGGTAGCCGTCCTGGGCACAGTAGCGCCAGTATTCGCAGTCGGTCTCGCCGGGCTTGGCGTTGGCGGCCTTGCGGGCGGCGCCGGCCGCCGCCTGGGCAGTGCGGTCGAAGGGCAGCACCGGCAGCACGAAGGCGGTGCCCACCATCAGCTTGCCGATGCGGATCAGGGCGCCGCGCCGGGAGCTCTGCTGAGCCACCTTGCGGGTCTTCCGCTCGAATAGATCATCCAGCCATTTCATGTTTTCTCTCCTTGGGTTGGGGGGCGCTCAGGCGTGTTGGTGGTCGATGAACTCCTGCACCGAAGCAACGCCCATCTCCTTGGCGGTGAACAGGCTTTCCAGTTGCTCGCGGGAGTTCACCAGCCCCTTGGCCACCACCCGGCCGTGCTCGTTGAGCAGTACGGCATAGGGCAGCTTGGCGACGCGGTAGGCGATGCCCGGCTCGCTGGACAGGACGTAGGGGAATTCCTTCAGGTCGGCCTTCTCGTAAAAGGCCAGGTGCTCGGGCTGCTCGCCGTCGGAGGTGAGGATCACCCGCAGCCAGTCCTTCTCGGTGTTGTTCACCGAACGGAGGATGGGCAGCAGCTTCTTGCACACCGGGCAGGTGGGCGACAGGAAGAACAGCAGGGTGCTCTTGTCACCGGGGCGGCCGATGGTGACGCGGGTGTTGCCCACCAGGGCCGGCAGGTCGAAGACCGGCGAGGCCTCGCCGACCTTGGGGCCGGTGTCCATCATCAGGGCACCCATGGGGGCAACGCGTTCGTAGAGCACGCCGATCTGGCGGGCCAGGGCAAAGAGACCCACGAGGGCGGCCAGAACCGCGACCCACAGCAGGACGTTCGAAATCATCAGGGCTTCGTTCATGATCAGTTCCTCAGTTGAATCAGTCGGGGGTGATTGGCCATCAGCTGGTTGGCGGCGGCGTAGATGCCCAGCAGGGCGAGGGTGCCGCCGGCCACGGAGAGATAGTCGATCCACAGCAGCTCGCGACCGCTGCCGTCCTGCCCGCCCAGCACAGCGACGATCAGGAGCAGGGTGTTGCGCGCCGGCAGGGCCCAGGTGAGGGTCGTGTGGCCCTCTGCCCCGCCGCAGCCGCAGTCGATCTCGGTGTGGCCGCGCAGCAGGTTGGCGATGACGCCGGCGGTGGCCACGCCGAGCACGGCCAGGGACATCAGCAGGCCGACAGAGCGGGTGGTGTCGAACAGCAGGGCGACACCGGCCAGCGCCTCCAGCACGGGAAAGGCCCGGGCGAACAGGGGGACGAGGGCCTCCGGCAGCAGGCGGTAGATGTCCACCGAGGCTTCGAACACCGCCAGATCGCGCAGCTTCTGCCAGGCGCCGGTGAGCAGCACCACGGCCAGGGCCGCGCCACAGGCCCGCGCCAGCACAGGGTCAAGGGCGAGGGTGTCCATCAGTGCAGCTCCATCTGGGTGGGTGTCTCGCCAACACCTTCCATGCGCTTGCTCAGGGTCAGCTTGCGGCTGGCGTCGAACACGGCGATGGCGGCCTTGACCCCGTCGTAGGCAAACAGCCGCGGGCGCTCGCCCTGGCTGACAGCCAGCGCGATGGCGTCGTTGCCGGGGCTGCGGGCGACGCGCTTCTTGCTGGCCAGATCGACGGTCCAGATCTCCTTGGCCGGCGTCTTGTGACTGCCTTCCTTGCCCTTGTCGTGCATGCCGACGTAGAGGCGCCCGCTGGCGTTGTGCTGGGCGAACACCTGGTAGCCGCCCGGGCGCCAGCCCTGCTTGCGGTCGGCAGCGCCGAGGATGGACCAGGGTGCGTCGTAGGAGGCCACTTCGCCACCCACATGGGCGGTGTGGATCTCGCCCTGGAAGGACACGAAGCGGTAGGTGTCCCCGTCCTGCTCGCCGTGGATGAAGATCGGGTCCTTGTCCGGGTCGAAGAAGCGGGCGCTGCGCTTCTGGGTGCGCACCTGCCCGGCGTCGTCCAGGCTGACCGTCACCAGGGTGCCGTCACCGCAGACGGTGGAGAATCGCCCACCCACGCTGGCCGCCGGCAGGATGGCCCAGCAGCCGGGGGTGGCCACCTCGTTCACGGCCTTGCGGGTCTTAAGGTCGATGATGCCGACCGAGGTGGCCGGGGTGGCGTACTGCACGAAGAGCCAGCGCCCGTCGGCGGAGGGCCGGATGGTGCCCTTGTAGTGGAGGGACTGGGCGTGGCGCGGCGGGATCTCGATCTCGCCGGTGAGCGCCAGAGTCTGGGCATCATGCACATCCACCACGTCGGTGCGCACGCCGTGGCTGAGGCGCGAGTAGTAGGTAGTAGCAACGAAGATCTCCTTGCGGTCCGCCGACAGGGCGGCCTGCCCGGCCAGGCCGGTGGCGATCACGCCCTCGTAGCGCAGATTCTCGCCGTCGATGACATGCAGGCGCCCATCGACGATGTGCCCGATGGCCACGTCGTGCAGATAGATCCGGTAGGGGTTGGGGGGCGGCAGCTTGCCGGTGGTGATCGATTCCGTGGGCAGCTCCGCCATGGCGCCGGCACTGGCTCCCAGTGCCAGCGCTGTCGTCAGCAGGCTTCCCGCAAAGGCTTTTCGCAGCACGTTTTCCTCCTTGTTGCCGCGGTGCCCGGTACGGTTCTTCTCTCTGCCGGGGCACCTGTTCGTCTGTCCCCCGGCGCCGTTCCCGTGCCGGGGTCTGCCGCAGGCCGAAGGGGGTCTCCGGTCTGCGGTCGAACAGATCTTGAGGGCGACGGGCCGTGGAGCGTTATCCGAGATCGGCAATGCCAAAATGGTGCAAGTGCCTGTCCAAAAAGGGGATTTTTGTGTGCAGCGCACCATTTTCGGGCGCCCGACCGAAAGCAACACAAGTCCCTTGCACAAACCAGGGAATTGGTATTACTTTGGATATAAAGCGCCGGTCTACAGGCGCGTGAACACATACAGAGAACACACACCATGACCTTTTCAGCCCTGCAGGAAGGCTCGATGAACAGCGAGCATTTCTCATTCGCCGCCGCTGCAAGTGACGACGCCCACGACCATGCGCGCAGCCTGCAGCATTGGAAGCAGGACTACGAACAGCTCTCGCCCGGACGATTCAGCGGGCATATTGAAGAGGTATGGTTCGGCAACATCCAGATATTCCGGGAGCGTACCAACCAGATCGTCCACGAAGCCGGTTTTCCCTGGGAAGGCTCGCGAACCTTCGGTATTCCGCTGGAAGCGGACGGCGAGGGCTGGTACTGCGGCGAGGTCTTCGACCGCAATTCGATGCTGACCCTGAAGGGCGGAGACAATCTGGATTTCCGCACCCCGCGCCTCCTCGACATCATCGCCGTGACGGCCGACACCGCCACCCTCAACGACTACGCCCGGCGCATCGAGGGCCGTGACATCGAAGCCGAAATCGGCAAGCAGCGGATCATCCAGGGCACCCCGGAGAAAGCCGGCGAGCTGCGCTCCTTCCTGCTGACGGTGCTCAACACGGTCAAGACCACGCCGCACGTTCTTGAACACGCGGCGATGCGCAAGGCACTGGAACAGGCCGTGTATGGAAGCCTGATAGCCGCAATCGGCAACGGCAACGACGCAGCACGCCCCCAGCACACCAGTCAGGCCCGCCGCCAGATCGTCGATCGGGCCCGCGAGTACATGCGCACCCACATCGACGAGCCCATAACGGTCGCCGATCTGTGTGCCGAACTGGAGGTTTCCCGGCGCACCCTGCAGTACAGCTTCCAGGATGTACTCGAACTGAACCCGGTGAGCTTCCTGCGCGCCATGCGCCTCAACGGCGTGCGGCGTGCCCTGCGCAAGGCCGACGGGGTTCATGAATCGGTGGCCGACGTGGCCGCCCGCTGGGGCTTCTGGCACCTGTCCCACTTCGCTGCCGACTACAAGGCCATGTTTGGCGAGTTGCCCTCCGAGACCCTGCGCAACGGCAACCTGCGGCGTCTCGCCGCCCCGACCGGCAGCTGATTCCGCCCGCCCCGCTCAAAAGCACACAGCCCTCCGAAGAGGGCTGTGTGCTTTTCTCATCCCGGAGCGCTCAGAAGCGCCCCAGCTTGCGGTACAGGGTATTCCGACTGATGCCCAGGCGCCTTGCGGCGGACGAGATGTTGCCGTTTTCGGCTTCCAGGGTGCGCTGGATCATGTCGCGCTCGATCTCCTCCAGCCGCCCCATGCCGGCGGCGGCAGCGCTGCGGGCTGGCGTCGCGGCGTCGGTCGGCAGGGGCACACGGCCGGACTGCGGCAGCGCTGACGGCTGGGCGATCTCGCCGATCTCCTCGAAGACGTCGTCCGGCAGGTGCCAGGTTTCGATGAACTCCTCGTCGTCGTCCAACAGGGCGATGGCTACCTTGATGACGTTGTTAAGCTGGCGGATGTTGCCCGGCCAGCGGTAGTTCAGGAAGGCCTCCATGACCTTGTGGGACACCTGCACCTTGCGATCGGGGCCGGCCTCTTCGCGGAGCAGCTTCTCGATCAGGCTGTCGATGTCGCTGCGCTCACGCAGGGACGGCAGGTTGATGCACAGGCCGTTGAGGCGGTAGTACAAGTCTTCGCGGAAACCGCCGCGGGCCACCTCCTCCTTGAGCCGCCGGTGGGTGGCGCAGACCAGGGTGATATCCACTGGAATGCTCTTGTTGGTGCCCAGGGGCGTGACGCAGCGCTCCTGCAGCACCCGCAGCAGGCGGGCCTGCAGGGACAGGGGCATGTCGCCGATTTCATCGAGGAACAGGGTGCCACCGTGGGCCTGCTGGATCTTGCCCACGGCCCCTTCCTTGCGCGCGCCGGTGAAGGCCCCGCCGGAATAGCCGAACAGCTCGGACTCGATCAGGGTCTCGGGGATGGCCGCACAGTTGAGGGCCACGAAGGGGCCGCTGGCCCGGGGGCCGCTGTTGTGGAAGGCCTTGGCAAACATCTCCTTGCCGGCACCGGACTCGCCCTGGATGAGGATGGGGATGTCACGACCGAGTATACGGGTGCCCTTGTCGATGGCCGCCTGCAGACGTTCGTCACCGGTGGACAGGGACTGCAGGGTCAGGCGCGGCTTGACCCCTGCAGGTGTAGCAACGGTCGCTGGCTCCTGGCGTGTGCGAGTGGCCAGACGTTCGCCCTTGGCATCCACCAGCACCGGCGCGTTGGCAGCCATGGAACCGAAGTTGCCCCGCAGACGGGCATAGAAGCGCTCGCCGTTACGACCCGAAATGGCAATCAGCGATGAGGGATCGCGGCGTGCCCGATCAATCAGGGTGCTCAGGGGCACGTCGAAAAGCATGTTGTAGTGGCGCCGGGGCAGATCCTCACGGCGCATGCCCAGCAGTTCCAGCGCGGCCTGATCGGCCCCCAACAGGTCGCCGTCGGGGCTGATGGCCAGCAAGGCTTCGCACAGGCTGCCCACATGGTCAGGGCGGGAATGGAAGCTCAGCAGGCCCTGGTGAGCAAATTCGGATTCAAAGAGGCGTTTTTCGATGATTCGGGAGGACATCTTGACGAGGCCGAGGGAGTGACGCTGAAAGGCGCGATAGTCACTGGAAATATCCAGAACCCCCATCAGACGGCCCTGAGCATCCTGGATGGGTGAAGCGCTGCAGGTGAGGAAGGCGTTGCCTTCGAAAAAGTGCTCGGAGCCGAACACGTTGACTGCGCCCCGTTCGGCAAGGGCGGTGCCGATGGCGTTGGTACCACGCTCGAACTCATGCCAGCTGGCACCCGGGTGCAGGGCCACCTGTTCTGCCCGGCTCAGGAAGTCGGCATCGCCATAGCTCTGCAGCACCATGCCCCGGGCGTCGGCCAGGATAACCATACTGTGGGAGTTGCGGATCTGCTCGAAGAGATGCTCGAGCACCGGCTGAGCATGGGAAATCAGAGTGCGGTTGCGCTCCCGGGCTTCGGCCACGCCACGCACATTGGGCTCGTTGACCTCGACCCGGGCCGGGTCCAGCCCGGCCTGGCGGCAACGTTCCCAGGAGCGCAGCACATTCTGGTCGAGCAGGGCTTCAGGGAGCTCGCCCCGATCAAAATACAGCGATCGCGCTTCCTGGAGGCTCACGGCGCGAGCCTCGACACTAATAGGAACCAGCATCATCTCCTCCTCCGCTTGTGCGGATTGTCACCAGCCCGGGGCCGGTTTTTTGGGTGTGTTCCAAAATGTAGCAGGTGGGTCACATTTCAACAACGCGACTGCTCCACTACGATTCCCTTACAGCAAGTGTCGGGCCAGCTTATCGGCCCATAAGGAAAACTGAGAAAGGGCGCCCCCACCTAAGCACCCCACCGCCACCACGACTCCGCTCGGCAATTGGCACGCCCCTTGCTGAATGGGAAGTACACGGTGGTCTGCCAGCCCGCGGGTCCACTCGATGAATTCCAATCATGACCAAAGGTGATCCAGGTGACTGTTCGTAACTCTTCCCTCCTCCGCGCCCTTTCCGCTGCTGCCCTGACCCTGGCCACGAGCCTCGCCCTCGCCCACGGCGACGTCGTGCCTCAGGCTGTCGACACCTCGTCCCTCAAGCAAGTCGGCAACGACTGGCTGACCAAGAACCCCTACCTGGGCAACAAGGAAGCGATCCGCATCGGCGACTCCGCCTTCAACCAGAACTGCGCCCGCTGCCACGGCCTCGGCGCCGTGTCCGGTGGCATCGCCCCTGATCTGCGCTACCTGCCCGCTGGCCAAGAGGGCGACGAGATCTTCATGCAGCGCATCCGTAAGGGTGCCACCCGCGACGGCCGCGTTTACATGCCCCCGTTCGAAGGCATCCTGAGCCAGGAAGCCATGTGGACCATCCGCGCCTGGCTGGAGACCGTCCGTGAAGACTGATCGTCGTCACTTTCTGCTGACGGCCTGCGCTGCGGCGCTGGCCGTCAGCCTGCCCGCCCGGGCCGACAGCCTGAACGACATCCGCAAACGCGGCAGCCTGCGGGTGGCCGTGTACAACAACTTCCCGCCCTACTCTCACCAGGGCAAGGGCATCGACGTGGAACTCGCCGAGGCTCTGGGCAAGCAGCTCGGGCTCGCTGTCCAGGTGGCCGGCTACAACCCCGACGAGGACATGGACGACGACCTGCGCAACATGGTCTGGAAGGGGCACTATCTGGGCACCCAACCGTCCGACGTGATGATGCACGTGCCCGTGGATTCTTACCTGCAGGGCAAGAACGACAAGGTAAAGATCTTCGGGCCTTACCACATGGAGTCCATCGCCGTCGCCCGCGTGCAGCGCATCAATCCGATTCGCGGCTCGGCGGCCAACGCGCTGGAAGTCTTCACCCGCGAGAAGATCGGCGTGGAAGGCCGGACCCTGGCCGACGGCTTCCTGCTCGGCGCCCTCAATGGTCGCCTGCGCGAAAACGTGGTGCACTTTGCCAGCGTGGCTGCCGCCATCGACAAGCTGAAAGCCGGCGAGTTGGCGGCCGTGATGGGCTCGCGCTCGGAGATCGAGGCCGCCCTGGGCAAGGATACGCGCTTCGTGATTGAAGCAGTGCAGATGCCCGAACTGAAGTTCAATCACTGGCCTCTGGGCATGGCGGTGAAAGCGGATGACAGTACCCTGGCAGACGCCCTCGCCGGCGCCCTCAAGGAACTGCAGAAGAACGGCACGATCGCAGCCATCTTCGCCCGCAACGGCATCACCCACCTGCCCCCGACCCTCTGACACCAATGCGCTCAAGCCCCTCCTTCCGCCTGCTGCCCGCCCTGCTCGCCGGCCTGATCCTGCCCGCTGGGGTACTGGCCGCGCCCTTTGCCTATGTGCCCAATGAAAAGTCAGCCTCGGTATCGGTGATCGACACCGCCACCGACACGCTGGTACGCACCCTGCCCGGCGGCCAGCGCCCCCGCGGCATCGCTACGGACGGCAAGTATCTGTACATCAGCGAGGCCCCCAGCAGTAGCCTGGTGGTGGTGGATATCGACAAGGCTAAACAGGTTAAGAGCATTCGCCTGGGCGAGTCACCGGAAGGGGTCAGCGTGTCGGCCGACCATCGTCTGATCGCCGCAGCGGTGGAGGAGTCCAACAGCGTCGTCGTGCTGGACGCCCGCAAGCGCAAGCAGCTCGCCGAGATCAAGGTGGAAGGCGAGAACCCCGAGCACGCCGTATTCAGCCCCGACGGGCGCTGGCTACTGGTCAGTGCGGAGAACGCCGAACAGGTGGATCTGATCGACGTGAAAGCGCGCCGCCAAGTAGGCAGCATCCCGGTGGGCAAGCGCCCCCGGGGGATCGGTTTCACCCCGGACGGCAAGCGCGCCTACGTAGCCTGCGAGCTGGCCAGTACGGTTTACGCCATCGACATGGAAAGCCGGAAGGTGATCGCCGAGATCAAGGCCGGCACCTACTCCAACGGTGTGGCCATGGCCCCGGACGGCAGCCGGGCCTATATTTCAAACGGCAAGGACGGCACGGTGAGCGTCATCCGCACCGCCGACAATCAGATCGAGGCAACCATACCGGTCGGCAAGCGCCCCTGGAACATGGCCGTCACCCCGGACGGTCAAAAGCTCTATGTCGCCAACGGACGCTCGAACAGTGTTTCGGTCATCGACACGCGGCGGCTCGAGGTCATTTCCGAGGTTCCAGTTGGGGAATTACCCTGGGGCGTGGTGATCCACTAGCACCTCCGCGCAAGGCGCAAATGACCGACTTCTGAACACCCATGCGCCAAAATGGAGCGATCGCTCCACACTGACACAGAGATACAAAAAGGCCCTTACGGGCCTTTTTGCTTGTCCGGGTCCCGAATCACAGCTTGAGGATCCACTCCACTGCCGCCTTCAGATCCGCATCGCTGATCTTGTCAGCCGCGTGGGGGGGCATCGGAATCTGACCCCAGTTGCCAGTGCCGCCACTGCGGATCTTGGCACTCAGCACGGCTACCGCATCGCCCTGCCCCTTGTACTTGGCTGCAACGTCTTTGTAGGCCGGACCGACGCGCTTCTGATCGACGGCGTGACACGCCACACAGCGCGCCTTCTTGATGATCTCCTCCGACGCCATGGCAGGCGACACGGCAGCGAGACCCAGCGCGACAGCGCAAGCCAGTTGGACAACTTTCATGAATGTGCTCCTCCAAGTTCTGGATTGATTTTGATCCGCGAGAGCGGGCCAGACGGGCCGGAAAAAAAGCCGGACGGCACGAAGCCGCCCGAAAACCGCCTTGCACCCTGGTATCAGCAAAAAGTGTGCGGACTCCGACAAAAGGAAGAAACCCCTTTTACGACAACAACTTGAGTCAATAGCCAGACAAGCCCAGGTGCTCCCGCCGTGCTCAGGGCTTGCACACCTGCTCCATAGCGTTACGCCGCCAATGAACACCTGCACACCGCCATACCCACGCGCAGAAAAAGGCCGCTCTGCCACCTGCATGACAAAGGCACGCGCAAACCCTGCACTGGCGGGAGATCCAGACAGGACGCGGCGCGGCGCATGCATATTTACAAACGCTCCCACGCCACGGGCATGTTTCGTGCTGTTAAACCCGAGTGAAAGACACGGACCCCAACGCCACTCCCCTCTCCCCGGAAGCCATCCGGCGTTCCTGGGAACGCTGTGCGGCAAGCGGGCTGCGGCCTGACGAGCGCCAGCCGGAGGATCGCAGCCACCCCGCTCGCCTGTCCGACCGCCTGGAGGCGAACGCCCGGCTGGTGACTTATGCGCAACCCATCATGGAGCATCTGCACCAGCAGATCGCACGCAGCTCGTCCACCATCCTGCTGGCCGACGACACGGGCACCATCCTGCGCTCAGTAGGCGACTCGGATTTCATTGAACGGGCCGCCCGCGTCGCCCTCAAGCCCGGCCACTCCTGGTCGGAAGCCGTCATGGGCACCAACGCCATCGGCACCGCCCTGGCCGAGCAGCGCGCGGTCGCGGTGATTGGCGATGAGCACTACCTGGACCGCAACAAGTTCCTCACCTGTATCGCCACGCCCATCCACGCTCCCACTGGCGGCGTACTGGGCATTCTCGATGTATCCACCAGCGCCCGCCTGACGCAGGTTCACGCCCAGGCCCTGCTCCAGACCACCGCCGAGATCATTGAGAACCGCCTGATCGAAACCGTCACCGATGCAGCCGTGGTGATCCACTTCCACCACCAGCCAGAAGCCCTTGCCTCGCCGCTGGAAGGCTTGGCTGTGTTTGATGAGGCAGGCAACTTCCTGGCTTGCAACCGGCGCGCCGAGCGCCTGCTTGGCATTGCCGACACCCGCTTCACCCGGCCACCCTTCTGGGATATCTTCGAGACCCGCTGGAACACGCTGCTCGACCACGCCCTGCAGAGCAGCGCCCGTCCGACCACACTGCGCAGCCACCTGGCGCGCGAGTTTGTCGCCCACGTGCGGGTCAGCAACCTGCAGCGCCTGCGTACCGCCACGGCATCCAGGGAAAGCACCGTCAAGCCCCGCGCTCGGGATCTGCCGACCCTGGACGACCTGGACCTGGGCGACAAGACCGTCACCCACGCCATCCGGCGCGCCCGACGCATCCTAGGACTGGATATTCCCCTGCTCGTCCAGGGCGAGACCGGCACCGGCAAGGAAGTCTTTGCCCAGGCCTTTCACCACAGCGGCCCGCGCCGCCACGGCCCCTTCGTGGCGATCAACTGCGCCGCCATCCCGGCCACGCTCATCGAGGCCGAACTGTTCGGCTACACGCCGGGCGCCTACACCAGCGCCCGCAGCGAAGGTGCCCGCGGCAAGCTGCGCGAGGCCCACGGCGGCACCCTGTTCCTCGATGAAATCGGCGACATGCCCCTGAAGCTCCAGGCGGTACTGCTTCGTGTGCTCGAAACCCGGAGAGTCACGCCCCTGGGTGGCGGGCCGGAAGAATCCATCGATCTGTCCCTGGTGTGTGCCAGCCACCGCTCCCTTAAAGCCCTGTGCGAGCGCGGTGAGTTCCGTCCCGACCTGTATTTCCGCCTCTCGGCCATGAGCCTGTCATTGCCCGCCCTGCGTGAGCGCGGCGACATCGAGGCCCTGGCCCGGCGCCTGCTCCACGACGAATCCCCTGGACGGCCAATCCGCCTGTCGGCCTCATCCCTGGATCTGATCCGCCGCCACCCCTGGCCAGGCAACATCCGCCAGCTGCGCAACGCCCTGCGACTCGCCGCCGCCATGCTGGCGCCCGACGAAGACACCCTGACCCCGGCCCACCTGCCCCAGGAGCTCACCGACGACCCGGATCTGCCCCCCGCCGGCCCCGCCGCCCAGAGCCTGCGCGCCGCCGAGAGCCGTCTGGTCGGCGATACCGTAGCGCGTCACAAAGGCAACATCTCCGCTGCCGCCCGCGAACTGGGCATCACCCGCACCACCCTCTACCGCAAACTCCGCCAGCAAGTGGCTCCCTGACTGTTGCCGGGAGTACCAGCGGAGCTTGCGCTCCCCTTGGCCGGATGCGCTGAGAATGGCAAAAGAGATTCCAGGGGCGGCGCGTAGGGGCGACTTCAGTCGCCCATCATGCACAGATCACCGGCATGCCCCTGATCGAAGTCCGCGGGCGACTGAAGTCGCCCACACAAGTGAGGCCACACGGGCAGTCAGACGACGCATGAAACCGGGCGCTCCAGGATAAATTCGACGCTACGAAGGCCCGCCTTCTCAGCCCGTCGTGACCCGCGCCCTGTGGGATACTTCGGCCCGGACTGCCACTCAGGAACACGCGCCTTGAATCTTCGCCCCTTTTCCGCCCTCGCCGCCGCTCTCGCCCTCTCGGCCTGCGCGCCCGCACCCAGCCCGATCCCTGCCGAGATGCAGGCCGAGTTCCAGCCCGGCATGACACTGGAGGATGCCAGCAAGCGGCTTACCGCCCGCGGCACCACTTTCTCCCTGAAGACCGAGGCGGAGTGCATGGCCCTGGTGGAGCGCAGCCCCAACATCTCCCAGCTCCGTCCGCGGGGCGGTCCGTGCATCTTCGGCAAGATTCCCCTGTCGAAAACCTGGTTCGGCGGCCATACCGACCTCATCCTGCAGATCGTGTTCTCGGCCGACAACACCCTGGCCGATGCCCACTTCGAGGAAATCGGCAGCCTGATGTAGGCCCCGAAATGGAAAAACCCCGACGGGGGGACGACCGGGGTTTTTCGCTACAGCATCCTTCGCGGCCACAGCCGCGCGCATCACGCCATCACTTGGGCGCCAGGGTCAGGATCCACTTCACCAGTTTCTTGGCGTCGGCTTCCTTGATGGCGACCTTGTTGGGAGGCATGGCCAGACCGCTGACCTGATCCTTCCAGTGGCTGCCGTAGGGGTTGGAGCCTTCCAGCACCACGCGGGTCAGGAACGCATCGGCACCCGGCTTGCCCTTGTACATCTTGGCCACATCCTGCCAGGCGGGGCCGATCGGGGCCATGCCGTTAGGGCCGGGCGTGCCATGCTCGATGGAATGACAGGTCATGCAGCCGCTCTTCGCAGCCAGGGCCTTCATGTCGTCGTCCACGGCCGCGAAGGCGGTCGTCGCGGTCATGCCCAGACCGGCCAGAAGGGCGATCTTGTGTAAGGCGTTCATCTTTCTTCTCCTTGACTAAAAAAGGCGTTCATCCGGGCTCCATCGTCACGCCGGGCTCGCCGACCAATCGATCAGTCCGTAGCGTGCGGCAAGCCGCAGCAGCTTGAAATCGTTGTCGGCATCCAGCTTCTGGCGAATGGCCGACATGTGATTGTGTATGGTCTTCTGACTCAGATGCATGGTGCTGGCGATGGCACAGGGCGATTCGCCGCTGGCCGCCAGGCGCAACACGTCGAACTCCCGCGGCGTCAGGCGGGACAGCAGGGCCTCGCCATCAAGGGCAGCGCCGGCCAGCGCCTGGGCCACATCGGGGGACAGAACACGACGACCGGCGGCCACGTCGCGGATTGCATCAAGCAACTCGACTGGCTCGCTGTTCTTGGTCAGATAGCCCAGGGCGCCGACACGAATGGCCTGGGTCACGTAGCTCGGGTTGTCGTGCATGGACACCACCAGCACCCGCAAGCCGGGCTCGCGGGCCAGCATGCGGCGGATCGCGTCGATGCCGCTGCTGCCGCGCAGGTTCAGGTCCACGATGGCGAGGTCGGCGCCCTGCTCGACCAGACGGGCATAGGCTTCGTCGGCGGAGGCCGCCTCGCCGACGACACGCATGTCGTCCTCCGCGTCAAACAGGCGCCGGTAGCCGTTACGCACCACCGCGTGGTCTTCCACCAACAGGATCCGGATCATCATCGAGCCCTCCTCAGGCTTGCCCCTGAGCCAGGGGCAAGCTCAAATGCACGCGCAGACCACCACCGGGGGCCTCATCCAGCCAGCAGCGGCCGCCCGCCATCTCGGCCCGCTCCCGCATGCCGAGAAGCCCGCCACGGGCCTTGCGGACCACATCCGCCACCTGCCCGACCCCGTTGTCGCATACGGTCAGCTCCACTGCCCGGCCAACCTGCTGCAGCGACAGACGGACACGGCTTGCCACACTGTGGCGCAGCACGTTGGTAAGAGACTCCTGCAGTGTCCGGTAGAGGGCAAGCCCTGCCGCCGGAGGCAGGCTCGGAAGCGTGTCCGGAAACTCCGTCTCGATACCAATATCAGGCGCCCGACCACGCCAGCCGCTCACCAGATCGTTGAGAGCATCCACCATCTGTAGTCCTTCGAGTCCGTGAGGGCGCAGTTGGGAGAGAAGAGTCCGAACCTGACCGATCATGCGAGTCGCTTCATTGCGTATGTCTCGGGCGCTTTCCGCCAGGTCTTCCGGGGAGGCCCGGCCGGCGTGGCGTTCGATATAAGCGGCGGAAATATTGACAGCCGTCAAGGCCTGGCCAAACTCATCGTGCAACTCCCGTGCCAGCTCCCGGCGTTCGGTTTCCTGCAGCTCCAGCAGCTGACGGGCAAGCTGCTGGCGCGCTGCCCGGGTCTCGGCCAGCTCAACCGACAGGCGCTCCATGGCCCCGGCGATGCTGGCGAATTCCTTGAGGCGGAAAGGCGGCAGACTGATCTTCTCCTCGCTGCGGCCAATGCGGGCCAGCCCCTGCTCCAGCTCCCGCACCGGCTTCAGGGCCCGATGGGCGGCCAGCCAGGCCACGACAGCCATGGCCAGGGAGAAGATCACCAGCGTGGCGATGATGCGCACACCATCGCGCAGCACCTCATGGATCTCGGCCCGGGCATCGGCGCGAATCACCAGAACGCCATCGCCAAGGGGAATGCGCCGCTCGTGGATCGGGCGCCCCGCCATGAAGTAATCCACCAGCGTCGGCAGCACGCCATCTGACGCTGGCGCAACACTCTGCTCCAGATTGGAGCGCTCCACCGACAGCGCAACGTGTCGCAACTGACCACCTGCCAGCAAGGCCTCCAGTTCGCCGGCTCGCTGACCGTCAGAGGCACGCAAAGCTAGGATGGTATTGACGAGGCGTGTCGAGGCTTCCATCTCCTCGGCCACATCCTCCCGCAGGGCCAGCCCCACCCAGGCCACGGCCATTGCCAGTAGCGCCATGGCGAAGCCAAGCACGTAGCCAAACAGTCTCCAGCGCAGGTCCATGCCCGCCTCCTTCTTATTGATTTATGGAGACGAAGCAGCAAGGCATGTGCCAGCTCCCGGAACCAGCGGGAAAACTTCCCGCCCCCGGGGGGAGGCGTTCCCACGACAGGGGCCGGAGGCGCCTTCCATACTGCGCCTCGTTCCGGGCCAAGGTGCCGCATGGGAGGCAGGCCCGGAAGCGACGAACGACAACATTCCGGAGACAAGGACTCACCATGAAAAACAGACGCGTCAATCTCAAGCCCGGCCTTCTGGCCTTCGCCCTCGCCGCTGCATTCGGGACTTCCGCCCAGGCAGCCGGTACCAAGGTTACGTGGGACGACATCCGGAACGACGACAAGACCCCCGGCGATGTGCTCTCCTATGGCCTCGGCCTGAAGGCCCAGCGCCACAGCACCCTGAAGACGGTCAACACCAAGAACGTGGCTAACCTCGTCCCCGCCTGGAGCTTCTCTTTTGGTGGCGAAAAGCAGCGGGGCCAGGAAAGCCAGGCTCTGGTGCACGATGGCGTCATCTACGTGACGGCCTCCTACTCCCGCATCTATGCGATTGATGCCCGCACCGGCAAGCGCCTGTGGGAGTACGAAGCCCGCCTGCCCGAGGACATCCGTCCCTGCTGTGACGTGGTGAACCGTGGCGCCGCCATCTACGGCGACAAGGTCTTCTTCGGCACCCTGGACGCCGGCATCGTGGCCCTCAACAAAGACACCGGCAAGGTGGTTTGGAAGAAGAAGTGGGGCGACCATAAGGTCGGCTACACCATGACCGGCGCGCCCTTCGTGATCCAGGACCAAAAGAGCGGCAAGGTGCTGCTGGTGCATGGTTCCTCGGGTGACGAGTTCGGCGTTGTGGGTTGGCTGTTTGCCCGCGACACAGAGACCGGCGAGGAAGTCTGGGCCCGCCCGATGGTGGAAGGCCACATGGGCCGTCTCAACGGCAAGGACAGCACCTACACCGGCGACCCGAAGGCACCCAGCTGGCCCGAGGGCCCGGACGGCAAGAAGGTGGAAGCCTGGAGCCACGGCGGCGGCGCCCCGTGGCAGACCGCCAGCTTCGACATCGAGAAGAACATGGTGGTCATCGGCACCGGCAACCCGGCCCCGTGGAACACCTGGAAGCGCACCAAGGAAGGCGACGATCCGCGCAACTGGGACAGCCTGTTCACCTCCGGCCAGGCCTATGTGGACGCCAGCACCGGCGAGCTGAAGGGCTTCTTCCAGCACACCCCCAACGACTCGTGGGATTTCTCCGGCAACAACTCGGTGGTGCTGTTTGAATACAAGGATCCGAAGACCGGCAAGCTGGTGAAGGCCTCAGCCCACGCCGACCGCAACGGTTTCTTCTTCGTGACCGACCGGGAAAAGCTGGCCACCGGCGCCGGCTACCCCAACAAGCCCACCTCCCTCCTCGGCGCCTACCCGTTTGTGGATGGCATCACCTGGGCCAAGGGCTTCGATCTGAAGACCGGCAAGCCGATCATCGTCGAAGGCCAGCACCCGCCCAAGGTCAAGGAAGGCGCCGACAAGGGCGAGAGCATCTTCGTCTCCCCGCCCTTCCTGGGCGGCACCAACTGGATGCCCATGTCTTACAGCCCGGACACCGGTCTGTTCTACATCCCCGCCAACCACTGGGCCATGGACTACTGGACCGAGAACCTGACCTACAAGGCCGGCTCCGCCTACCTGGGCCAGGGCTTCCGCATCAAGCGCCTGTTTGACGACCACGTGGGCACCCTGCGCGCCATCGACCCGAAGACCGGCAAGATCGTGTGGGAACAGAAAGAGAAGTTCCCCCTGTGGGCCGGCACCCTCACCACCGCAGGTGGGCTGCTGATCACCGGCACCTCCGACGGCTACGTGAAGGCCTTCGACGCGAAGAACGGCAAGGAGCTGTGGAAGTTCCAGACCGGCTCCGGCGTGGTGTCGGTGCCCATCACCTGGGAGATGGACGGGGAGCAGTACGTCGGCATCTCCTCCGGCTACGGCGGTGCGGTGCCCCTGTGGGGCGGCGACATGGCCGACCTGACCAAGCAGGTCACTCAGGGTTCGTCCTTCTGGGCCTTCAAGCTGCCCAAGAGCGCACGCTGAGCAGGGCAGCCCCGGGCCGGAATACCTCCGGCCGGCCCGGGGCCTTTTCCCTGTCCGCCCCCGTGGGGTCGAGTTTATTCGACCCCACGGGATAGCCGCATCCACAAGGAGTTTCCCCATGCTTCGCCCACCATTGTTCGCACTGCTGGCAGGGCTAACGCTCGTCACCGCGCCCGCCTCTGCCGCCGGCAACCCTGCCGAGCCCCAGGTCTACGGCACCTGCGGTATGTGGCCTCACGCCCGCTGTCGCGGCGTCGACCTGCGCCACAAGGACCTCTCCGCCCTCGACCTCGCCGGCGCCGACTTCACCGGTGCCAACCTGGCCCGGGCCGACCTGCGCGCCGCCAACCTGGCCGGTGCGATCTTCGACGGCGCCGACCTGAGTGGCGCCCGCATGGCCAAGGTCAACGCCCCCGGCGCATCTTTCCGCAACGCCAAACTGATCGGCACCGACCTGGAGTTCGCCAAGCTGATGCGCACCGACTTCACCGGAGCCGACCTCACGGTGGCCAACCTGGAGGCCGCCCGCACGCCCTTTGCCTGGTTCGTCGGCGCCCGCCTGACCAACGCCAACCTGCAGGAAACCAAATTCAACGCCACCAATCTGCGCAACGCCAACCTGGAAGGTGCGCTGCTGCGCTACACCATCTTCCCCGACTCGTCCTTTGAGGGCTGCACCGGCTGCCCCACCGACTGGTGACCCCCATGGCTGCCCCCCTTCTGCTTCGCCTCAGCGCCGCACTCCTGATCCTGAGCAGCCCCGTGCTCGCGGCCGAAATCGCCGACCCCAACGTCGTCGTCGATACGTCGAGCCTTCCCCCCATTGCCGCCAACGCACCCGAGGGCAACCCCTACCGGGGCAATGCCCAGGCTGCCGAGATCGGTCGCGCGGCCTTCAACCAGGCCTGCTCCCGCTGCCACGGCGTTGACGCCGTCAACAAGGGGCAGGTCGGCCCCGACCTACTCAAAATGGACCGCTCCTGCCCGCGCATTGCCGACCCCGCGATCCGTCAGATGTGCATCCTGGACCAGGACGACTTCTTCCTGAAATCGGTCCAGGACGGCAAGACCCGCGTCGGCGTGGTGCATATGCCGGCCTGGAAGGATGTGCTGCCGCCGGCCGCCATCTGGACGATCCGGACCTTCCTCGAAAGCCGCAGCCGCTGAAATCCCGGGCCGGACGGGGGATAATGCGCGGCCCATCCTGTCACCGCCTGTGTCCGTGTCCTCCCCGCTCCTCGTCCGCCCCGCCCGCCTCGCCGACCTGCCGGCGATCCTGCACATCCAGGCCCGTTGCTACACCGCCATCGTCCCCGAGTCCGCTGCATCCATGGGGGCCAAGGTGGTGGCAGCACCCGACAGCAGCTTCGTCGCCTGCCAGGGTGAGCACATCGTTGCCTACCTGCTGGCCCTGCCCTGGCGCTTCGATGCCCCGCCCTGCCTGGATGCCACCGAGTGCCGACTCCCCGAGCAGCCCGACACCCTCTACCTGCACGACCTGGCCGTTGCCCCCGAGGCCCGCGGCAGCGGCGCCGCCGACGCGCTGGTGCAGGCTTTCCTTGCAGCGCTGGGCCGCCTGCTGCTGCCGCGCGCCAGCCTGATCGCCATCCAGGGCTCCGCCCCCTGGTGGGCCCGCCACGGCTTTGCCCGGGTGCCCGTTGATGACGCTTTGCGCGCCCGCCTGGCCGGTTATGGCCACGACGCGTCATACATGTCCCGCAGTGCAGGTCAAGCCACCCTAGCCGTCACTTAAGGCCGACTTAAGCCGCAAGCCCGACAGTTCGTCTCCGACACCCCACCATCGGAGACAACCCATGACAAAAACGTCAGCGCCCTGCCTGGCAGCACTCCTGCTGCTCGCTGCGCCTGCCTTTGCCCAGACCGTCGACAACGGCCGCCTGCTGGCCTCCAACTGCTTCCAGTGCCACGGCACCAACGGCAAGCCCAGCGTCGGTGGCTTCGACCGCCTGGCCGGCATGTCCGCCTCGGAGGTCTATTCGGAGCTCAAGGAGATGCAGGGCAAGACCGTCGGCAACGACATCATGAAGATCCACGCACGGGGCTACACCGACGCCCAGCTGCGGGCCATCGGCAACTACTTTGCCGCCCAACGCTGAGGAGCCCACCATGATTGATCGCAGACAATTCGTCACCCTGCTGGGTGCAGGCGGACTCGGCATGCTGCTCAACGCGTGCGGTGGCGGCGGTGGTGGTGGCGGTTCGGATGCCGTGGGAACCGGCGGCACCGGCAGCACCAACAGCGTGCCCACCAGCGGCACCAGCGGCCGGGTCGTCATCGTGGGGGGCGGCATGGCCGGCGCCACCGCGGCCAAGTTCCTGCGCCTGTGGGGCGGCAGCGGCATGGACGTGACCCTGGTCGAGCGCGACCGCCAGTACCAGTCCAACATCCTCTCCAACCTCGTTCTTACCGGGCAGCGCACCATGGCCAGCCTGGCCTACACCCATGCCCAGCTGGCCAGCGCCTATGGCGTGAAGGTCGTGTACGGCGATGTGGCCGAGATCGATCCGGCCGGCAAGCGCGTCCTGCTGGCCGACCGCAGCAACCTGCCCTACGACCGCCTGATCCTCGCGCCGGGCATCGCCTTCGACACCCTGCCCGGGCTCGAGGGCGCGGGCGACAGCATCGTCCACGCCTGGCAGGCCGGCCCCCAGACGGTCACCCTGCAGCAACAGCTGGCCGGCATGAACGCGGGCGAAGTGTTCGTGATGACCATTCCGAAGACGCCCTACCGCTGCCCGCCTGGCCCCTACGAGCGGGCCTGCGTGGTGGCCGACTGGCTGAAGACCCGCAAGGCGGGCGCCAAGGTGATCGTTCTCGACGCCAATGCGAGCATCGCCGCCGAGCCGGCCACCTTCGAAACCGCCTTCAACTTCACCCATGCCGGGGTCATCGAATACCACACCGGGGTCACGATCAACCACATCGACCCGTCCACCCGCACGCTCGACACCAGCGCCGGACTGATCCGCGGCGATGTGCTCAACCCCATTCCGCCCCAGCGCGCCGGCGCCATCGTCAGCAACACCGCCGGCCTGGTGAACGTCAATGGGCGCTGGGCCGGTGTGGACGTGCGCAGCTACGAGTCCACTGCGGTCGCCGGCATCCATGTGATCGGCGACGCCAACGGCTCGACCCAGCCCAAGGCCGGCCACATCGCCAACGCCGAGGCCAAGGTCTGCGCCGACGCCATCCTGCGCATCTTTGCCGGCGGCAGCCCCGACCCCTCCCCGGTGACCAACTCGGCCTGCTATTCGCCGATCACCGCCAACACCGCCTCGTGGCTTACCGTGGTGTTTGCCTACGACACGCTCACCGGCACCATGAAGGCTGTGCCCGGCGCCTCCGGCGAAGCCTCGTCGATCAACCGGGAGAACTACGACGACATGTTCGTGTGGTTCAACAACCTGATGGGAGACAGCTTCGCCTGATCTCCACCGGATTCGACCCGCCCGGCAAGGGCGGGCGGATTCCGGCACAATTCGCGCACTCGCCACCCCACCCCTGACCCGATGCGTGCGCTGCTCCACCTGATCCTTCTCCTCCTCGTTGCCGGCTGTACCACTGTCGTGACCCAGGTCCAGCTCGACCGGCAACTTGGCCGACCCGACCCGACGCGCTTCGACCGCCCCGCGGCACCGCCCGCCGAGGCCCCGGACTACCAGACGCGCGTGCGCCCCATCCTCGAACGCCGCTGCGTGGCCTGCCATGCCTGCTACGACGCCCCCTGCCAGCTCAAGCTGACCCGCCACGACGGCATCACCCGCGGCGCCAATCCCGAGTCAGTGTATGCAGGCACCCGCCTGCTGGCGGCCAGCCCAAACCGGCTTGGTTTCGATGCCCACAGCAACGCGGCCTGGCGCGACAAGGGCTTCCACCCGGTACTCAACGAGCGCGCCTCCACCCCCCAGGCCAACCGGGATGCCAGCGTGCTATACCGCATCCTGGCCCTCAAGCAGCGCTACCCCGGGCCCGACAGCGGCCCCCTGCCTGCAGGGCGCTTCGACTTCTCCCTCGACCGCGCGCAAACCTGCAGCCGCATTGAGGGCATGGGGGATTTCGAGAAAGATCATCCGGAATGGGGCATGCCCTTCGGCCTGCCTGCCCTGAGCCCGGCAGAGCACGACACCCTGAGCCGCTGGATCGAAGCCGGCGCCCCCTTCGGCCCCCGTGCGCCGCTGCCACCCCAGGTGCTGGCGCGAGTGGGCGAATGGGAGGCGCTGCTCAACGGCAACAGCCTGCGTGACCAGCTGGCGGCCCGCTACATCTACGAGCACTGGTTCATCGGCCAACTGTACCTGGACGACAAGCACGAGCACCGTTTCGAGCTGGTGCGCAGCCGCAGTGCCCCGGGCCAGCCCATCGACGTCATCGCCACCCGGCGCCCCTATGACGACCCCGGCGTGGCCCGGGTGTACTACCGCCTGCGCCCGACCGACGAAACCCTGGTGGCCAAGACCCACATGCCACTGGCCCTCGATGAAGCGCGCCGGGCCCGCCTGAAAAAATGGTTCTTCGACGCGCCCATCAGCGTGGATCGCCTGCCCGGCTACGACCCGAAGATCGCCTCCAACCCCTTCACCACCTTCAAGGCCCTGCCGGTGGACGCCCGCTACCGCTTCATGCTCGACGACGCCGGCTTCACGGTGATGGGCTTCATGAAGGGACCGGTGTGCCGCGGGCAGGTGGCCCTCAACGTAATCAACGATCATTTCTGGGTGCTCTTCTACTCACCGGAGAGCGAAGTCGCCCGCGACACCCAGGGCCTGCTCGACGCCACCCGCCCCAACCTGCGCATGCCCGCCGAGGACGACAGCAGCACCGGCATCCTGGCCTGGAACAAGTACGCCCGGGCCGAGCGGCGCTACCTGGAAACCAAGAGCAGCTACCTGGCCAACCTCCCCCGCATCAGGCCGCAGGTCACCGACCTGTGGAACGGCGACGGACGCAACCCCAATGCCGGCCTCACCGTGTTCCGCCACTTCGACAGCGCCTCCGTGATCCGCGGCCTGGCTGGCGAACAGCCCCAGACGGTGCTGCTCATGGGCTACCCCTTGTTCGAACGCATGCACTACCTGCTGGCGGCCGGCTTTGACGTGTATGGCAACACCGGGCACCAGCTCGCCACCCGCCTGTACATGGACTTCCTGCGCATGGAAGGCGAGGAGAACTTCCTCACCCTGCTGCCTCTGAAGAACCGCCAGAAGGTCCTCGACAGCTGGTACCGGGGCCGCCCCGACCCGCGCATCCGCCAGTTTGCCGACGCCCGTGCCTACTTTCCGGGTGAAACCGGCATGCGCTATCGCACGGCCGACCCCCTGGGCGAGCTCTACGCCACCGTGCACCGCCACCTCCGCCCAGTGCGCCCCGGCGCCCTGGAGCTCGCGCCCAACGGGCTGAGGGCCGAGCAGGTGGCCCAGTTGCGCAGCCTCAACGACATCACCGGCCGCAGCGCCTCGCAGATGCCCGAGCACAGCCTGCTGGTCGTGCACAACGGCAAGGGCCCTGTCCGCGTCCTGTCCCTGCTGCGCAACAGCGCCCACAGCAACGTGGCGGGCCTGTTCGACGAAGACGCCCGACGCCTGCCCGACGAAGACAGCCTGATCGTGCTGGACGGCGTTGTCGGCGCCTACCCCAACGTGATCTTTCATCTGGATGCCGACGAGCTGCCACGCTTTGTACGCACGGTACGCAACCTGGCCAGCGATGCCGACATCCTGCGCCTGCACCAGCGCTTCGCCATCCGCCGCACCGACGCGCGCTTCTGGCGGATCAGCGATGCCATCCACGACTACTGGCAGAACGCCGACCCGCGGCAGGCCGCCATCCTGGACTACAGCCGCCTCGACAACCGCTGAGCGGGCCCAACGCCCAGCATCAATAACAAGGGGCTGCCGAAGCTGCCCCTGCTGACCCTGGCGGACGGGGATGGCGGCCACCCCCGGCGCTTGGTCAAGCCATCCTGCACCTGGCCATCAAGGCAGACACAGCTTGCCGGTGACCGACGCCGAGGTGCCGATACTGTTGCCCAACACAGCAAGGTGTCCGGTGACTTTGGCGTACGCCCCCTTGCCGTCGGAGCCCGAAATCAGGATCTGCTCGGTCACGGCACCGGTGCTCAGGGAGCCATCAGCCGCCACCTTCACCTGGGCCACGATCACGTCGTTGCTGTAAAGCGCCGTGCGGTGCTTGCCCGAGCCGATGTAAACGACACTGCGGGCCGTCTGGATGCTCTGACGCGGCAGCGAGGTGGCAGCGTCGATCACCGCAGCCGGCGTCGCCGTGGGGCCGGTGAGGCCCACCAGCGGCTCGGCCGTCACGCCGGCATACCCCGTCGCGGCCGGAAAGCCGATCAGGTTGAGAGCCACGCTGAAACACTGGTTCTGGTAAGCCGGCACCTGGCTGCCCAGGGTATTGATCTGGCAAGAGGTATCGGGCAGCAGGCGGACATTGCCCAGCACCGGCACACAGGCGGCACCGGCAACGCCGGACAGCAGGGCCAGGACGACGGGAGCGAGGACTCGGGAAGCGACACGTGCATTCATGGGGGGCAGTCTCCTTGACAGATAATCGGACAACACAGGCCCACCCGACAGCACGTGGCCGCCGCCGCGGGCAATCCGCAATCATGATGACGGCACGCTCCCTGTGGACGGGTCAGCACCCGCCGGCGAGCGTGACGGATTTAACGAAACCAGCTCACACGCAGCCCTCCCAATGGACGGCAAACAGCCTCACTCCCCCCAGAAACCCCCCTTATCCCCGCATTGAATCAAGCAATTTGTGCAATGCAACATCCCGCGCTAAGGTAAAAGTACCCGGCCATACCGCCCACAAGGCCAGGCCGGGCCCCATAGTTCCCACAAGGAAAGCGCCATGCACACCCCAGACCATCCCGGCAGCGACCTGTTGCACCTGATGACCACCGCCCGCCTCGAACACGACCGCGCCCTAACCAACGGCTTCCGCAGCCTGGCCGCTGCACTTGCCACCGCAGTTGCCGCCATCGTAAAACCGTCCCTCAGGGCCCTTGCCCGCCCCGGCCCCCTGCACTCCGTGCATTGAACTGCCCGCAGGGACGAAGACCGGCCCCGCCCCACGGGGCCGTCTTTCATTTATCCAGCCACCCATCCGCCCATGATCGTTCGCCCCCGCCCCACCATGCGCCAGCTCTTCTTCATCTGGAAGGGCTCCATCATTCCCCTGATCTTTCCCCAGGTGCTGTTCGTCACCGTGGTCGCCACCCTCGTCACCCTGGTGGCGTCCCTGGCAGGCCCACGCTTTCCCGATTTCGCCAGCGGCCCCTTCACCTTCCTGGGCATTTCCCTGTCGCTCTTTCTGGGCTTTCGCAACAACGCCTGTTATGACCGCTGGTGGGAAGCCCGCAAGCACTACGGCAACCTGCTGGTAGTGATGCGCAGCCTGGCCCGGGACAGCCAGATCCTCGACTGTGATGCCGACGGCCGCCACCAACGCCGTGAAGTCCTGCGCCTCGCCACCGCCTTCACCAAGGCACTGACCGCCCGCCTGCGCGACCGCCCCGTGGCGGATGCCGTCGATGGCGAACTGAGCGCCAGCGAACTCGCTGCCCTGGTCACCGCCAGCAACCCGCCCGACCACCTCCTGCGCCGGATCACCAGCGTACTGCTCGAAGCACGCCGGCCCGGCCGCCTCGACTCCGTCACCTACATGGGACTGGCCGAACACATCAACCAGCTCACCGCCATCCAGGGCGCCTGCGAACGCATCCGCCACACCGCCCTGCCCTTCGCCTACACCCTGCTGCTGCACCGCACCGCGCACCTGTTCTGCGTGCTGCTGCCTTTTGGCGTGGTGCACTCCCTGGGCTACGCCACCCCGCTACTGACCGCGCTGGTGGCCTACACCTTCTTCGGCCTGGATGCCCTCGGCGACGAGCTGGAAGAGCCCTTCGGCACCGCCCAGAACGACCTGCCCCTGGACGCCATGACCCGCAACATCGAGATCGACCTGGCCGAGTATCGGGGCCTGGACGAGGTGCCCGCCCCCCTGAAGCCGGTGGACTTCGTGCTCATGTGATGAGCGCACCGGCCTCGCTCAGACCTTGTCGGCGCATCCTGGAGCATGCAGCCCAACGCGGTTGCCTTCACTATCGGCAAACATGGCGATGCTTCCGATCTCCGGGGACAGCGCCGTTGGCGGCATCAGCACCTTGCCGCCGGCGGCCTCGGCCCGGGCCAGGGGAATCGACAGATCGTCCCCCCCGTGGAGGTAGATGACCACGCCGTGATCACCGGGGCGACCCTGGGGACAGGCCAGGAGCGCCCCGCCGGTCGCCGGCTCGTCATACGGGAAGAGCGCCATCTGCATCCCCTCCATCTCCTCCAGCCTGAGCTGGACGTCAAAAGTCGCTTCGTAGAAGGCCCGGGCACGGGCCAGGTCGGACACGGGGATCTCGAACCAGTTGATCAGTCTTTTCATGGCAGGCTCCTGAATGAAATCATTGAAGTAACGGGAGACGCCAGTCTGCCAAGGTCCTCCTGACACCCTTGCGTCAGGAGCCCCCGGCAGATCGGTCCGCCAGCGGGGTTATCCTGACAGCCTTATGTCAGGAGCCCAGGTATGCGCCGTGCCGACCGCCTGTTTCAGATTGTCCTTTTGCTCGACCGGGGCCGCGCCGTAACCGCCCGGGAGCTGGCCGAAGCCCTCCAGGTATCGGAGCGCACGGTGTACCGGGACGTGGCCGACCTGTGCCAGGCCGGCGTACCCATCAAGGGAGAAGCCGGTGTGGGCTACCTGCTCCGCCCCGGCTACCGCCTGACCCCGCTGATGTTCGATCCGGAAGAGCTGGTAGCCTTGTCCCTGGGCAGCAGGATGGTGCGCAGCTGGGCCGACCCCGCGCTGGGCCATGCCGCCGAGCGGGCCCTCCTGCGCATCGAGTCTGTATTGCCCAGGCACCTCCGCCAGGCCCCGGGCAGGGACGCCCTGCTGGTGCCAGACTTTCATGTGCCCGACGCCATGCGCGCGCCCATGAGCACCCTCCGCGCCGGAATCGCGGCCCATCACAAGCTGCGCATCACCTACACCCGGGCCGATGGCGCCTGCAGCGAGCGGGTGATCCAGCCCGTCGGCCTGGTGTTCTGGGGTGAAACCTGGACCCTCGGCGCCTGGTGCGAGCTCAGGGGCGGGTTCCGCAGCTTCCGTCTTGATCGCATCGCCAGCGCCACGCCCCTGGCCGAGCACTTCGACAGCACCGGCATGCTCGCCCGCTACCTGCAGGCCGCGCAGGAGGAGAGCTGCCATAACACAGCCTGACGCGGCAGCATGAGCCGCCCCCGATCACCTGCCCTGGAGACCCACCTCGCCCCGGCTCTCCCCGGGGCGCCCGGGCGCCCCATCTGACCACACACTGTCCGGCGCCCCCTGCCGGACACGGCGCGCGGTGGCCCGGGCCATCCAGGCAAGTGCCCCGGCGCCGGCAAGGGCCGTCAGATCCACCCCGATGCAGGGCAGGGATGTATGTGCCCAAAGCTTCAGACCCGGCGCCAGCACGGCGAAACCGGAGGTGAGCGGAATGGCCAGGGTGGCAATCACGGCCAGCCACAGCAGGGGCACCACAGCTCTCGCCGCCCCCCGCAGGAAAGCCCAGGCCACCGCGCCCAGGAAGGTCGCGTAGTAGACGGGAAGCAACCAGGCGTTCGCATCACCCACAAGCGCGTAGGCCCACCGGGTACCTGCAATGGTCAGGGAGATTCCGCTGACGCAACCGAGGCACACCCCCACGGTGGCTGCGGCCAGCAGGCGCACATCACGGCGTTGCTCCGGCACGTCGCCCCCCTGCCGCGGAAGCTTCCGGCGTCGGCTCTCGACCCATAGCAGGTTGCCGCTGTAAAACAGCCAGGCGCCCGCCAGGCCTAGCAGGAAGTACATCCACTGGACCGCGACTCCGCCGAAAGCCGCCATGTGGAGAGCAAAGAAGCTGCTGACAAAGAGATTCGGCGTGCTCTGCCGTCCGGGCAGAAAGTCGCTGTTGATCACCTTGCCGGTGTAGGGGTCCAGCGCGGCGAAACCGCCCCTCGCCCGCGGCGAGACGGCGGCAGCATCCTTGCCCCAGACCCGGACCACCGCCCGCGGCCCGGTGACCTGCTGATACTGCAGCAGTGTCGGCTCGAAGCCCGGGGCGAACGCCCTGGCCCGGGCGAGGAGTTCGAGGGGCGGCAGCATGCCTGCCGGATCACGCACCGGCGCCGCAGCCGCCACGGGCTGGCGCTGAAGGGCTGTTGCCCACTTGCCGTCATGGAGGAGCCTGTCCTGCACCACGTAAATACCGTCATGGTAGGCAAACACCACCGCAGTCAGCGCCATGACCAGGTGAAAGGGCAGGCTGACAATGCCAACCACATTGTGGGCGTCCAGCCACATGCGCTTCAGGTTCTTCCCCACCCGCAAGGCAAAGAAATCCTTGACCAGCGAGGGCAGGAGCACCACCACCCCCGAGACCAGCGCCAGGGTGTAAAGCGCCGCCACCACGCCCATCACCCAGCGATTCGGGTCGCTATCCACGGGCAGGCCGACCACCCGGTGGAGTACGTCAATGAAGGACGCCACCCGGGAGGGATGAGCCGTCTCGATACGCGCCTGTCCTGCGCCGTCCAGGGTTGCCACGTAGTGGCGCACGGCGGATTCGTCGTGGTCATCCCCGTCCGGGTCGCGAACCTCCCAGGTCATGGGGCCCGGCCGGTGCTCCGCGTCGGCGAGGTGAAGGCTAAAGTCCCGCGCCACCGTCGGGTCCGCAGCCAGCACCCGGGCGATCAGCTGGGGCGCTTCGGTCAGCGGCACAGTATCGATCATCGCCGGGGGTGAAGCCCAGCGGGCCAGAGGCTCCTTGAAGACGGTCAAAGCCCCCGCATAGAAGGCGATGAACAGGGCCATCCCCGTAAGGATGCCCGTCCAGGTGTGAACCACCTTATAGATACGGACAAATTCACTTCTCATGATTCAGGCCCCACAGGTCAGAGGAGATACAGAAGGCCGGCAACGAACGCACTGGCCGCGCCAAGCCACAGCCAGGCCCGCACACCGCTGGAGAAGAAATACACAGCGCTGAGGACGCTGAGCCATATCGGGGGCACCATCCACATGGCGAGCTGCCCCCGGACGGCCAGGGGTATCCCGGCGTTCACACGGGAGAACAGGCCACTGCAGGCGATCGCCAGCACGCCCCCCAACACGAGGCCGGCCAGCGTCTTGGAGAGCCAGTCGCGCTGCACTGGCCGGCGGGATTGTTCAGCCCCCATGTCAGCGCCTCCTCCCCATGCCCCACATCGCCCCCAGATAAGGCAGCACAGACAGGGCGAGCATCAGCAGGGTGACAAGAACAAAGCTGGCCGCCAGCGCGTGCAGGCCCTGAGCAAGGCACAGCCAGGCCGCGACGATCAGCGCCAGGGCCACGATACGTGCCGGCACGGCCGGCAAGGGCTGCGTACGCCAGCTCTGGTTGGGTGAAGCCAGATAGAGGCAGCTACAGCCCGCGATGCAGGCAGCGATGCCGATCAAGCCAAGGATGTTCATTCGATGGTGTCCGCCTTGGGTTGGGAAGACAGCCCTTTTGCCCGGGGCTGCTCGAGGAAAAACTGCATGCCCCGGCTCATCGCCGGCAGCCAGACGGGGCCATGATCCTCGCCTGCCAGTTCGTGATAGACCACCCGGTCCTGTCCGCCAGGCTGGCCCTGCAGCAGCCTCGCCAGCGCGCGCGCCTCCGGGATCATGCTGCGGCTCCGGATCATGGCCAGGAGGTCGGGGGAGTAATTGCCCTTCGGAGGGTCATCCTCCAGGGCTCCAACACTGATCTGCACGCGGGGCAGGCCTGCCGGCCCCTGCCGCAGGGGCGGGCTCTTCATCACCCGGTGCTTGCGCCACCAGATCGAGGGACTGGATGCAATGAAGGTGGAGAAGCTGTCCGGCCGGGTCAGCAGGGCGTGCGTCACCAGCAGGCCACCAAAGGAATGTCCAAAGAGGGCCTGCCGCGTCCTGTCGATGGGATAGCGGGCCTCAATCAAGGGCTTCACTTCCCCCTCGATGAAGTCCAGGAAGGCCTCTGCCCCTCCGCCGCCGTCCGGGCTACCGGCCTCCACCCCACCCGGCGTGTAGTCGCGCCTGCGGGCCACCACATCAAAATCGCCTGCACCGGGATAGCCGATACCCACTACGAGGGGCGGCACCAGCCCGGTCACCTCGCGGCGGCTGGCTGCGCTGCGGGCCAGAAAAGCGGCCACTGGAAAGGCGGCGTTGCCATCGAGCACATAGATCACCGGATGCCCCTCGGCGGGGGCGGGCGACGCCGGTTCGGACACAAAAATCCGGTACGGGTGGCCGCTCTGCCGGGCCTTCAGATCCAGCTGCCGCGCAGCGGGCAGAACCACCGCCGACCATCCGCCCTCCCCATCGGCCGCACCGGCCGGGAGTGCCATGCCTCCCAGCAGGATGGCGGCCGACACGCACACCGCCCCCCGTTGCCACTCTCTCATCACAGATCGAAGGTCGCCGAGGCCGACACCGTCCGCGGCGCACCCAGCGTCGCCATGGAGAAGCTGTCGCTGAAGCTGCCGGACCAGTAGTGCTTGTCGAAGAGGTTGTTGATGTTGAGCCGCAGCACCACTCGGCGCTGCTCCACGCGGGTCACGTAACGGGCCCCCACATCCACGGTGGTCCAGCTGGGAATCTGCTGTCGATTGGCCGCATCCAGATACTGGCTGCTGGTCGCGATGATGCGACCGGTAAGGGTCAGGCCGGACAACCAGGGGGTGTCCCATTCGGTCCCCAGGTTGCCCTGCCAGCGCGGTGCACCAATGGCTGTGTTGCCGTTGTAGCGGTCGTAGGCAGTGCGGGTCTGCACGCCCTGGGTGTAGGTGGCGCCCCCCAGCAGTCGAAGCGTGCGCGTCAGCTCGCCAAAGGTGTTCCACTCCAGCCCTCGGACCCGCTTCTCACCCTCATCGGTATAAGTCGGGTTGCTGCTGCTGCCAATGGCCACCATGGTCGGGCGGGTAATCTCGAACAGGCTCACGGTGTTCGAGAAGCCCCCGACGCTCCACTTCCCGCCCAGCTCCTTCTGCTCGGTCTCGTAGGGCGCAAACACGACGTTGCGGTTGGTGGCCAGGGTATCGGTGACCGTATCTCCCCGGCTCAAACCCTGAACATAGTTAGCGTACAAGGACAGCGACGGCCCCCAGGGCTTCACCACCACCGCCAGGGCCGGCGTCACCACGCTCTTGTCGTACCTGGCCGTCACCGCACCGCTCGTGGCGTTGTAGTTGACCGTCTTGACGTTCTGGTTGCGCAGGCCGAGGGTCAGGCGGACCCGGTCATCCAGGAAGGAGACCGTATCCACCAGCGCGAGGCTGGAGAGCGTCGTATCGCTGGTCTTCGGCGCCCGGCCCGGCGCCTGGGGCATGACCAGGGTCGTCAGGGGCGAGTAGATGTTGGAAGTGACCGCCGCAGCCGAATTGGTGGCCAAGCCGCTTTCCTGCTCCAACGTGGTCAAGTGCAGGACCAGCTCATGCCCGACCCCGGCGGTCGAGAACTGCGACCTGAGCCCCGCCTCGGACGAGATGCTGTCGGTATAGGAGCGGGTGCCATTGCCGATCGCCATGAAATTGCCGTTGGCAGCGATGTTGCGTGCGTGGGTACCGTTGATGAAGCCGACCGACTCGAAATCCATCACCCCCAGGCCGGCAAAGGCCGTCAGGAAGCGATTGAACTCATACTCCGCCCGCGCCACCACGGCCTTGCTCTCCAGGGTGCCGCTGGCACCGGGGAAGAGATTGGTACGAGGGCTAAGGGCGTCGGGGATCGGGGTGGTCGCCTGGAACCAGTACATCGCCGGCGTCCCGCCGGAGAAGGACTCCTTGCTGTAGTAGGCATCCACCGATGCCTTGAGGGCCTTGCCCTGGTAATCCGCCGCCGCCGATACAAACTCGCGCTTCTTCGACTGGCCATCCAGATAGGTGTCGCCGTCATTGAACGCACCGTTGATCCTCAGGCCCACCTCCTTGCCCTCGCCAAACCGCCGCCCCAGATCCAGGCTGGTGCCGAACTGGCTTTTCGACTGATAGCCCACCGACACGCGACTCAGCGGATCGTCCCCGGCGCGCTTGGGCACCAGATTGATCACACCGCCCACCCCCCCACCGGGCGCCATGCCGGTGAACAGGGCCCCCGGCCCCTTCAGCACCTCGACCCGCTCCACTGCCTCCAGGGGCGCATGGCCACTGGGCGCGAGGCCGAACATGCCATTGAGGGCAAGCTCCGAGGCATTCACATCGAAGCCACGGATGCGGTAGTTCTCATAGGCGTGGCCACTCGACGTGGTAAAGCGCACGGACGGATCATTGGCCATCACGTCGGCCACATTGCGCGCCTGTTGATCGGCGATCAGCTCGGCCGTGTAGCTGGTGATGTTGAAGGGCACGTCCATCACATCCTGGTTTCCAATGGCCCCCAAACGGGCTCCTTTCGCCACCTGGCGGCCCGCATGGGGCGCTGGCAGATCGGACGCACGCTCCGCCTCCACCGACACCCTCACGGCCGGCAGGGTGACCTCCCCTGCCCCGCCCGAAACCACCTGTGCCAGTACCAAAGTCGGACACGCGATCGCGCTGATCGCCAGCGCGACCGGAGTCATTCGCAGCGCCATGTTTCTTGTTCTCCCTGAATGAATAAGACACTGGCTGGCGACGGCTGGCTTGTGCGGACGGTGGAGGTGGGCAAACCCGATGGGATACCGCCCCTCCGTGACAGCACGCACTTTAAATGATAATTATTATCATTACAATACCATTTACCCGGCGATCCGGCGAGACCGTGAGGTGCTGCAGGGCTCTCCCGCTGCTCGCAGGGCATGCCAGAATCCTGGTCTGCAACCTGCGAGCACGCCTGCCCATGAGCCACACCGCCCCCAACCCCTGTCTCGACTGCGGTGCCTGCTGCGCCAGTTTCCGGGTGTCCTTCTATTGGTCAGAAGCCGAAGCCCGGGGCCTGCCGGTCGAGCTCACCGAGCAGGTCAATGCCTGGTTCAGCTGCATGGGGGGCACCAACCAGGCCCGCCCTCACTGCATCGCCCTCGAGGGCCAGGTTGGCGGCGCAACCCACTGTCGCGTCTATGAGCAACGCCCCTCCCCCTGCCGCGAAGTGGAGGCCGGTGACAGCCAATGCGCGAAGGCCCGGGCACGGCACAATCTGCCCGCCCTGTTTTGCGAATGACTTGCATTTGCAAACAGCAACAAGTCTCGATAACATCTGTCGAGTCTTCCGCCCTTATCTGCACCGACCCGACCATGACCAAGCTGAAAACCCTTGCCGCCCTGCTGGCCGCCAGCGTCACCGTGGGCAATACGGCTTATGCCGCAGACAGCGAACTGAACCTCTACACGGCCCGTCACTACCAGACCGACGAAGCCCTGTACTCCAACTTCACCGCCCGCACCGGCATCAAGATCAACCGCATCGAAGGCAAGGAAGAAGAGCTTCTCGAGCGCATCCGCAACGAAGGGGCAAACAGCCCGGCCGACGTCTTCATCACCGTTGACGCTGCCCGCCTGGCCGCCGCTGACCAGTACGGCATCTTCGCCAATGTGGATTCGCCGACGCTCAAGTCAGCCATCCCGGCCCACCTGCGCACCGACCGCTGGTTCGCCTTCTCCACCCGCGCCCGGGTCATCGTGTACAACAAGCTTGACGTGAAGCCTGACCAGGTACGCAACTACGAAGACCTGGCCAAGCCCGAACTCAAGGGCAAGGTGTGCGTTCGCTCCGGCAACCACCCCTACAACCTGTCCCTCGGCTCGGCCCTGATTCAGCACATCGGCGCAGCCAAGACCGAAGAATGGGCCCGCGGCCTGGTGGCCAACTTTGCCCGCGCGCCCAAGGGCGGCGACACCGACCAGATCAAGGCTGTCGGCGCTGGCGAATGCGGCGTGGCCCTGGTCAATTCCTACTACCTGGCACGCATGCTCAAGTCCACCAAGCCGGACGACCAGAAGGCCGTCGAGCGCATCGGCGTGGTGTGGCCCAACCAGTCCAGCTACGGTGCCCACATCAACATCTCCGGCGGCGGCATGCTGAAGACGGCACCGCACAAGGAAGCCGCGGTCAAGTTCCTGGAATACCTGGCCTCTCCCGAAGCCCAGGATTACTTCGCCAACGGCAATAACGAATGGCCGGTGGTGGCCGGCGTCAAGATCTCCAACCGGGGGCTTGAGGCCATGGGCAAGTTCAAGGCTGACACCCTGCCGGTCGGCAAACTCGCTGACTCGGTGATTGAAGCCCAGAAGATCTACGACCGCGCCGGCTTCCGCTGATTCCAGCTGTTAGCGGCAGTTCGCTGCACATCATGTAAAGGCCGGGAAGTTCCCGGCCTTTACATTTCTTGACGCAGTGCAGCGCACTTATTGCCAATCATTCTCATTAGCATTACAATTGCAACAAGATCTTTCGGGCAAGCCAGCCATCTGCTAGCCAAGCCAGCCAGCCTCAGGTCGTGAAACTCCAACGTTTTCATTACGAGAGGCTTTGCCATGGCTCACAAAAAAACCCGCCGCCACGCGGCTGCAGACCGCCACCGAACCCCCGCTCCGTCGGCCGCGCCGGCCGCATCCGTCTCTGACAAGGTGGTGCTGCCCCTCGGCGCCATGATGTTCGCCGCCTCCATGGGCGCCTTCGCCCAGACACCCGCCGCCCAAGGCGACGAGAAAACCCTCAAGCCGGTGGTCGTGAAGGCCGATGCCGAGCGCGAGCAGGAAGGCAAGAACACCCTGCGCACCACCTCCACCCGCATCGGCAAGGGCAAGCAGGAGCTCCGCGACATTCCCCAGTCCGTCACCGTCGTCACCGAGAAGCTGATGGACGATCGCAAGATCGACACCGTCAAGGAAGCCCTCAAGATGACCTCGGGCATCACCTTCCTGGCGGCCGAAGGCGGCGAGGAAGACATCCGCCTGCGCGGCTTCCCCCTCAACACGACCGGCGACCTCTTCATCGACGGCATGCGTGACCCGGCCTTCTACGACCGCGACACCTTCAACTTCGACCGCATCGAAGTGCTGCGCGGCTCGGCCTCCATGCTGTTCGGCCGCGGCTCCACCGGCGGCGCGGTCAACCAGGTCAACAAGCAGGCCCGTCTGCTCGACGAGACCCAGGTAGACGTAACCCTCGGCAGCCACCAGTACCGCCGCGTGGTGGCCGACATCAACCTCAAGACCGGGGACGACTCGGCCCTGCGCATCAACGCCATGCGCACCCTGGCCGACAACAACGGTTCCGGTTCCAGCCTGGACAAGTACGGCTTCGCCGCCGACTACCGCTGGGGCATCGGCAGCCGTGACGAGTTCGAGGTGGGCTTCTTCTACCTGGAGAACAACAACGGTATCAACTACGGCCTGCCCTACATCCGCAAGAGCGCCACCGATGCGAGCCTGACCACCATCCCGGTCGACCCGAAGAGCTACTACGGTGCCACCAGCGACTACAACCGCGGCTCCGCCGGCTATGCCAGCTTTGCCCACACCCATCGCTTCTCCAGCGATACCGAGCTGGTCACCAAGGTCCGCAAGGGCGACTTCAACCGCGACCAGCGTGCCAGCACCGTGCGCATTGCCGGCGCAGCCCTTCAGCCTGGCGGCATCCTGGCCACCCGCGAGAACTTCAGCAATAACACCGTGCTGAACCGCGGCACCCAGAACAAGATCCAGAGCATGGAGAACCTGTTCGCCCAGAGCGACCTGTCCACCAAGTTCGAATCCTGGGGCCTCAAGCACCATGTGCTCGCGGGTGTCGATTTCGCCTGGGAGAAGAAGATCGTCCGCGGCGCCCGTACGGCTGCCCAGGGCGGGGTGACCATTCCGGCCAAGCCCACCACCACCATCGGTGGCGGTGGTACCGGCTGGGTGGACGAAGACGCCCGCGTCATCGGCAAGACCGGCGAGTTCGAGAGCCTCGCCGCCGGCGTGTATGCCCAGGACCTGATCCAGGTGGCCCCCCACTGGAAGCTGCTGGCCGGCCTGCGCTACGACGGCATGTCGGCCCAGTACGACACCTTCAACCTGACCTCCGGTGCCGTCAGCAACTACCAGCAATCGATCTACAAGATGAGCAACCGCTTCGGCGTGCTGTTCCAGCCGTCCGACCGCCACTCCTTCCACCTGTCCTACGGCACCTCGTTCAACACCTCCGGCGACACCTACTCCTACAGTGCGGCCACGGTGAACACCCCGCCCGAGAAGAGCATGAACCTGGAGCTCGGTGCCAAGATCGACTCGGAGGATCGCCGCATGAGCAGCCGCTTTGCCCTGTTCCGCGGAGTCAAGCTCAACGAGCGCAACACCGATCCGCTGCTCAATATCGCCGTGCTGTCCGGCAAGCGTCACGCCACCGGCTTTGAAACCGACGTGATCGGCAAGATCACCCCGCGCTGGGAAGTCTTCGGCTCCTACACCTGGATCTGGGACGCCGAGATCGACAAGGGTGCGGAAGGTGCCGAGGGGGTGGGCCGTCGTCCGTCCCTGATCCCGAAGCACCAGGGCACCCTGTGGAGCACCTACCAGGTCACCGAAAAACTGCGTGTCGGCGCCGGCGCCAACGCCCGCACCAAGATGACCCCCAACCGCAACCCGGTAAACCTCTACTCCGATGGCTACGTGACCTACGACGCCATGGCCGAGTACGAAGCCATCCCCGAGCGGCTGACCCTGAAGGCCAACCTCACCAACCTGACCAACAAGTTCTACGCCGACGCCATGTACGCCAACGGGCACTACATCCCTGGCTTCGGGCGTACCTACTACCTCACCGCCAGCATCAAGTTCTGATGAAGCGCGCAGGATAAGCAGCACGAAGGAGGGGATGCACCTGTCGGGGCATCCCCTCCTTGATCCTTCCCAGCTAGCCATCGCACACCCAGCCATGCTCCTCCAGATCCCCGAACTGCTGACCGCCGACGAAGTCCGCCAGGCCCGTCAGGCCCTCATCGACGCCCCCTGGGCCGATGGCCGCGACAGCGCTGGCCCCCAGGCCGCCACGGTGAAGAACAACGAACAACTCCCTCACGACTGCGCCCCGGCGACCCTGATCCGCCAGCTGGTGCTGCGCGCCCTCGACCGACACCCCCTCTTCCTCACCGCCGCCCTGCCCAAGAAGATCTTCACCCCCCGGGTGAATCGCTATGGCGGCGACACCCCTTACTACGGTGGCCACGTGGACAACGCCATCCGCTTCCGTGCCGACACCGGCGAGCGGGTGCGCACCGACGTCTCATGCACCGTCTTCCTGGCTGACCCGGACGAATACGAGGGCGGCGAGCTGCAGGTCCAGGACACCTATGGCGCCCGCGGCGTCAAGCTCCCTGCCGGCCACGCCGTGCTCTACCCGGGCACCAGCATCCACGAAGTCACCCCGGTCACCCGCGGCCACCGCCTCGCCTGTTTCTTCTGGATTGAAAGCATGGTGCGCAGCGACGAACAGCGCCGCCTGCTCTTCGACCTGGACATGGCCATCATGCGCCTGCGCGAAAAGCACGGCGAAACCGCCGAGGCCGTGGACCTCACCGGCACCTATCACAACCTGCTGCGCATGTGGGCGGACACCTGAGACCATGAACACCCGGACCACCCTGCCCGAGGGCGTGATCTCCCTGCCCGGCCACGAGGCCCATGCCCGCAGTGTCCTCGACGCCAACGCCTGGGCCTACTTTGCCGGCGGTGCGGCCGACGAACACACCCTGCGCGCCAACCCCGCGGCCTGGGAGGCCCTGCGCCTGCACCCGCGCATCCTGCGCCCGGTGGCGGGCGGGCACACTCGGGTCAGCCTCCTGGGGCGTCGCCTGGCCCACCCCATCCTGCTTGCCCCGGTGGCCTACCAGCGCATGGCCCACCCCGACGGCGAGCTCGGCACCGCGGTTGCCGCCTCGGCCCAGGAGGCCGGCCTGGTGCTCAGCACCCAGGCCAGCACGCCCCTCGAAGCGGTGGCCGACGCCATCCGCAATGATCCCGACCGGGGCCCCCTGTGGTTCCAGCTCTACCTGCAGCACGACCGGGGCTTCAACCTCGAACTGATCCGTCGCGCCGAAGCCGCCGGCTACGAAGCCCTGGTGCTCACGGTCGACGCCCCCTGCAACGGCGCCCGCGACCGGGAACGCCAGGCCGGCTTCCGCCTGCCCCCCGGCATAAGCGCCGTCAACCTGTCCCAGCTTTCGCCGCGCCCAGACCCCGCGCGGCACCCTCACCAGAGCGCACTGTTCGACGACCTGCTGCAGCAAGCCCCTACCTGGGACGACATCGCCTGGTTGCAGGCCAGCACACGCCTGCCCCTCATCCTCAAGGGCGTGCTGCACCCCGACGACGCCCGCGAGGCCGCCCGGCTGCAGGTGGGCGGCCTCATCGTCTCCAACCACGGCGGGCGCACCCTCGACACCTTGCCCCCCACCGCCGAAGTACTGCCCGAGATCGTGGAGGCTGTCGGCGGCAGCCTGCCGGTGCTGGTGGATGGCGGCATCCGCCGCGGCACCGACGTGCTCAAGGCCATGGCCCTCGGCGCCGCCGCGGTGCTCATCGGCCGCCCCTACATCTACGGCCTCGCCAATGCCGGCGCCCTGGGCGTCGCCCATGTGATCCGCCTGCTCCGCGATGAGCTGGAAATCGCCATGGCCCTGAGCGGCTGCCGGACCCTGCAGGCCATCCCCACCGACCTGATCCGCCTCGCACGCTCGTAACCCGGCGCCCCTGAACCGGCGCCGGGGGCCTCCGGCCTAGAGGCGCAGACGCGCCACTTCGCCGTCCAGCTCGCGGGCCACCTTGAGAAGCTCTTCGGCCTGACCGCGGTTGACCTCGGCCGACTGGCTGGTTTCAGACACCGCGCGGGCCACCGAGTCAATGCCGCCGGAGATCGCCTGACTGGCCTGGGTCTGCTCGCGGGTGACGCGGGCAATCTCGGCCACCGCGCCGGAAGTGCGCTCGGCCCGCTCGTGAATGGCCCCGAGAGCAGCCTCGACGCGACGCGATGCGTCGACGTTGCGCCCCACCTGTTCCACCGCCCGGCGGGCCGAGGCGGCCACCGAATCCACACCCTCCTGGATGCTGCCAAGAATGGTGCCGATGAAGGAGGCCGACTTGGCCGACTGCTCGGCCAGCTTGCGCACCTCATCGGCCACCACGGCAAAGCCGCGCCCCTGCTCGCCGGCCCGGGCGGCCTCGATGGCCGCATTGAGGGCCAGCAGGTTGGTCTGGTCAGAGATATCACGGATGGCGTTGAGGGCCTTGTGGATCTCCAGGGAGCGCTGGCCCAGCTGCTCCACCTGGGTGGCCGCGTCCTGCACCGTGTCGGCGGTGCTGCTCAGATGGACGATGGTTTCATGCACCGTGCCGACCCCCTCCTGCACCGACGCCGCCGTTTCACGGGTCAGCTCCAGCGCATGGGCCGCGTTGCTGGCCACCTGCTCGACGCTATTGCTGAGTTGGCCCGTGGTGCTGGCCATGGCGCCGGCCGACGCGCTTTGCTGGCGGGTCGTCTCACCCAGCAGGCGGGACGATTCGGACATGCTGCCGGCGGTGCGCTGCAGGTGATCGCTGGTCTGACGGATGCTGCCCGCCAGGACACGCATCGAATCGGCGGCGCTGTTGATGCTGTGGCCGATCAGGTCCACCTCGCTGCGGCTGCCCGGGCTGGCCGCGGCACGCACGGTCAGGTCACCGCTACCGAAGCGCGACACCAGCTCGGCCAGATGAGACAAGGGGCGGAGACGCTGACGCAGAAAGAAGGCCAGGGCCAGCACCAGCAGGGCACCGCAGCCCACCGCCAGCAGGGCGATCTGATTGCGCAGGGCATTGGAGTCCTCGATGAACTCGTCCACCCACGACCCCGTGGCCACCAACCAGTGCAGGTCGGGCAGCTCGCGCACCACCACCATCTTCTCGGCCTCGGCACCGGACTCGCCCCAGCGGTAGGTCAAGGTGCCGTTCTTTTTCTCGATCAGGCTCCCGACAATGCGGCGTACAGGTTCGTCCATCTCGGCCAGGGTCTTGCCCTGGAACGTCGGGTGATAGATGAAACGCACATCCTTGGCATCACCGGAGGGCACCGACACGATGTAGGGGTAGCCGGTCTTGCCGACCTTCATGCCAGCCAGCTTCTCCTTGATGAGGCTCACATTGGATTCCGCATCCACACGCATGGTCACCGCACCGATCACGGCGCCGGACGCATCCCGCAGGGGTTCTGCGGCGAGCACGAACATCTTGCCGTTGCGCTCCAGAGAGCCCAGGAAGGGCTTGCCGGTGAGCAGGATCGACGGATAGTCGCCGTTGTTGTCCACCACCTCACCGTGCCGGGGCTTGCCCTCCTTGTCCTTGAGCAGGGTGGCCACCCGGTAGAAGCGGTCGCCCTTGCGCACCAGGAAGGCGGGTTCCCGGTCGCTGTGCAGCTTGCTGTAAGCGGACAGGATGTCGGTGTTGGCGTTGAGCACCAGGTTGCCGATGGCGATGCCCGGCAAGCTGGCCTTGCCGGTGGGTAGCTCGGCGCCGGTGAGGTGCGGGGTGCCGGGCATGGACTCGATGAACTGGCCGAGGGCATCCTTGGAACGCTTCTCCAGGGCATCCTGGGCGTAGGCCAGCATGGATACGGTCATGTCGGCCTGCAGGGACAGGGACTCCTCCGCCCGGTCGATGGCGTTCTGGCGGGACATGATGGCAAGGGTGGCCACCAGGATGGCGACCATGAGGGCGATTCCGACAGTGCACAGCAGTACGACCTGCTGCACGATGGGCTTTTGCTTGAGCATGTATTTTTATTCTCGAAATGGCGAAAACCGCAGCAGGAGCCAATCTCCGGGGAGAGGACCGGCAACGCTGCAGCCACTTCGTATCGGCCCGCAAGCCGTCAGCTTGAGCGCCTTTACACGCCCCGCACCTCGAAAAAGGCCGGCGCCGAAGCCTATTCGTCGAAAGCGTGGATGAAATCCCGGATGCGCGGATAGATCTGGCGATCCCAGCGCTTGCCGTTGAAGACGCCGTAGTGGCCGACCGAGGCCTGCAGGTGGTGCTGCTTTCGGTAGGGCGCCAGCTTGCTGCACAGATCGTGGGCGGCCAGGGTCTGGCCGATGGAGCAGATGTCGTCCCGCTCGCCCTCCACCGTGAACAGCGCAGTGCGGCGGATCGCCTCGGGTTTCACCAGGCGGCCGCGGTATTCCAGCACACCACGCGGCAGCTGGTATTCCTGGAAGACCTTGCGCACCGTCTGCAGGTAGAACTCGGCGGGCAGATCCATCATGGCCAGGTATTCGTCGTAGAACTCCTTGATGCCATGGGCCTTCACCGTGTCGCCCTCCACGTAGTGGCCGTACATCTTGCGGAACGATTCCTTGTGGCGGTCCAGGTTCATGCTCATGAAAGCCGAGATCTGCAGAAAGCCCGGATACACCCGGCGCAGGGCCCCCTTGTAGCGCAGGGGCACCACGCCGATCAGCTTGCTCTCGAACCACTCCATGGGCTTGGCGGTGGCCAGGTTGTTCACCTCGGTGGGGTTGATGCGGCAGTCGATGGGCCCGGCCATCAACGTCATACTGCGGGGCTGGTGGGGGTGATTGTCCTCCGCCATCACCGCCACGGCGGCCAGGGTTGGCACCGTGGGCTGGCATACGGCCACCAGGTGGGTGTGGGGGCCGAGCCAATCCACGAAACGGATGATGTGCTCGATGAAGGTGTCCAGGTCGAAGGCCCCCTCGGACAGGGGAATGTCGCGCACGTTGTGCCAGTCGGTCACGTACACGTCGTGGTCCTGCAGCAGGGTCTGCACGGTGCCGCGCAGCAGCGTCGCAAAATGCCCCGACACCGGCGCCACCAGCAGCACCTTGGGCTCGACGCCGGTGGCCGGGGTCTTGCGAAAGCGCAGCAGCGAACAGAAGGGCGTATTGAAGACCACCTCCTCGGTCACCGCACAGGTGCCCGACGGCGTGTCGACAGTGTCGATATTGAAGGGCGGGCGATGATGGGTCAGGCCGGACAGGGCCAGCACCTCACAGGCCGCCGCCGCCTTGCGCAACGTGCGGCTGTGGGGCAGCCAGAACAGGCTATGGTGTAGCCAGGGCGCCAGGAAACGCGCCGCACCGCGCATCGGTGTGGTCAGGTCGGCCACGGCCTGATAGGCCTGGTAATGCAGGGCAGGACTATTGGGGAGCATGATTTTTTTGTGATGCTGCTGTTGGGTTCCGGATACTAGCAATTGGCATGCCGTCACGGATACCCTTGCAGGCACGTGGCTTGCTCGTATCCTCACCACACCAGGCTCAACGCCCCACCCCGAACGCCCTGCCGGAGAACCCCACCATGGCCGTCACCCTCACCCTGAGCAGCAAGAATTACTCGTCCTGGTCCCTGCGCGGCTGGCTGATGGCCCGCTTCGCCGGCCTCAGTTTCAAGGAGGAGATGGTCGAGCAGGACGACGCCGGCGCTCGCGCCGAGCTCCTGCTGCTGGCGCCCTCGGTGCGCGTGCCGCGCCTCACCCACGGGGACATCTCCGTCTGGGACACCCTGGCCATCGGCGAATACCTCAACGAGCTCAAACCCAAGGCCGGGCTATTGCCGGCCGACCCCGCCGCCCGGGCCCACTGCCGCTCCATCTGCGGCGAAATGCACTCGGGATTCAGTGCCCTGCGCTCGGCGCTGCCCATGAACCTCAAGGCGCGCTTCCCCAATTTCACCGTGTGGTCGCGGGCCAATGGCGATATCGAACGGGTCACCGAGATCTGGCGCGACTGCCTCACGCGCTACGGCGGCCCCTACCTGTTCGGCGCCCGGCGCAGCCTGGCCGATGCCATGTACGCCCCCGTAGCCACCCGCTTTCTGACCTACGACGTGCCCCTCGACGAAGCCTGCGCAGGCTACTGCCAGACCATCATGGCCATGCCCGAGATGGGCGAATGGATCGCCGCGGCCAAGCTCGAACCGGACGACATCGAAGAGCTGGAAGTGGAGTTCTGAGAGCCACGCACCACCCCGCGAGACCGCACCATGTCGAGGCGCATGCCCGAACCCGGTGCGCTGCGGCCGCCACTACTCGAAGAGCCCCCCCAGATCGATGGAGGTTTCCCGCCCGACACGGGGTAGATGGTGACCGACCCAGCGTTCCGCACGGGCCCGGCCCTGATCGCGCAGGGTGTGCAGGAAGGCCCGGGTTGCGTTGAGCTTGCTGGCCGTCCCGGCCTCGAGCAGCTCCTCGGCCTCGATCAGGTGAAAGCGCAGATCCATCAGCTTGCGCTCAAAACGCCCCAGCGGCAGCCAGCCACGTTCCGCACCGATATGCCGACGCGCGTGGGCGATCATGCGCATCTCGCGCAGGAAAGTCGTTGAAAACCCCAGCTCCACGCTGCGTGCAGCAATCTCCTCGGCACTGCGCGGGGCCCTCGGCCGCACCAGCGGATTGAGCAGGATCAGCAGGATGTCCGGCGTGGAGCACTCGTACATCAGCGGGTAGATCGCCGGATTGGCAGTGAAGCCCCCGTCCCAGTAAGCCTCGCCATCAATCTCCACCGCATGGTGCAGGGTGGGCAGACAGGCCGAGGCCAGCAGCGCATCCTCGCTCAGCTCGGCGGTATGGAACAGGCGCACCTTGCCTGTGCGCACCTGGGTGGCGGCAATGAAGAGCTTGAGGGAGCACTCGCGCCGGATACGCTCAAAATCGAACTGGGCCCGCACCACGTCGCGCAGGGGGTTCAGCTCGAAAGGGTTGAGCTGGTAGGGCGAGAAAAGCCGGGTGATGCCCAGCATCATGTTCACCGCCGCCGGCAGCGAACCATCCCCCGCCGGGTTGAGGCTGTGCAGCAGATCCAGCTCGAAGGGCGTGGTATCGGCCACCGCCTCCCAGAAGGCGCTCAGACTCTCCCTCGCCCCCTCCGCGCCCCCTGTCGTCCAGCCCTGGGCCAGGGCCACAGCGTTCATCGCCCCGGCGCTGGTGCCGCTGATGCCCTCCAGCGCCAGCCCCTCTTCCAGCAGGCGGTCCAGCACGCCCCAGGTGTAGGCGCCGTGGGCACCGCCCCCCTGCAGGGCCAGGCTCAGGGCCGGTGAAGCCGCTGCGTCCCTCTTCCACCATCGACTGACTGACATTGCGTGACTCCTTCAAATCGGCACATGTTGCACTGCACAATACCTGAAGGATGGACGGAGAAGGGTTTCAGAAGTTCGATACAGACCGCCATACTGCGCCCTCCTCCCCGGTCGCTTCGCCGGGTTCAGCCCCCAGGTGCAGCCGATCCCGATTGCCGGGCCGTATGCGATGAGCCAGCGCATCACCCTGCCGATCCCCCGCAACCGGGCAAAGGCCCCAAACCTGCTGACACGTTAGGCCGGAGCGCCGGAGGTTCCGGAGAAAGGCAGGAGGCCAACGCCAGCCAGCTGCGAAGTCTCTGCAAAGGCGGCGCTGATTCACGCGCCGGATGAGTCTGTTGCCATCAAAAACACGTCGCCCTGAATCTGGGCAGGGACGCCCTCCCGTGCTCTACTCCCTCCGCCAGAAACCTCATCGACACCCCATGAACAATCCCTTGCACCCCCATCAGCCGCAGCGGCTATCGGACACCACAAAAGGCCTGATCGCCGGACTGCTGGTCGTAGCCTGCTGGTCCGGGTTCAACATCGTCTCGCGCTTCGGCAGCAAGGGGCTGTTTACGCCTTTTGATCTGGCGGCCATGCGCTATGGCGTTTCGGGCCTGCTGGGCGGATTCTATTTTCTGCGCAATACCCCTTTCGCCGACTGGCCACGCTATTTCGTACTCAGCGTTTTTGGCGGCCTGGGCTACGGGTTGTTTGTTTACTCCGGCTTCTCGTTTGCCCCGAGCGCCCATGCAGGCATTTTTGTAAACGGAGGGATCCCGTTCTGCACCGCAGTCCTCGTAGCGCTCACCACCGGCCTCCACCTGGCACGGCACACCATGCTCGCCCTTGCCCTGTCTGCCTGCGGGCTGCTGCTGATCGGCATCGACAGCCTCCTGTCCCACCACGGCCAGAACGAACTCATTGGTGACGCGCTCTTTCTGGCTGCCGCCATGTCCTGGTCCATCTTTGGCCTGCTGATGCGCCGCTGGCAGATTCGCCCCGTGCTGGGCGTCTGCGGCATCGCCTTCTTTGCCCTGTTGCTCTACTCACCGGTCTACCTGCTCTACCTGCCCAAAAACCTGCCCACCGCCGGCTGGGGCGACATCGCGCTGCAGTGCGTCTACCAGGGCTTCATCGCCGCCATGCTGGCCGCCGGCCTCTATAGCTACGCTAACCAGAAGATCGGCGCCTGCCAGGCCTCGATGATGCTCTCGCTGGTTCCGGCGGTTTCCGCGATTGGGGCATATTTCATCCTGGACGAACAACTGACGTGGACGGTCATGGCAGGCATCGTTGTCGTTTCGGTGGGTGCGGTAATCGGGGCGATGCCGGTGCGGGGCAGCGAGCGGGTGATGCGCTAGCGGGCCGATGCAAAACACCGAGATCTGGGGTCGGGCTTCTCCGATGAAGCGGGTCTTTCTCATTCCGCCCACTGTCTTCAGCCACCCGAAGATCTCTTCAACACGCTTTCGTTTCCGCTGGCTGACCTTGTAGCCCCCGGTGCAGCTTGTCCGTCCGTCGAGCCCCGGTGAATTGCCCCGCCGCCTGATGCTCACCCAGGGTGGCGTCGGTGATGAGCAGATCCACGCACAGACCGCTCCGGTTCTCCATGAGGGGATGTCCTTCTTGAGCGAGGCTTGCCTCTGATGGATATCCGCAAGTATAAACTTGAGCCCTCGACCACGTATTCGGCATGCAAAATGCGCACGACACGCCCATCGTCCCGGATCTGCGTCCGGCAGTCTGAAGCGGGTACAGGTGCATGAGCCCGGCCCATGACGCGAGACCGGCCCTGTGGCTGCGTGTCCTGCAGTTCCCTCTCGTGCGGCTGATTCTGCTGGGTGGCACCCTGTTCTTGATGATGGGTGTGAGCAACGGTTTCAGGCTCAATCTCTCGGCCGAGCCCCTGCTGGCCCTGGCGGCGGCAGCGGGTATGGCGGCGCTGGGACTCGCCGTGTATTTTGGCCTTGTTCGGCTCATCGAAAGGCGCCCGGTCAGCGAGCTTGCCCTGCCGGGGATGGGCCGGGAATTCGGAACCGGGCTGTTGATCGGCGCCGGCCTATACACCCTCTGCGTGCTGATCCTGATGGTGCTCGGCATCTATCGCGTCGACGGCATCAACCCCTGGGCGTTCATGCTCCCGGCCATGGCCATGGCCTTGAGCTCGGGGGTGCTGGAAGAGCTGATCTACCGGGGAGTGCTTTTCCGTGTTCTGGAGGAGTCCTTTGGAAGCTGGATCTCTCTGGCCGTGTCATCGCTCATATTCGGCCTGCGCCATTGGCTTGCCCCGTCAGGCACCCTGCTGGGCGCTCTCTGCATCAGCATCGAGGCCGGCCTGCTGCTTGCCGCCGCCTACATGCTGACCCGCCGTCTGTGGATGAGCATTGGCTTTCACATGGCCTGGAACTACACACAGTCAGGTATTTTTTCCGGAATTGTGTCCGGGGCTTACGCCAAACCGGGCCTGATCAAGGCCACCATCGAGGGACCGCTTGTAATGACCGGAGGCGAATTCGGTCTGGAATCCTCGCTGATGGCCTTGCTGCTCTGCACCAGCGCTGGCGTGGTGCTGCTGATCAAGGCCATCCGGCGCGGCAGCATCGTGCCGCCGTTCTGGAATCGCACCAGGACGAACTAGGCCGCGCATGGCACCGCGGTACTCTCCATCGCCAGACCGGACATCTCTTCAGGACTGGAGAGGCGCCACGATACCGGGGTGTCGCACCCCTCCTTACCACGCACCGCCACCCACGCCACAAGGCTGACGCCGGCTTGCAGCGCTAGATCGAGTACATGGGGCGACCGTAGTAGGCGTGAATCCCCTCGGCCCATTCGGGGTTGGCCATGTCGGGCCAGGTGTCCTTGTCGAAGCCCGGCGCCCGCGCCAGCTGCTCCTTGTCCACGTCGAGCATGAAGCGCTTGTTCATGGTGTCCAGGGTCAGGGCGCTCCAGGGGATTGCAAAGAGCTTTTCACCCATGCCGAGAAAGCCACCGAAGGACAGCACGGCGTAGGAGATGCGCCCGCTGCGCATGTCCAGCATGATCTCCTTCACCTCCCCCAGCTTTTCCGCCTGACGGCTGTACACGTCGTTGCCGATCAGCGTTTCAGCGCCCATCAGCGCCGGGCCGGGCCCCTGCCCTGCATCTCGCCCGATCCCGCCATCGACCCCGGCCTTGTAGATGCCCAACTTGTCGCGCTCTTCGTAGTTCATGACTGCCTCCTACTGGATTCCCTGGAAAAACTGCCGGAACGCCGAGCCAGGTCCATGACGTTCTGCACACCACCATGGGCTCGCGGCGGACAACGGTCTGTCGGGCAGCGCACACACCCGGGCCGCAACCCGGCGGACACGCTCAGGTGGACTCCGTGGTGACGCCATCCCGGCCGCGGAACGAGGCCTCAAGAACTACCCTGGCCAGTTCCCGATCGGGGGCCGCGTGTGTGCGGACCACCAGCACCGTGTTGCCGGCCTGAATGGCATCCGTCACCAGGTCCGAGAAGCGCCCGTCCTTGCGATTGGCCCCGACAGCCGCCCCAACAATGCCACCGATGCCGGCAAACCAGCCGAGCATGGCAAGGGGGGCCACCACCGGGCTGGCGACAAACAGGGTGATGCCGGACGCCACGATGGCCAGGGCACCGAGGGCGCCCACTCCGGTCCCCATCAGCGTGCCGATGCCGCCATCGACCAGCACATCCTTGAGCACGTCATCACTGAGCACGTCGCCGGGCTGGGGCGGCGTTTCATGGAAGATCCGCATCTCGGTGGCAGAAATGCCTTGCTCCTCTAGCAACTGGCGCACGCCTTCGGCCTCGTCCCGCCCGGGATAGACGGCGGAGAGCACATGAGTTGTTTGTTCGATCCCCGGGCCTGCATTCAGGTCAGGGGCGCGCGTCATTGTCAGTTCGGTCAGATTGTTCATGGAAGCTCCTCGTCAGCATGGGTAAAGGCCTTGGCAGAGACACGGCAAAGGCCCCCTGGCATCAGCGGCGCGGCACGAGCAGCGTCCACGGCAGCCAGACTGGCCTTGGGAAAGCCGGCAACTGATTGTCTTCCCGGTGTTGGACGCGTTCCGTACGCTGGCATACATCCAGCACAGGAAGCACCGCGAACTAAAATCCTTACAAGAAGATCATAGTAAGTGCGACAGCGTACCGACGTGGCCAGGGCGGCCCTGTCACCGTTCCCTCACTGATATGCCCCCCTTCCAAGGAGCTCACCATGAAGCCGACAAGCTGCGTCCCCCACGTTCTGTTTCTGCCCGGCCTGCTCAACGACGCCAGTCTGTTCCAGAAGCAGATTGACGTCCTCACCGCCGTAACCACCACCGAGGTGGCCGACCTGACCCAATCCGACAGCATTGCCGGCATGGCCGACAGCGTACTGAAGAACACCCCGGAAGCACCCTGTGTGCTGGTCGGCCTGTCCATGGGCGGCTACGTGGCCTTCGAGATCATGCGCAGGGCGCCCGAGCGCGTGGCCAGCCTGGTGCTGCTCGATACCTCGGCCCGGCCCGACACACCGGAAGCCACGGCCGCACGGGTGGCACTGATGAAGCTGGCAGAGACCGATCTCGAAGCCGTCTTTGAACAGCTGATGCCGCGCCTGTCCCACCCTTTGCGCATGAACCTGCCGGCAGTGCGCGGCGTGGTGCACTCGATGATGAGCAGCCTCGGCAAGGACGTCTTCATCCGCCAGCAAGGCGCGATCATGACCCGCCCCGACAGCCGCCCGGAGCTTGCCCGCATCCAATGCCCCACCCTGGTGATCTGCGGCCGCCAGGACCTCGTCACACCACCGGAGCTGGCGGAGGAGATTGCCCACGGCATCCCGGACGCCCGCCTCAGCATCGTCGAAGACAGCGGGCACCTGTCTACCCTCGACCAGCCCGACGAGGTCAGCACGCTCCTCCTCGAATGGGTCCGGAACATCAAGTGCTGATCGTTCATCGCCGCGCACCCCAGCCCCATCCTCGCGCGGCGGCTCCCGTGGGGGCGACTTCAGTCGCCCATCCGTGCGTGATACCAGGCACCGTTCGTTTCTCGGAGTCCGCGGGCGACTGAAGTCGCCCCCACGGTCCCTCCAGCCACCCTGCGTAGATCCATGCGCCATTTCGCTATGGCACGTCATTCAGCCCCGTCTGCGCGAACCACGCCTCCAGAAACTCCACACACACCTTGACCTTCGCCGACACCGACAGGCGGGACGGATAGACCGCCCAGACATCGGCCTGCTGGAAATACCCGGGCAGTACCGGCACCAGCACGCCGGTGTCGATCTCGTCGCAGATGTCCCAGGTAGAGCGCAGGATGATGCCGTGGCCGTCGATGGCCCACTGGCGGACGATCTCGCCGTTGTTGGCCGAGAGCGGGCCGCTGACCTTGATGGCGATACGCCCCTCCGGGCCGTCCAGCTCCCAGCGCCCGAAATCCTGGTCGCGCTCGCGGATGGGGATGCAACGATGGGCGTGGAGATCATCCAGGGTGGCAGGCGTGCCGAAGCGCGCCAGATAGGCCGGCGCGGCGCACAGCACGCGCCGGTTGCGGGCGATGCGACGGGCGATGACATTGCTCTCATGGACCCGGCCGATGCGGATGTCGAGCTGGAAGCCCTCCTCCACCAGATCCACCAGCCGGTCATACAGCTCCAACTGGATCTCCAGCTGGGGATGGTGCCCGGCCAGGGCCGACAGGGCCGGGGCCAGGCGGCTGCGCCCGAATCCGGTGCTGCTGCAGATGCGCAGGAGCCCGCGCGGCGCGGCCTTCTCCCGGGAGAGGGCCTCACCCATCAGATCCACATCTTCCAGGATGCGCAGCGCCCACTGGTGCACGATCTCGCCCTGACCGGTGAGCGTCACCTTGCGGGTCGTGCGGTGAAACAGCTTCTCGTGCACAGCGGCCTCAAGCAGGGCGATGCGCTTGCTCACCACGGCCTTGGAGATGCCCAGCTCCCGGGCGGTTTCGGCAAAGCTGCGGTGGCGGGCCACCACGCAGAACAGGCGGAGATCATCGAGCTGGGGATTGATGTTCACGATTCGTGTCCACTGAATTCACATCTTGGCGAATTGTAAATATCTTCGTGGTCTCTAAGCTAGGCGGACAAGGTGGTCGCGCCCGCGCCATCCCGACCCCCCGGAAGACCCTGCTCCATGCACGCCCTGGCCATCACCGACCTCCTCTCCATCCTGACCCTGGGTGCCGCCCTGGGCTTTTTCGGCGGCCTCTTCGGCATCGGAGGCGGGATCATCGCCATCCCCTTCCTGGCCCTGGCCTTCGGCATGGAACAAGCCCTGGCCCAGGGCACCTCCCTGGCCATGATGGTGCCCATCCTGATCGTCGGCTGGTGGCGCTACACCCGCCGGCACCCGGTGGCCCTGGGCACCGCCCTGCCCCTCGCCGTGCTGGCGTCGGCCGCCACCTATGGCGTGGCCCAGGTGGCAACGGGGCTCGATTCCGGCCTGCTGCGCAGCCTGTTCGGCGTCTTCCTGGTCCTGATCGCCCTGCGCATGCTCACCGGCCGACGCCCGGCCGGCAACGCGGACGGGGCCGGCGGCCTGTTCGATCGCCGATGGCAGCCCCTGGTGGGCATTCCGGGAGGTGCCTGCATGGGGCTCCTCGGCGTGGGCGGCGGGCTGCTGGCCACCCCCATCTTCACCCAGGTCTTCGGACAGCGTCAGACGGTGGCCCAGAGCCTGTCCCTGGTCCTTGTCACCCCCTGTTCGGCGGTGGCACTGCTCACCTACGGCCGCGCCCACCAGGTGGACTGGTCGATTGGCCTGCCCATGGCCATCGGCGGCCTGCTCACCGTGTCCGCCGGGGTGTCGGTGGCCCACCGCCTGCCCGAGCGCAGCATGCGCCTGGCCTTTGCCTGGATGATCCTGGCCACCGCCCTGTGGATGCTGCTCAAGCCGCTGATCCTATAAGCGCTGCTGTCAGTCCGAACCGCGCCGCCTAGCTGAAGCGCTTGCACAGCCTGGGGTACAGGCGGTCGAGATCCTCTTCGGACCATTCATCACCCGCCGGCCCGTCCGACTGAATGCCCGAGGGCTTGGATGGGAAAGCCGAGTACTCAAGCCCCGTCTTTCTGCGCCAGGCGTCAACACCGACCGACTGCCATCCTTCGACCTGGCAGTCGACTTCTTCGTCACTCTCTTCGATAACGGACGCGAGTGTGTCCGGGTCAGCCAATGCAGCACTGAATACCTTCTCGCCACGCGAGATTAGCCAGCCCCGGAAGTAGTCGAACCCATCGTCGGAGCAACCGCCACCGATCACATAGGCCGCCCCCCACAATGGCCACGTATATGAGGCCCAAAAGTAGGAAGCGAATAGGTTCTGAAAATCGACAAGCTCATCTTCAGATAATTCGTCCAGGAGGGATTCAAGCTCTTTGAGTTGCTGCTCAGGGTCTCCTTCAGCTGCCTGGCGGGACGTGTCGATAAGTTTCCAGAATGAACCGTTGTCCATGGGTCTTCCTATGAGGTGAAGGGATGCGTGTGCTGCGTGACGTTCAACGTAACCGGCCGGCGGGCCGAAGGTCGGAGGGTTTGGGCCTCACCTGCGAAGTGCCTTCAGGGCAAGAAGTGCCTCAAGGCCGGCAGCCACCAGGTCCTTCATGTCGCCGCCTTGGATTGGCCCCGAACGCGGACTGCTCTCACCGTGATTGCTGACGCAAAGGCGCCAGGCAACAGGGTAGTTCCCGGCGGTTTTCGTAAAACGGGCAAGCAGGCGATTGGTCTCTACGCCGGGAATCTGAAGATGCCTATCCAGAAGAAACACGACGCTCGGATGGACGGAAATGTCACCGTTGGCTACCGTGACTTCCGCAATCCCGGGCATGGACGCACCACTCTTCAGGTCGACTACTGAAGAAACGATGAACTGGCCAAAGGGAACCAAGGGAATCTCAGCGAAAGCTGTTGGTTGCACGTGAGACTCGTCAGCAAGCCCAGAATTGACACCCGACTCGTCGTCGGAAACCCAAGCCCAAATGGGCGTTTGCAGGAAGTCAGCGCGGTTTAGCTTGATGAATGGCTTGGACATGATGCATGCGCAACTGAGCGGCGTATGACGCCCACCGAATCGGGTTTATCCCTCGCGTTCGTAGAACGATGCCGCGTCCAACAGATCCTGCTCGGCGCCCGGGTGAACAATGACGCTCATCCTGGGAAACGAGCTTCCAATCGGGCTACTACATCTTCAAGTGGAAGGCCCGTGACCGAACCGCTTTCAATTTCACCTTCGCGCTGCAGTGCGACTTTACCCCACGCGCCCTCGATCTCTTCGTCCCGGTCGAGGCTGTCAATAAGCGGGCCAAGCTGCCTGGCCCGCACTGCCGGAGCGAGGCGCATGACTTCGGCTTTCACGGACTCGGCGGTATGGGACAGGGGAGACTCAGGGGAAACTCCGGTGGTGTTCAACAAGCACTGTCGCCAGATTGCCACAACTCGCCTCCACCCAACAAACTTACCGGTCGGTCCTCGCCGCCTGACGTCGAGGTAACCGGGGCGCAGCGGCGGTGAAAGACGCTTGCCGGTGTCCCCGGCAGTCAGGGGGCGTGGCCTGGGGATCGCGGGGAACTGTTCCGTGCTGTCGGGCTTGATCTGGCGCATCGAGAAACGGGCCCCGGAACAGGCGCATGGGGCCTGGACCGGAAACAGGAAGCGCCTACTGCGTCCACGTGAGCCGCCCCAGGCTGAAGGCTGGCGTTGTACCGAGCCAGCGCGGGTGACAGGCCGCACGGGGCTTGAGCGCGTGGGCCGCGCAAGCTCAAGAGGCGCCGACCCAAAATCATCGACGCCTGCGAGGGGGTATCTCACTGCTGATATCGGCACGAATTATGCTGAAAAAGGGCAGAAGACGCCTGATTGGCGCCAATTTGTAAAATATCTCGACACAATGGAGACCTGCCATGTCCATCAAAGTTTGGAAGAACGTCGCGGCCCTTGCGGTGGGTCTGGGCGTACTCACCCAGGCGCACGCGCTGCCTTTCACGGATGACCAAGCATATGTCGGGCCGACGAACTTTTCGGGCACGGCTGGCGAGCTCAACGGGCAATCGTTCACGCCTACCAGCAATTCCATCGACGCTGCCGAATTCTTCATTCGCAGCGACGGTGGCAGCAGCACGCTGCATCTGGAGGTTCGGGCAGGACAGGGGCTGACCGGAACGCTGCTGGGCTCCAGTGCGCAAGTCACGATCACCTCCGCCCTCTCCGTGGTTCATTTCGACCTCCTGAGTCCGGTCACTCTGACGCCCGGGGCTCTGTACACTCTGGTGCTGGATCTGGATGCGGGCAGCACCTTCGCGGGGGAGATGAGCAATCTCAATCCTTACGCGGGCGGTTTGGCCATCAACAACTCCGGCATCGCGTTCCAGAATCTTGATTTCTGGTTCCGGGAAGGCACGCATACCGCGCAAGTCCCCGTGCCGCCGACGCTGGCCCTGCTGGGCCTCGGCCTTGCATGCGCGGGATGGTCCCGGCGCAGGAAATCACTCGCCGCAGTGTGAAGAATCAGGGCCCGCCTCGCGCGGGCCCTGAACATTTGGGACGTTCGCAGCCCTCATCCAGGCAGGTTTCGGGCGTCCTGTGTGCCCGGCTGAAGGGCCGTGTCCACTTCAGGCCGGCGTGTACTGTATGTGCGGACAACAGTAACGGATACCGTGGTCTGTCCCCTGATTCCCCCTGATTCCCCCTTAGCCAACCGCTCACCACTGACGCTCCATCGAAAGCAAATAGGAATACGGACTATCGATTCTCGCTCGCCGTCGTTGACTTGCTAATAGCACCGCTGACGCGGTAAGCGAGATTCCTGCGCCGGCAAGTAAGGCCACCGAGCTAGGAATACCTGCAAGGATCGCCGCAGAGGTTGGGGCGGCCGAGAAGAAAGACACCTTTAGCAGTCCGTTGAGCCCAGCATCCCAGCTTTGGGCTCTCAGAGACTCTCGGAGGCTGCGCATCGCTGGCAATACGCTGGCCTGGTACTGATCTGAGACTGCTTGTCTCAGTGCTTCTATGGGCACATCTTTTGGCAAGTCCGTCGTAAGCCGGGCAACCTCTCGGCGGAACACAGCCAGCTCCTCCTTGTGATCCTTCTTGAACTTGAGTATTTCCTTCACCGAAAGGTGCTCGGGCAAAGAGACCCCTTGCACCATAAGATCAATGAGCAAGCTAGGTGCAACATCTGTCGGCAAAGAGCGCCTAGGTCCAAATGCGTCGAAATGGCGACCGATTCTTCGATTGCTAGATGTGCCGAGCGGCTTTCCTTTGCGCACAGCAATCGCCAACTGGTCTGCTGCGGACGACTCGGTGACTAACCCCAAACCTAGTCGTTGAGCCAACTGAGAAGCGAGCAACGTCATATAGAAGTTGGCAAAACCGGGCGCGACATAAAACCAGCCATCATCATTTAGCCCTCGCTCAAGTTCTGAGCGAATCATGTATGGCAGCTTTTCTGGATGTATATGGGCTAGCTCGCGCAACTCATACGACATTTTGTCCGGATGAATTCGGCGAGTTGGATGTTTGTCGGTGTCAAACATGACGCCTGCCGAAGCCGGGTCTGTAAGAAAGTCGAGAACTTTGTCGGTAAGTTCCTCGACCTCATCCATGTCCGATGACACGCGAACTGGTTCAAGCACGCCCTCGTCACAGAGGGCGCGAGCAAAATCATTCGAGTAGGGATCGCGATGCGAAACCGGGACAATTGTTCGGATGGAGTCCCAGAACAGCGCAGCACTTCGTAGCCATCGTTCATCCTTTATGTCGATGTATGGGTAGTAAAGCGCTGAGGAGAATGCTGCGGGCACTGGAGTTCCTCCGTGATAGTTGTTCGGCGGGCTAACGAATAGGGTTTATCCCTCGCGGCACGCAACTGAGTTCGAAGTGAGTGCGCATGTCGCGAGGGATAAGCCTTGTTGAACTGAACCGCCGGGAAAGAGGTAACACTGGGGATTCTACGCGCGGGAAATGCACCTTGGGTAGATCGGGTCGAGGCGTGGAGGACGAAACCACGGCCGGCAAGCGGCGGAGGGGCGCATACCGCGTTCGGTGCGAGGCGCGTGAGGTGGCAACGGAGGTGTTCTCGGAGCAGTCCGGGATGCGGGCGCATGGGACTTCCGACAGGCCCGTTGGTGCAGCCGCCTCAAGCATGCTCGGCGTTGATCAGAGCATGACTCTTGAACCCGTGGCAGCTCGGCTGCCATCGGGGAAGATGCCCGCAGCGCACGATCGGCCAACCTCCACCGCTCGATACGCAAGGGTTTGCACCTCTTGGTCCCTGCGATGGGTTCCGCCTTGCTTGAGTGTATCCATCTGGATACAATACTGCTATGAACACTTTCCTGCGCACGGACGAGTTCGACGCCTGGCTTGCCGGCTTGAACGACAACGTGGCTCGAGCCCGTATCGTCCACCGCATCCGCTCTGCTCAACCCGGTAATTTTGGTGACTGTGGCCCAATCGGCGAAGGCGTTTCGGAAATGCGCATCCACGTCGGCCCTGGGTATCGCGCTTAGTACACACGACGTGGGGCGGTGATCTATCTGCTCCTGCTCGGAGGGGATAAGTCGTCGCAAAAGCGCGACATTAAGCGCGCCATCGAGATGGCGCGGCTCTTGGACAAGGAGTGAACGATGCTTGAGACCACCGCCTTTGACGCTGCCGACTACCTGAACGATGAGGAAGCCATCGCGGAGTACCTGACAGCCGCCCTGGACGATCCCAACCCGGATGTGTTCCTCGCTGCCATTCGTGACGTTGCGCGTGCCCGAGGTATGGCGCAACTGGCCAAAGATGCGGGGCTTGGCCGTGAGAGCCTTTACAAAGCGCTCACGCCCGGTGCGAAGCCACGCTATGACACGGTGCTCAAGCTGCTTCATGCCTTGGGCGTCAAAATTTCCGCGACACCAGTCCATTCGTAAGCGTTGCAGCGGCGCGACCGCGGGGACTTGGCCATCACTCGACACCACCGCCCGCGGGCGACATCCCGACTTCGATCTTGGGCGGTCGACTGCGGTTGAAATTGCCTTTAGCGCAGCGCGTAAGTCCATGACGAGCCCCCGGCGGCCGGGGAAGCGGACGCATGTCGGCGGGAAACTTGGCGTCAGTCCTTTCGGGATGTAACCGTCGACGGATCCGTCGGAGAAAAACTCCCGCCGGCATTCTTTGCCAACAGCACCGCCGCCACCAGGCGCCGGGCGGCCAGATCGTTGGCGCTGCGCTGGGCGCTGAGGTGGGCCGCCTGCAGGACGATCACATTGAGGTAAGCGACGGTGCCGGCCCGGTACTGGTTGAGGGCGATGGCCTCGGCTTGTGCAGCCGCCGCCACGGCCGCCGACTGTTCGACCGCGGCCTCTTCCAGCAGGCGGGCGGCGGCCAGGTTGTCTTCCACTTCCTGGAAGGCCACCAGCACGGTCTGGCGGTAGGTGGCGACGGCCTGCTCCCAGGCCGCCCTGGACTGGCTCACCGCCGCCTTGCGGGCGCCGGCATCGAAGAGGGAAGCGGCCAGGGTCGGCCCGAGGGACCAGTAACGGCTCGGCACAGTGAGCAGATCCTCGATCTGGGAGCGGCGGAAGCCCGCCGAGGCGGACAGGCCCAGCACCGGGAAGCGGGCGGCTTCGGCCGCGCCGATGGCGGCGTTGGCGGCGGCTACCCGGCGCTCGGCGGCGGCGATGTCGGGGCGGCGTTCCAGCAGGGTGGAGGGCAGGGTCACGGCCACCGGGGCGGTGGGCAGCGGGCCGGCGCTCACCGGTAGGGAGAAGCTCGCCGGCGCCTGCCCCAGCAGCACGGCGATGGCGTGTTCGTACTGGCTGCGGGACAGGCGGGCCTCGACGGCCGACGCACGGGCGCTGCGCAGCTGGCTCTCGCCCTGCACCACGTCGGCCTTGCCGGCCACACCGGCGGCGTAGCGGTTGCGGGTGAGTTCAAGGGAGCGCTCGTAGGCGGCCACGGCGGCATCGAGAAGCTCCTGCTGGCGTTCGGCGGCGCGGAGCTGGAAGTAGGTCTGGGCCAGGGTGGCGTGGGCCGACAGGCGCGCGGCGGCCAGGTCGGCCTCGCTGGCCTGGATGCGGGCGTCGGCGGCCTCCACGTTGCGGGCGATGCGGCCCCACACGTCCAGCTCCCAGCTGGCGGTGGCGCCCAGGCTGAAGCTGTTGCGCGGCGGCGCACTGCCGGCGCTGTCGGTGGCCGCCGACGTGGCCGAGCGGGTCGCCCCGGCGGTGGCGTTGACGGCCGGCAGCCACGACGCCCGGGCCGCATCGGCCAGGGCCCGGGCCTGGCGGTACTGGGCTTCGGCGATGCGCAGGTTCTGGTTGGAGATCTCCACCTTGTCCTGCAGGGCATCCAGCACCGGGTCGCCAAAGGCCTTCCACCAAGTATCGGCGGCCAGCGGGTCGCGGGGCTCGGCGGGCTTCCACTCGCCGGCTTCCTTGAAGGCGGCGGGCGTCTCCACCGCGGGGCGGACGTGATCGGGGCCGAGGGTGCAGGCGGCGAGGCTCAGGGCGCAGAGCGCCGCAAACAGCGCATTCACGGCGGCAGGGGCGACTGTAGGGGCGACTTCAGTCGCCCATGGACTTCGATCCAAGGCATGGCGACGATCAACGCACGATGGGCGACTGAAGTCGCCCCCACAAGCCGCCCCGACGGGGACAGGGTGATTCCGGTCATTCATGGGCAGGCAGGCTCCGCTTGCGGCGCAACCGGTCGAGCATCACGAAGACGACCGGCGTGGTGTAGAGGGTGAGGATCTGGCTGAGGATCAGGCCACCGACGATGGCGATGCCCAGGGGCTGGCGCAGCTCGGCGCCGTCGCCGCTGCCGATGGCCAGGGGAATCGCCCCGAAGAGGGCTGCCAGGGTGGTCATCAGGATGGGCCGGAAGCGCAGCAGGCAGGCGTGGTGGATGGCGTCGCGGGCGTTCTCACCGTGCTGGCGCATGCGCGCGATGGCCACGTCGATCATCATGATGGCGTTCTTCTTGACGATGCCGATGAGCAGGATCACCCCGATCATGGCGATCAGGCCGAACTCTGTGTCCCGGGCCATCAGGGCCAGCAAGGCCCCCACCCCGGCCGAGGGCAGGGTGGACAGGATGGTGATGGGGTGGATCAGGCTCTCGTAGAGCATGCCCAGCACGATGTAGATGGTGATGATGGCGGCCAGGATCAGGATGGGCTGGGAGCTCATGGACTTCTGGAAGGCCCCCGCCGAGCCCTCGAAGCTGGTACGTACCCCCACCGGCACGCCGATGCCGGCCAGGGCCTGGTTGATCACCACGGTGGCCTCGCCGATGGAACGCCCCTCCGGCAGGGCGAAGCTGATGGTCGACGCCGCCGCCCCGCCCTGGTGGCTGACCGACAGGGGCGCCAGGGTGGTCTCGAAGCGGGCCAGCGCCGACAGCGGCACCCGCGCCCCGGTGGGGCTGACCAGGTTGAGGCGCGACAGGGATTCCGGCCCCTGCAGGTATTCCGGGGCGGCCTCGAGCACCACCCGGTACTGGTTGAGGGGGTTGTAGATGGTGGACACCTGGCGCTGGCCGTAGGCGTTGTTGAGCGCCGTGGTGGCGGCCCGCATGGTGATGCCGTAGCGGGCCAGGGCGTCCCGGTCGAACAGCACGGTGGTCTGGGGCCCCCGGTCCTGCTGGTCGCTGCTCACGTCGGTGATCTGGTCGAGGCGGCTCATGGCATTGCGGATGCGCGGCTCCCACAGGCGCAGCTCCTCCAGGCTGTCGGACTGCAGGGTGAACTGGTAGGCCGAATTGCCCGAGCGCCCACCAATCCGGATGTCCTGCACCGGGCTCAGGTAGAGGTTGGCGCCGGGCACCCGCGCCAGCTTCTTGCGCAGCCGCCCGACCACCGCGTCGGCGGATTCCTTGCGCTCGGCGATGGGCTTGAGGGTGACGAACATGGAGCCGTAGTTGCGCTGGGAACCGCCGGTGAAGCCGGTCACCGTGGCCACCGCCGGGTCGGCGCCGACGATGGTCAGAAACTGATCCATCTTCTCCTTCATGGCCTGGAAGGAGATGGCCTGGTCGGCCTCAACAAAGCCGCGCAGGCGGCCGGTGTCCTGCTGGGGGAAGAAGCCCTTGGGGATGGTCTGATAGAGATGCACGTTGAGGCCGACGGTGGCGGCCAGCACCAGCAGCACGATCCAGCGATGGGCCAGGGCCCAGCCCAGGGTGCGCCGGTAGCCCTCCAGCAGCGCCGCCAGGGCACGCCCGATGGCCCGGTCCACCCGCCCCCGCTCGGCCTCCGGCGGGCGTGGCCGCAGCAGGCGGGCGCACATCATTGGCGTGGTGGTAAGGGACACCACCATGGACACCAGGATGGCCGCCGACAGCACCACCGCAAACTCCCGGAACAACCGCCCGACAATGCCGCCCATGGCCAGGATGGGGATGAACACGGCGATCAGCGACAGGCTCATGGACAGCACCGTGAAGCTGATTTCCCGCGCGCCGCGCAGGGCCGCCTGACGGGGTGGCATGCCCTCGTCCACGTGGCGGGCGATGTTCTCCAGTACCACGATGGCGTCGTCCACCACAAAGCCGGTGGCAATGGTGAGGGCCATCAGGGACAGGTTGTCGAGGCTGAAACCGGCCAGGTACATGATGGAAAAGGTGCCCACCAGGGACACCGGCACCACCACGCTGGGGATGAGGGTGGCGCGCCAGTTGCGCAGAAACAGGAAGACCACCATCACCACCAGGGCCACCGAGATCACCAGGGTGCGCTCCACTTCGCGCAGGGAGCCGCGGATGGTGGGGGTGCGGTCCATCACCACGTCCAGGTCGATGGCCGGCGACACGCTGGCGCGCAGCAGGGGCAGCAGGGCGCTCACCCGATCGACGGTCTCGATGATGTTGGCGCCGGGCTGGCGATTGACCATCAGCAGCACCGCCGGGCGGCCATTGGCGTAACCGTAGTTGCGGTCGTTCTCGACCCCGTCGCGCACCCGCGCCACGTCCCCCAGGCGCACCGCCGCGCCGCTCTTCCAGGACACGATCAGCGGACGGTAGTCGGCGGCCGTGCGGGCCTGGTCGTTGGCCCCCACCTGCCAGGCGTTCTCGCCATCCTCGAGCACGCCCTTGGGCCGGTTGGCGTTGGTGCCGACGATGGCGGCGCGCACATCATCCAGGTTGAGGCCGGCCGCAGCCAGTCGGTCAGGCTCAACCTCGACCCGCACCGCCGGCAGCGAGGCGCCGCCGATGGACACCTGCCCTACCCCGTCCACCTGGGCCAGGCGCTGGGCCAGCACGGTGGAGGCAGCGTCGTAGAGTTGGCCCTGGGTCAGGGTGGCGGAGGTGAGCGCCAGGATGATGATGGGCGTCTCGGCCGGGTTCACCTTGCGATAGGTGGGGTTGTTGGGCAGGCTCGACGGCAGCTGGCCGCGGGCCGCGTTGATGGCCGCCTGCACGTCCCGGGCGGCACCGTCGATGTCCCGGGAGAGGTCGAACTGCAGGGTCACCCGGGTGGAACCGAGGGAGCTGCTGGACGTCATCTCGGTGACGCCGGCGATCTGCCCGAGGATGCGCTCCAGCGGCCCGGCCACCGTGGCCGACATGATCTCCGGGCTGGCCCCGGGCAGGTTGGCCGAGACGGAGATGGTGGGGTAATCCACCTGGGGCAGCGGCGACACCGGCAGCAGCCGGAAGGCAATCGCCCCCGCCAGCACCACGGCCAGCGTCAGCAGGGTGGTGGCCACCGGGCGGAAGATGAACAGGCGCGAGAGGTTCATTGCACCGGGCGCCCCAGGCCGTCATTCCGGAGCGCGCCCCATCGCCTGGACCGCAGGGCCCTTGTAGGGGCGACTTCAGTCGCCCACCACGCGCCAATCACAGGCATGCCTTTGCTCGACGTCCGCGGGCGACTGAAGTCGCCCCTACAAGTCGCGCCTGCGGGCAAGCTCACGCCGACCTCCGGGCCAGGCGGTCGAAGGCCAGGTAGATCACCGGGGTGGTGAACAGCGTGAGCACCTGGCTCACCAGCAGGCCGCCGACCATGGTGATGCCCAGGGGCTGGCGCAGCTCGGAGCCGACGCCGCTGCCCAGCATCAGCGGCAGCGCCCCCAGGAGGGCCGCCAGGGTGGTCATCAGGATGGGCCGGAAGCGCAGCAGGCAGGCCTGGAAGATGGCCTCCCGGGGCGCCAGGCCCTGGTTGCGTTCGGCGTCCAGGGCGAAGTCGATCATCATGATGGCGTTCTTCTTGACGATGCCGATCAGC
>NZ_JBIJDC010000084.1:0-20184 GCF_044344315.1 Zoogloea sp. | reverse complement strand
CTGTGATCGACGCGTGGCGGGCGACTGAAGTCGCCCCTACAAATCGCCCCTACGGGAGCGCTCCGACTGCGGGACTGAGCTTTTCAGGTTTATTCAACCCTACGGGCTCTCCCGCTGTCGTCAGGTCATGGGGTGGCAGACGGGCGCGGGGGGCGATGGACGCGCGCCCGACCCGCTTACCAGATCCTCACCCGTTGGGCCGGTGGCAGGTAGAGGGCGTTGGCGGGGGTGACGCCAAAGGTCTCGTACCAGGGGTCGAAATTGCGCAGGATGCCATTGACGCGGAATTCACCGGGGCTGTGGGCGTCGGTCAGGGTGATGCGGCGCAGGAAGCCATCGGTGAACAGGCTGCGCCACAGTTGGGCGTAGCCGAGGAAGTAGCGCTGGTTGCCCGTGTAACCGTCGATGACGGGTGCCTTGCCGCCGTACTCGCTGGCGATCAGCTTCTGATAGGCGGTCCAGGCGATGGCCATGCCGCCCAGGTCGCCGATGTTCTCGCCAAGGGTCAGTTGCCCGCTGACATTCAGGCCCGGCAGCGGCGAGAAGCGGTCGTACTGAGCCACCAGCTGCTTGGCGCGACGCTCAAAGTCGCGGCGGGATTTCTCGGTCCACCAATTGCGCAGGGCGCCTCTGCCGTCGTAGCGGTTGCCCTGGTCGTCAAAGCCATGGCTGATCTCGTGGCCGATCACCATGCCGATGGAACCAAAGTTGACGGCCGGGTCGGCCTTGGGGTCGAAGAAGGGGGGCTGCAGGATGGCGGCGGGAAACACGATCTCGTTGGCGGCGGGCGTGTAATAGGCATTGATCACGTGCGGCATGGTCTCCGGCGTCCAGGCCCATTTGCGCACCGGGCCTTTCAGCATGGCCTGGCTGTCGGCCAGGCGCCATTCCTCGTAGCGGATCATGTTGCCCAGCAGGTCGTCCTTGCTGACGCGGACCGAGCTGAAGTCATCCCATTGGTCCGGGTAGCCGATCTTGACGGTGATGGCATCGAGCTTGGCAATCGCCGCCTTGCGCGTGGGTGCATCCATCCACTCCGACTGGGCCAGGCGCTCGCGGAAGGCGGCGCGGAGGAAGGCCACCAGCTTCTGCATGGCCACCTTGGATTCCGCCGGGAAATAGCGGGCCGCATACAGTTTGCCGACCTGCTCGGCGATCGGCGGCGTGCTGAGAAAGTCGAGTGCCTGCTTGTCGAGGGGGCGCTGCTGCTCGATGCCGCCGAGCTTGCGCTGGAAGAAGTCGAAGTGGGCATCGACCCACTCGGCCGACAGCAGGGGTGCCCGGTTGTTCAGGTAATGGAAGGCCGAATAGGCCTGCAAGGTTTCCAGCGGCGTCTTGGCGTACACGGCGGCGATGTTGCGCAGGGCCGTGTCACTGGTCAGATTGACGCGCTGCGCATCGCCGAAGCCTGCGCCGTTCAGGAAGGCCTGCCAGTCGAAGCCGGGCGCATAGCGGCCGAGCTCGCGGGTGGACATGAGGTGATTGGTCTTGAGCGGGTCGCGGGACTGTTCCGGTGTCCAGTGCACTTTGGCCAGGCGGGTCTCGAAGGCCAGTATGGCCTTGGCCCTGGACTCGCCGTCGGCGATGCCAGCGCGGCGGAATACCCCGGCGATGTAGTCCAGGTAGGCGCTGCGGAAGCCGTCGTAGGGGGCCTCGGTCTTCAGGTAATAGTCACGCCCGGGCAAGCCCAGCCCGCCCTGTTCGACAAACAGCACGTAGCGATCGGGGTTGCTCGGGTCCTGCTGGATGGAGAGGTCGGCGACGGACGTGTAGCCGATGCCGCCCATGCGGCGGGCAAACTCCCGTTTGTCGCTCACCTTGAGGATCTCCGCCACGGTGGCCTGGAGCGGGCTCGCGCCCAGGGCGTTACGCCGCTCCACGTTCATGTAGCTCGCGTAGAGATCGGCGATCTGCTGTTCGGTGGTGGCGGCGGCGGGCGGGTTGGCGCGCAGCTCGTCGATGAGGGTCTGGATCTGTTGCTCGGTGCGCAGGGTGAGATCGACGAAGGCGCCGTTCATCGGGATGCCGGCGGGGATCTTGGCGGACGCCAGCCAGCCCTTATTGACGTGGCGGTAGAAGTCATCCCCGGCCTTGATCTCGGGGGCGAAATACTGGGTCTCGACACCCCATTGGCCGAACATGGGTTTGCCGTTCGCGGTGTCGGCGTGGGCCGGTGCGCTGCACAGCAGAATTGCAGCGATGGACAGCAGGGAAGTACGCAGGGCGCTCAGGGGGGCAGGGTCGAAAGTCATGGTGCAGGGCCTTTCTGGATGCGATGCCGGAATACTACCTGCATGTCTGTTTCCCGGATTGTCGGGAATTGATTTCATCGTTTTTACACCTTCATGGCATGGCCGCACCCATCCGCCATCTGCCATGTATTTTGTCGTAACCCGCCATTTCCCGTGTCCAGGTGGCGGCATATACTTCCTGGCGTTTTCTGCTCACGTCATTTTTGTCGAGGTGCTCATGAACTGCTGGAAGCCCGTCGTCAGGCCCCTGGTGGCCACGCTTTTATGTACCTGGATCACGCCGTCCTTTGCCGGGCATCGGGAGGTCGAATGTGGCAGCGTCCATGGGCGCTACAACTTCTGCTCCACGGGCTCCCATGGCGACGTGGAGTTGCAGCGGCAGCTGAGTTTTGCCTCCTGCGAGGAGGGCCGTTCGTGGGGTGTGGAGCGCGACGGGATCTGGGTGGACAACGGCTGCAACGGCCGTTTTCGCGTGGAGGACGATGGCCACGGCAAGCACGGTGGCAACAAGACCGCCATCGTCGCCGGTGCCGTCGGCCTGGCCGTGCTCGGCGCGATACTGCTCAACAGCAAGAAGAGCGAGGGGGATTCCGGTGCCGCGGTGGGTTCGGACGGCGACGGCTGGTCTTCCGGAAGTAGTAGCAGCGTGCCCACCTGGGCCGTCGGCAACTATCACGGCTACAACCCGCGGCGGCGCGCCGAGGTGGTGCTGGCGCTGGGGTCGGGGGGCCGTGTGAAGGCCGATATGCAGGGACGGACCCACTACGGTTCGGTGGCCGGCGACACCGTGACCCTGGACAGCGGCCAGCGCTTCCGGCTCTCCCGCACCGACACCGGGCTGCGTCTGTCCGACCTGGATGAGCAGGGCAACATCATCGATTTCTACCGGGACCGCTGATCCCCCCGTTCCCCGAGGAGTAACCATGTTTGATCAATACCTGAAGAAGTCCCTGCTGGCTGTGCTGGGGGGCGGTATTGCCATGCTCGTAATGCTGGCGGTGCCGGCTGCCGCCCAGGCGCCCGAGCCCACCGCTGTCACCGCCCAGGCCAGGCCCGGAAAGGTGAAACTGCCCCCGGCCCGCAGCCTGCTCGATCAGGTGCGGCGCGCCGGTGTCTTGCGGGTCGGCGTGGTGGAGCAGATTCCCTGGACCTTCACGGACCGTAGCGGCCAGCTGGCCGGGTTCGAGGTGGACGTGGCCCGGGCGCTGGCGTCCGATCTGGGGGTCCGGCTGGAACTCGTGCGTGCTTCAGCGACGGGCATCGCCGACGATGTGGCTGCCGGCCACGCGGACATCGGGGCGGCCGGGTTGTGGTTCTCGCCCCAGCGTGCGCTGGTGGTCAACTACACCCAGCCCTACTCCGAGGCCACGATGCGCCTGTTCGCGAGTAGGGCGCGGGCGGCCGGGCGGACGGATGTGGCTGCCTACCGGCAGGCCGACGTGACCCTGGGGGTGCTCAAGGGCAGCCCGGGTGAGGCCTTCGCACCCAAGGCCTTTCCGCTGGCGCGGATCCGCACCTTCGAGCGCTATGCCGACCTGGCTGACGCGGTTGAAACCGGCGGTATCGAGGCCGGCATCAGCATGTCGCCCCGGCCCGAGTTCCTGGTGCATGTGGCCGGTGACCGGATCTTCCTGCCGGTGGGCAGTGCCATCGCCACCCGCAGCGAGTCTTTTGTCACGCCGCGAGGCGATGCCGACATCCTCGCCTACCTGGAGAGCTGGATCCGCTACCGTAATGAAACCGGCTGGTTGAAGTCCCGTCGCGACTACTGGTTTGGCAGTTTTGCCTGGGCCGACCAGATTGACCGAAAGTGAGCGCAGGGGCTGCGGCCGACTGCGCCTGTTTGAGATTCCCAAGGAGTGATTGATGGAAATGAAGAGATTTGCATGTGTGGGCCTTGCCGGTGCTGTTGCGCTCTCCAGCCTGAGCCTGTCCGGGTGTGCCAACCTGGCTGACAGCAAGGCGGGCAGCACGGCCGCCGGTGCCGGTGCAGGCGCAGCCCTGGGGGCCGTGATTTCCGGTGCCACCGGCGGCAGTCACAGGGGGCGCGATGCCGCCATCGGCGCCGCGATCGGGGCGCTGGGGGGCTATATGTGGTCGTCCCACATGCAGAAGCAGAAGGCCGAGATGGAGGCCGCGACGGCGGGTACCGGCATCGCCGTGACCCAGACCGCGGACAACCAGCTGAAGATCGAAGTGCCCAGCGATGTGTCCTTCGACAGCGGACATGCCGAGATCAAAAGCAATCTCGCCCCCATCCTGACCCGCTTCGCCGAGACGCTGAAGGCCAATCCCGCCACCACGGTGCGGGTTGTCGGGCACACCGACAGCACCGGGTCGGATGCCATCAACAATCCCTTGTCGGTTAACCGCGCGGCCAGCGTGCGCACCTACCTGAGCCATCACGGCGTCGAATCGTCCCGCATTTCCATTGACGGGCGTGGTTCCCAGGAGCCGATTGCCGACAACGCCACCGACAGCGGTCGTGCCCGCAATCGGCGGGTCGAGATCTTCGTGGCGGAGAGCGCAGCGCCCGCCGCGCCGGCAGGGGGGGCGCCTGCCCGTCCGGCTGATCGCCTCTGATCCCGTCACTTGCGGCCCGCCCCCGTCGGTGGTGGGCCGCTTTTCCCTGCCGCCAGCACGCCCAGGCCCGTGCGCCCGGGCGTCGTCTTCAGGCCTGTAGCAGGCGGAATGCCCTGGGGGCCAGCCCGGTCCAGCGCCTGAATGCCCGGGAGAAGGCGCTCTGCTCCGAGAAGCCGAGCAGGAAGGCGATCTCGGTGAGGCTCTTGCTGCGGTCGCCCATGTAGCGTCGGGCCAGTTCAGCCCGCGTGTCATCCACCACCCGCTTGTAAGACCACCCCTGTTCGTTCAGGCGTCGCTGCATGCTGCGGCGGCTCAAGCCCATGGCGTCGGCCATTTCGGCTTCCGAGGGCTCGCCGGAGGTCAGGTGATGCAGTAGCCAGGCGCGGCAGCGGGTCACCAGATCATCGGCCACGAGTTCGTTCAACTGCCCGGCGAGAATGCCATCGAAGGTGGCAGCGAGGGCGGTGTTGGCGGTGGGCAGCGGCGTGTCTGCCGTGAGCATGTCGATGAGAAAGCTGTCCTCGGCCTGCCCGAAACACACCTCGCCACCGAAGAAGGCTGTGTAGGGGCCCGTGTCGGCCGGCTCGGGGCGGCGCAGACACACCCGCAGCGGGGCAAGGCGTGCCCCGAAGTTGGTGCGGCACATATCCACCAGGATAGACAGAGCAAAGTCGGCGATGGGCCAGCCCACCGGGTCCTCGCCGCGGCCGTGGTCGTAGATGAAGCGCAGTCCGTTCGGCTGGCTTACACAGGTGTAGGTGAAGCGGTTGCCGAGTATCCGGGCATAGCGCTCCATGCGCAGCAGACCCCGGCGCAGGGTCGCGCATGACAACCAGGCGAAGCCGAGGGTGCCGAGGTTGGAGGGGTGCCAGTACTCGGCGGAGCGCAGGCCGAAGGCCGGGTCGGGAATGACCTCCATGGCTTTCGCGAAGACAACGTCGGTCAGCCGGCTGGGCAGGCGGGCATTGGGCTGGCGCAGCACGCCTTCGGATACGCCCACCTCGCGCAACACGCGGGTCACGTCCACACCCTGAGCTTCCATCATCCGCAACATCATCAGCCAGACGGTTGCCAGGGAGGTCTCCCGCGCCATGTCATGTCCTTGAATTTCACCCTTTGGCGGAGATGGTCATGCGAATGGCGGGGGGCGTCAAGCTCTTCGGGGTGGGGTTTCCTATCCTGATGCCTGCCCCCTCGCACCCTCCGACCAGAGTGAGAGGGGGCAGGCCCTGTGTTTCATTCCGGGATACCCTGACCATGCCCGACAAGCACGCTGTTATCGACCCCATCACCGGCTTCCTCGATCGTCGCAGTTGCCTGCATGCCGCACACCGGATGCTCGCCGCTGCCGAGAGCAAGGCGCTGCCCCTCGCCGCCCTGTGGATCGATCTCGATCGATTCCGCCAGATCAATGCGTCCTTCGGTCACGCCGCCGGTGACGAGGTGATTGCCCGGGTGGCCGGGCGCATGCGCATGGTGCTGCCTGCGGGCGGACATGTTCTGGCTCGTATGGGCAGCGATGAATTCGTCGTCATGCTGAGCGGCGAAGACCGCCCCGTCGCCGAAGCCTTTGGACGCCTGCTGCTCGTCACCATCGAGCAATCCCTGTGCGTCGATGAACTGCTGATCCACCCGTCGGCCAGCATCGGGGTTGCCATGCTGCAGCCCGGTGACGACGGCCTGTCCTTGCTGGAGCGCGCCGATCGGGCCATGGGTGAGGCCAAGCGCCAGGGGGGCGGCCGGCTGGCCATGGCCGCCGGTGAAGTGCTGCCCGGCCATCACGGTACCTCCCTGGCCCGCGAGGAGCTGGCCATGGAGGCGGACCTCCATGCCGCCCTCGATAGCGGTGGCCTGCTGCTTGAATATCAGCCCATCCTGTCCCGGGATGGACGCATCGAGGCCGTTGAGGCCCTGATGCGCTGCACGGTCTTCGGGCGGCGCCTGATGCCCGACCGCTTCATCTCTGTCGCGGAAAAAACCGGACTGATCATCCGCCTGGGGGAATGGAGCCTGCTGCAGGGGGCGCGTTTTGCCGCTCGCTTGCGCGACGAAGGCCTGCCGACGAAGGTGGCCATCAATGTCTCCCGGGCCCAGCTGACCTCGCCGGCCTTTCTGCCTGCCCTGCACGGCGCGCTGCTGTGCGCAAACATCAGCCCCGAGCTGCTCGAACTGGAGCTCACCGAATCGCTGGCGATGGAGCTCGACGATGTCGTCCAGGACAACCTGCGGCGCGCCCGCGAGACTGGGGTCGGGCTGGCCATTGATGATTTCGGCACGGGCTTCTCCAGCCTGTCGAGCCTGAAGGACCTGCCGGCCACCAAGCTCAAGCTCGACAAGTCCTTCATTCAGGTGCTGCCCGCCGACCAGCGCGCCCTGGCCGTCGTGAAGGCCGCCACCCAGATGGGGCGCGAGCTGGGCATGGTGGTGGTGGCCGAGGGGGTTGAGACCGAGGGCCAGTGGAAGGCCCTGGAGCAGGCGGGCGTTGACGCCCTGCAGGGCTTCGCCATTGCCCGCCCCATGCCCGAAGACGCATTGCTGACCTGGCTCAAACTGAGGAAGAACACATGACCCGTCAAGACGACCCACGGACGCCAACGGTGGATGGCGTGCTCCAGCAGAGCATCCACGACATCGACATCCCGCCGCGGCCGACGGTGATCGACCGTATCCATGCCGAGATGAACAGCGATGCCCCCAATCTCCGCGGGATCGCCGGGCTCATCAGCCGCGATGTGAGTCTGGCCGCCGGGCTCATCAAGACAGCCAATTCGCCTTGCTTCGGCTTCGGCCGGCGCGCGCGTTCGGTCCACGAGGCCCTCACCATGCTGGGCCTCGACGTGAGCTGCCGGGCCATTGCCGCCATCAGCCTGCGCCGCGCCTTTCCCGATAGCGCCCGCTATGAGCGCTTCTGGCACGCCTCGGCGAGCGTCGCCACCCTGTCCGGCTGGCTCGCCCAGCAGCTGCGGGTGCCCGGCGTACGGGCCGACGACGCCTACACCTTCGGACTGTTCCGGGACTGCGGCATCGTCATCCTGCTACGGCGCTTTCCTGACTACCAGACCGTTCTGGCCCAGGCCAACAGCGATCGCGAGGCACCGTTCACCGCCATCGAGCAGGCCGCACTGCCCACCGACCATACGGTCATTGGCAGCCTGCTGGCCCAGAACTGGTGGCTGCCGGGCGAGATCTGCATGGCCATCCGTCACCACCACAGCCTCCCCGCCCTGGAGGCTGAGGTGTCACCGCTGCGGTGTCCGGGCCGGCACCTGGTGGCCATCGCCCAGACGGCGGAATACCTCGTCCAGGCGCTCACGGGCGGCAGCCGCAGCGAGGAATGGACCAAGCTCGGCCCGGCGTGCAGGGCGCTTCTCAAGCTCGACGATGGGACTCTTGAGGCATATCGCTGCGCCGCCGCGCCGCTCCTTCAGGCCGTGGAGTGAGACCGGTTCGGGCTGTGGGCGTCCGGCTTGACGCGACAGGCGGCTGAATCCCGTGGCGGCTTGAGCCTGCCCGTGGACTCGGTTGTTCCGGGGTCAGCCCATGCGCAGCGCCAGATCCTTCTCGAAGGCGGCGATCACGGCGGCGTCGCGGCTCTTGTAGCGCTCACCGGGGTGGGCTGCGAAGTTCTGGTCGGTGGGCGCTTCGGCAAATTCGTCGTCGCAGAGGGCGTACAGGAACTCCCCCGCCGGCGTCTCGTAGACCTTGAACACGGTGTTGGCATACACCACCGGCAAGGGCTGGCTGAGGCTGCCCACTTCCACATCGTAAAGTTCGCAGGCGGCGTTCAGCGCGTCCTCGTAGGTGGCCTCAAAGGGGCAGTCTTCATAGCTGTGTTCATCCACCACGATGCCGGCGGCTTCATACACGTAGCCATTGGCCTGGGGGACGTGCCAGATGGCGAAGTCGTCGTGCTCGAAAACCCGGGTGATCTGCTCGGTCAAGTCCGTTCTCCTGATTGCTTATGACACGGTGAAGCGCAGGGTGCTGCCTTCCAGCTGCATGCTGCGCACCTTGATCAGCTTGCCGGGCTGCTTCTGGCGGAAGAGGGCGAGGCTTTCGCTGACGCCGGACCAGAGGTCTGAGATGACCGACTGTTCGGTGACTTCCACGCCGCGCTGGGTGTCGCCGGTGGCCGGCATGCGGAAGCACATGCGGGCTTCGGCGCCGTGCACCTCGAACCAGCCCTTGAGGTCCTCCGTCTTGCTGATCTGCCAATCGAAGCCCAGCGTGTGCAAGGCCTCTGCGAAGGGCGCGTAGCCCTTGTCCATGTCCTTGAAGTTGATGGTGTCGGTGGGGAGTGTCTGCAGGTCGGGATTCATGGCTGAGGTAGGGAGGGGAGGTTCAGGTCTGGACTGTAGCGGGTTCGGGGGCGGTCTGCTCAGCCCCTGGCGCGCTTGCCGCTTCGCGCGAAGCGCGTCAGGCGCACATCCACCGTCAGGCTCAGGCTTTCCAGGGCGGCGGCCCGGGCACGGCCTTCGGCGCTGGCGCGGTAGAGGTGCGGGGTCATCACCAGCAGGTCGGCGATCCGGGCCGGGCTGGACAGGGTCAGGGTGTAGCGGATGGGCTCGCCGGGCGGCAGGGCCGTGAAGCCGGCAGGTGCCGTCGGGTCGGCGGGGCGCTCGGGTTTGAGGCTGGGGTAGATGATCTCGCGCAGCTCGCGCAGGTGGTCGGGCCCGGCGTCCACCTGGAGCAGCTGGCCGCCGGGTTTCAGCACCCGCGCAAATTCCGGGTACACCGGGAAGCCGAACATGCACAGGACCCGGTCGAGGGTGCCGGGCAGCACCGGCAGGTTGGCGTTGCTGCCGACGACCCACTGGGTGTGCCTGTCCTGCTTGGCCGCGGCGAGCACGGCCCATTTGGAGATGTCGAGGCCGAGCAGGGCCAGGGCCTGATTGCGCTGCGTGGCGGCGGCGATGAGCTGGCGCAGGTAATAGCCCTCGCCGCAGCCGGCATCGAGACAGCTGGCGGTGGTGCCCGGGGCCAGGTCGGCCAGGGTGGCTTCGGCCACGGCGTCGGCGATGGGTTGATAGACGCCGGTTTCCAGGAAGCGCCGGCGCGCGGCGATCATCTCCTTGCTGTCACCCGGATCGCGGGAGCGCTTGTTCTGCACCGGCAGCAGGTGGGTGTAACCCTGGCTGGCAACGTCGAAACTGTGGCCGGCCGCACAGCGCCAGCTCGTGCCGTGGCGCTGCAGGGCGCCACCGTCCAGCGGGCAGGCGAGTGCCGGGAAGGGGGTGATCGGAGGGCTGGTCATGAACGGGCTGCGCGCGGAGGGTGTGCTCTGGGGCATGGCGGAGCGGATGGTAGCGCGATTGCCGGCCGTGCGCAGCGGCCCGGCAAAGGGCCGTCATCCGGCGGGGCATTCTCCCGCCCGCGGACGCGCCTGGTGTCTGTCGGTGGGCTGTGCGCCGGGGCTGAATGAACTCGACCCCACAACAGCGCACCCTCTCGGCCAATCTGGGTTCCCTCGGTCAGATCGCCCGATGGTCTGGAAGGTACTGACGGTGGCTGGAGGGACCGTAGGGGCGACTTCAGTCGCCCGCGGACTTCGATCAAGGGCTTGTCTGTGAGCAATGCGCGGATGGGCGACTGAAGTCGCCCCTACAAGTCGCCCCGACAAGTCTCCCCTACACGTCGTCCCGTAGGACGTGCCTGCAGGAGAGGCCGCATCGGGCGTGGATTGTCAGCTCCGCGTGCCGCGCAGCAGGCGGGTGATGTCCCGGCCGCTGATGGCCTCGTTGGTGTAGCTGAAGCTGCCGTGCTCCTGTACTTCCCGCGCGGCCCGCAGGAAGGCGCCGTAGGCGGCCCGGGCGAAGGAGCCGCCGACGCTGATCCGCTTGACCCCCATGGCCTCCAGGTCGGCCACGGTGAGCGTCACGCCATCCAGGCCCATCAGCACGTTCACGGGCCGGTCTACCGCGCTCAGCACGGCGGCGATGTCCTCGCGGGTGCGCAGGCCGGGGGCGAAGAGCACGTCGGCCCCGGCCTCCTGGTAGGCCTGCAGGCGCTGGATGGTGTCGGCGAGGTCGGGTTGGCCGACGAAGTAGTTCTCGGCCCGGGCGGTCAGCGTGAAGGGGAAGGGCAGGGCGCGGGCGGCTTCCACGGCGGCGCGGATACGGTCGGTGGCCAGGGCCAGCGGGAGGATGGGAGCATGGCGGTCGCCGCTGCCGTCCTCGATGGACGCTCCGACGATGCCTGTCGTGGCGGCCAGCCGGATAGTGTTGGCCACGGTCTCGGGCTCCGGGCCGAAGCCATTCTCCAGGTCGGCGCTGAGGGGCAGGTCGGTGGCGTCAGCCATCTGCCGCAGGTGCGCCAGCATGCGTTCGCGGCCGACGGCGCCATCGCACAGCCCGCAGGAGAAGGCGTGACCGGCCCCCGTCGAGGCCAGGGCCTTGAAGCCCATCTGGGCCAGCAGCCGGGCCGAGCCGACATCCCAGGGGTTGGGGATGACGAAGCATCCCGGGTCGGTGTGGAGTTGCCTGAAGGCGAGGGCCCGGGCGGAGAGGGTGTCGTTCATGGTCGTGGTGGTCCTGGTTGGGGGGAAGGAGACGAAGAGGGCGGGGGGTGTTCAGCTTATCGCGGGCACGGGCATGGGCCCGGGGCGCAGGATCTCCCTGTCGTTGATCGGGTAGTGCAGGGCGGCAGCCATCACCCCCAGGGCAATGCCGACCCCCCAGATCAGGTCATAGGATCGTGTCACATCAAACACGTAGCCACCCAGCCACACCCCGAAGAACGCTCCGAGCTGATGGCCGAAGAAGACAAAGCCGAACAGGGTGGTCAGATAACGCAGCCCGAAGACCTGCGCCACCAATCCGTTGGTCAGGGGCACCGTGCCCAGCCAGACCAGACCCATGACGGCGCAGAACAGGTACAGGCTTCCGCTGCTCAGGGGCAGCAGGACGAACAGGGCCATGGCCGCCGAGCGCAGCAGATAGATGCCGCACAGCAGGTATTTGCGCCGGAACCGCCCGCCCAGCAGGCCGCAGAGGTAGGTCCCGACCACATTGCTCAGGGCAATCACCGCCAGCCCGGCCACTGCGGTGCTGGCTGGCAGGCCTTTGTCCTGAAGGTAGGCGGGCAGGTGGGCGGCGATGAAGGCCAGTTGGAATCCGCAGGCCAGAAAGCCCAAGTTGAGCAGCCAGAAGCCCCGGTGGCGGAAGGCTTCGGCCAGGGCGGCGCGAAGGCTCTGCTCGTGCATCCCCGCCTGGCCGGGCTGGTCGTCGAGGGGCCAGGCACAGGGCAGCAGCAGCGCACACAGGAGCGCCAGGGCCAGCAGCGCGCCGGCCCAGCCCAGGCTGTCGATCAGCCCCTGGGCCGTCGGCACCAGAAAAAACTGGCCCAGCCCGCCCACGGCCCCGGCCAGGCCCAGGGCCCAGTTGCGCCGGGCGGGTGGCATCAGGCGGCTGAGGGCCCCGTACACCACTCCGAAGGAGGTCGCCGACAGGGCAATGCCGATGCACACCCCGGCCGACAGGGTGAAGGCCATGGGCGAGGCCGCATTGGCCATGGCGAACAGGCCGACCCCGTAAAGGGCCAGCCCCGCGGCAATGACCCGCCGGGCGCCGAAGCGGTCGGCGATCATGCCGGTGAAGGGCTGGGCCAGCCCCCACATCAGGTTCTGCACGGCAATCGCAAAGCCGAACGTTTCCCGCGACCAGCCCTGTTCCAGCGTGACCGGAACCAGGAAGATCCCCTGGGCATGGCGCACGCCCAGGGCCAGCCCCATCACCAGGCCGCCCGCCACCACCATGGTCACCGGGTGGAAGCACCACGACGTTTGTGCACGGTCTTGTTTCATCGTGTTCTCGCATTCCGCTTGTTCATTTGATCTGATCTTCTTGTGTGGCCTTTTATGGAGGGATTAGACTGACTTTAAGCAGGGCTTTCAAATCACTTTTCAGATCTGTTTGCATGAGGTTTAAGAATGTCAATCGCGCTTGTCCGGCTTCCGTCCCTTGATCTGGTTCGCGGCTTCGTGGCGGTGGGCCGCCGCATGAGCATCACCCTGGCTGCCCATGACCTGTGCCTGACCCAGTCTGCGGTGAGCCGCCAGGTCCATGCCCTGGAAGACATGCTCGGGGTGCGCTTGCTGGTGCGTGGGCATCGCTCCATTGCCTTTACACCGGAAGGCGAGCGTCTGTTCCGCAGCGCCGACGGCGTGATCCAGCAGTTGCAGGACGTGATCGGCGCAATCCGGGTGACGGCCGCCGTCCGGCCCGTCACCGTGACCTCCAGCATCGGCGTGGCGGGCCTGTGGCTGCTGCCCCGGTTGGGTGAGTTTCTGCGCGCTCATCCAGGTATCGACGTGCGCCTGTCGGCCAGCAACACCCTCGCCGACTTGCGCTTCGACGGTGTGGACCTGGCCATCCGCTATTGCGCACCGGAGGCCGCCCCGGAGGGGGCGGTCCGCCTTTTTGGCGAGACGGTGGCGCCGGTGGCCCACCCCTCCCTGGGGCTGGGGGCACTGAGCGCACCGGAGCTGCTGGCGAACCAGGTGCTGCTGGAATTCGACGGGGAGTACCGCCCCTGGCTGCAGTGGAGCGAGTGGCTGGCCAGCCAGGGCTGGGGCACGCTCAAGCCACGCGGTGTGCTGCGTTTCAACCAGTACGACCAGATGATCCAGGCGGCGATTGCCGGTCAGGGCGTGGCGCTTGGGCGCCTGGAGCTGATCGGCCTTGCGCTGGCTGACAGACGGCTGGTCCGCTGCGATCTGCCCCGCCCGGGGCCGGCGTCGGCCAATGCCTACTGGCTGCTGCGCAGCGAGGCGGCGCCCCGGGCCGAGGTGGAGGAGGTGGTGCGCTGGATCCTCGCCGAGGCGTTCAGCGGCACAGGGCGAGAAGGTTGAGCCAGGCCAGGATGTTGTCTGGGTGCAGGTAGGCCTGGAAGCCGCGCACGATGCCCGCCAGCAGCAGGGTGCTGGCAAGCAGGCGGGCCAGGGTGGAGAGGCGTGGGCGTGTCATGGGGGCGTCCTCGCGCGGCCTGGGGAGGGCCGCTGCAGGGGGTATTGAATGCGCCAACGGCTTCCGTCTCAAGCGCCGAATGGGTATGCCCCGCATGCGCCCCCGGAATGGCAGGAAGTTCCCGGTGTGGCGCTTATTCACATTCCCATGGCGAATGAGAGGCGGGGTGATTTGTCGTTTGAGATGAACCCGGAATCGTCTTCAAATAGGGGCTCCAACCCGCCAGGGAATGGTGGGGTGGTTCATCCATCCATGCTGATGGCGAATCCGATACCCCGTCGCCCCGGCCCACACAAGGAGCTCCCATGCGATTCCAGGCACCCCATAGTCCGACGTCCCGACATCGGGCCCCCCAGCCCGCCCCTCAGCCCGTCCCGTTTGCCCCGGCCATGCCGCGCCTGCCCGGGGTACCCGCCAGCTTCGGCTACCTCGGGGCGACGCCCGAGCGGCCTTTCAACTACATGTACCAGCCACCGGCGGGAACACCCTGGCAAAACTGCGAGTACGCCCTGCAGCGCATGCACGTGGTGGATGCCCGCGCCACCGCCGCCCGTTCGTCCATTGATCGGGAGGGCTACGAGCTGTGGGATGCCCCCAGCGCGGTGGACGACTTTGCCGACGAGGCGGCGATCCGCCGCTACTACTATGCCGAGGCCGCCGAACTGGCGCGCTGGGTCACCGGGGCCCGCCAGGCCTGGGTCTTCGACCACCTGGTGCGCCGCCGCGAGGCCGGGCGCCCGGCCCTGGGCTTCGGCCGCCAGGGCGACGGCAGCAACCCGGCGGCGGTGGGCCGCGTGCATAACGACTACAGCGAAGCCTCCGGGCGCCGGCGCCTGGACCTGGTGCTCACCGATCCGGCCGCGCTGGCTCGGGTCGAGCGCTTTGCCATCGTCAACATCTGGCGCTCCATCCGCGGGCCGGTGGTGGATACGCCCCTGGCCGTCTGCGATGCCCGCTCCGTGTCGTCCCGCGACCTGGTGGCCGCCGAGATCCGCTACCCGGAGCGCACCGGCGAGATCTATCTGGTGCGCCACGCCGCCCGCCATCAATGGGCCTACTTCCCCGGCATGGATCGTCACGAGGCCCTGGTCTTCAAGCAGTACGACTCGCAGATCAACGGCACGGCACGCTTCACGCCCCATTCGGCCTTTGATCTGCCCGACGTCCCCGCCGACGCCCCCCTCCGGGAGAGCATCGAAGTGCGCTGCCTGGTCGTTTTCGAGTGAAGGAGCCCCCCATGAGCCAATCCCCCTGCGCCACCGCGCCCGCCCCCGTTGTCGAGTTCTGGTTCGAGTTCGGCAGCAACTACAGCTACCCCAGCGTGATGCGCATCGAAGCCGCCGCCGCCCGGCACGGCGTAAAGGTCGCCTGGAAGCCCTTCATGCTCGGCCCGATCTTCCACGAGCTGGGCATGGATAACTCCCCCTTCGTGCTGCAGAAGGAGAAGGGCGCCTACATGTGGCAGGACATTGCCCGGGAATGCCGCAAGTACGGCCTGCCGTGGACCCGCCCGAGCAGCTTTCCGCGCCTCGGCGTGCTGCCCCTGCGGGTGGCCATTCAGGGCGCCGACACGCCGTGGATGGAGGCCTTCTGCCAACAGGTGATGCAGCTTAACTTCGTGCACGATCAGGACATCAACAGCCCCGAGCCCCTCGCCGCCATTCTCACCGGATTGGGCCTGCCCGCTGCCGAGCTGCTCGCCCGGGCCGGCTCGGATGAGATCAAGGCCCGCTTGCGCGACCAGACCGCCGAGGCCCGCACCCGGGGCATCTTTGGCGCCCCGACCTTTTTCGTCGGCGACGAGATGTTCTGGGGCAACGACCGCCTCGACGACGCTCTCGCCTGCGCCGCGGCGCTGGGGGCGGGCGGATGAGCCCCAGTGCGCGGGAGTCGGCCTGGCTGGACCAGGGCTATCGCCCCTGGCCGGCCGCGGGTGGCTTCCTGCCCGCCATTGCCCGGCTCTTCCACCGGGAGGACGGCGCCCACCTGCGTTTCCGCGTGGAACTGGGCCCGGCCCACTGCAATGGCCACGGGCGGGGGCATGGTGGCTTCATCGCCACCCTGGCGGATGTCTGGCTGGCCGGCAACCTGGCCCGGCGCCTGCCGCCCGAAGCCTGCTTCGTCACCGCCAGCCTGCAGGTGGACTACCTGGGCGCCGTGGCCGCCGGTGACTGGCTGGAGAGCGAGATGGACTGGGTGCGCGTGGGCGGGCAGCTGAGCCACGCCGCCGGGCGCATCCGCGCCGGTGACGGCAGGCTGATCACCGCCATGCGGGGGAGTTTTGTGCGCCTGGATGCTTAGGCGCGCAGGCGCGTCACCTTGTCGGCGAGGGCCTGCATCTGGTCCTTCACCAGCTTGGCCAGGCGCTCGTCGGTGAGATTGCCGTCCCCATCGAAGGTGTTGGCAAAGGCATTGGCGAAGACCTCGGGCTTGTTGAGGGGCTGCAGGTCGAGGCACACGCAGACCTGGCGCAGGTGGTACTGGGCGCGGGAGCTGCCCATGCCGCCGGCGGCCCCCATGATGGCCACGGCCTTGCCTGCCAGCAGGGCGTTGTCCGGCTCCCGGGAGGCCCAGTCGATGATGTTCTTGAGGGCCGGGGCCAGGGAGTAGTTGTACTCGTTGCAGGCCAGCACCAGGGCGTCGGCCGCTGCGATCTGGGCCAGCACGCGCTTGACGGCGGCGGGCTTGTCGGTGATGTCGGCGTTGTAGAAGGGGATGTCGCCAAGCTCGGCGATCTCCATGCTCACGCCCTCGGGCAGGCTGGCCTGGGCGGCCCGCAGCAGGCCCTTGTTGGTGGATTTCTGGCGCAGGCTGCCGGCAATACCCAGTAGTTTGATGGACATGCTGATTCCCTTCTCTGGTGGGGTGGAGGTTCGCGTGGGCGCCAGGAGGGGCCCGGCGGAGTGGTGCAGGACCCATGCTAGGGCGAGGGCCGACGGGGGGCAAGGCCGCGCTTCAAGTGCCCTTGATCAGGCGTCCGCATTCGCTCAGCAGGCGGCGGATCCAGCGGTGGGCCGGAGTCAGGTGGTTGCGCTCGTGCCACAGCAGGTAGAAGCGCATCGCCGGGAAGGGGATGGGCGACGGGATGATGGTCAGGGGCAGCAGATCGGCATAGAAACGGGCGAAGTGACGGGTGGTGGTGAACACCAGGTCGCTGTTGATCAGCAGGTAGGGGGCCGAGGTGAAGGACTGCACCACCACCCGCTCGTCCCGGTTGATGCGGTGGGTGGCGAGCATGGTGTCCACCACCCCGCGCTGGCTGATGGAGTAGGGCATGGGCACGATGTGCACGGCCCGCTGGTAGTCCTCGGCCGTCAGGCCCTTGCGGGCCAGGGGGTGGGCCGACGACACCAGGCACACCACCTCGTCCTCCAGCAGCATGGACAGGTGCATGCGGTGGGGCGGCTCGGGCCAGTTGCCGATCACCACGTCCAGGTCGCCCTCGGCCAGGGAGCGCTCGAAATCGAAGCTCGGCCCCAGGGACTGCAGGCTCAGGCGCACATGGGGCGCCTCCCGGCGGATACGCTCCACCACGCTGGCCATGAAGATCGGCGCCAGGTAGTCGGGCGCGCCGATGCGGAACTCGTAGCGGCTGGTGAGGGGCTCGAAGGACTCCGGCGAGAAGGTCATCCGGTCGATCTCGGCCAGCGCCCCCTTGGCATGGGAGAGCAGGGTCAGGGCCCGCTCGGTGGGCACCATGCCGCTCTTCTCGCGCACCAGCAGGGGGTCGCCGAGCACCTGGCGCAGGCGCTTCAGGGCCAGGCTCACCGCCGGTTGCGACTGGTTCAGCTTGAGGGCCGTGCGCGACACGCTGCGCTCGGTGATCAGCAGGCAAAACATGCGCAGCAGGTAGGTGTCGAGTTGGTCTTCGCTTCGGCGGCCGGTCATGGTGGCATCAGGACAATATCGAAATCTATATATAGCTTATAACGCTATATCTGTTTTCTTAAAGGTCACTCGTCCTAAACTCGTCTCCATCCCACAACGTGAAGAACAAGGAGACAGAAACATGGGACGACTCACCACCCACGTGCTCGACACCGCCCACGGCCGGCCCGGCCAGGGCATCGCCGTCACGCTGTTCCGCCTCGACGGTGGCCGGCGCGAGCTGCTGCGTACCGTCACCAACGATGACGGCCGCTGCGACCGCCCCCTGCTCGAGGGCGAGGCCTTCGAGGCGGGCACCTACGAGCTGGTGTTTGCCGCCGGCGACTACTTCCGCGCCCTCGTCACCACCCTGCCCGAGCCGCCTTTCGTGGACGAGGTGGCGCTGCGCTTCGGCGTGGCCGACCCGGCCCAGCACTACCATGTGCCCCTGCTGGTGTCCCCGTGGAGCTACTCCACCTACCGGGGCAGTTGAGCCGGGCCCGCCCCTCCCTCACAGACTGACGCGCCATGGAAACCTATCTCCTCGACTGGGCCAACCTGCTCCTGCGCTGGCTCCACCTGATCACCGGCATCGCCTGGATCGGGGCCTCCTTCTACTTCGTGATGCTCGACAACTCCCTCAAGCCGCCCAAAAAGTCCGCCGACACGGGCCGCGGCGTGTTTGGCGAGCTGTGGGCGGTGCATGGCGGCGGCTTCTACTGCAGCCAGAAATTCCCCACCGGCCCCAAGGGCGAACCCCTCAGCGACGACCTGCACTGGTCCAAGTGGGAGGCCTACTCCACCTGGTTGTCGGGCATGAGCCTGCTGGCGGTGGTGTACTGGATCGGCGCGTCGAGCTACCTCATCGACCCCAAGGTGATGGCCCTGACGCCCGCCGCGGCGGTGGGCATCTCGGTGGCCTTCCTGGCCGCCGGCTGGGTGGTGTATGACCTGCTGTGCCGCAAACTGATGGGCCGCGAAGGGCTGATGTCGGCCCTGCTGTTCGCTTTTGTCGTGCTCTGTGACTGGGCCCTGCACCAGCTCTTCTCGGCCCGCGGCGCCTACATCCACGTGGGCGCCATGCTTGGCACCATGATGGCGGCCAATGTGTTCTTCCACATCATCCCGGGGCAGAAGCGCATGGTCGAGCAGATCCGCAACGGCCTGCCGGTGGATACCCGCCCGGGCCAGATCGGCAAGCAGCGTTCGGTACACAACACCTACTTCACCCTGCCGGTGCTGTTCATCATGATCAGCAACCACTACCCCATGACCTACTCCCATCCCAATGGCTGGCTGGTGCTGGTGGGCATGATGCTGGCTGGCGTGCTGATCCGGCAGTTCTTCGTGCTGCGCCACCGGGGCGAGGTGAAATGGTGGCTGCCTGCGGCCGGTGTGGCCCTGATCGCCACCCTGATGGTGCTGATGGCGCCCAAGCCCGTGGATGCCGGCGGCGACAAGGTGAGCTTTGCCGCGGTGCGCCAGGTGCTGGCCCAGCGCTGCACCGCCTGCCATGCCGACTCGCCCACCGAGGCCGGCTTTGCCCAGCCGCCCAAGGGCGTGGTCTTGCTGCAGCCCGAACAGATCGGCCAACATGCCGCCAAGATCGCCGAAACCGTGGCCAGCGGCTACATGCCCCTGGGTAACCTGACCGGCATCACCGAGCCGGAACGGCAGCTCATCGCCCGCTGGCATGCCCAGGGCGCCCGGCTCGCCGACTGATCAAGGAATGTCATCCATGCAAGAGACTCCCCTCGCCACCCTCTCCGCCCAGCCCCGCGACGTCTTTGTCGCCCAGCTGGCCGGCATCTTCGAGCACTCCCCGTGGATTCCCGAGCGGGCCTGGGCAGCGCGCCCCTTCGCCAGCATCGACGCCCTCCATGCTGCCATGCTGGCGGTGCTGGATGCCGCCAGCGCCGAGGAAAAGCTCGGCCTGATCCGCGCCCACCCGGAGCTGGCCGGCAAGGAAGCCGCCGCCGGTACCCTCACCGCTGCCTCCACCGGCGAGCAGCGCGGGGCCGGCCTGGACCAGTGCAGCGCCGACGAGCTGGCCCGCCTGCGCCAGCTCAATGCCGCCTACCAGGCACGGTTCGGCTTCCCCTTCGTGATCGCCGTGAAGGGCCTGTCCCGCTACCAGATCATGGATGCCGTGGAAACCCGCCTGGCCCATGATGTCCAAACCGAATTCCAGACCTGCCTGACCGAGATCGGCAAGATCGCCCGCTTCCGCCTCGACGCCCTGCTGGCCTGACCCCACAAGGAGCCACCATGTCACCGGACCCCGCCTACCCCCGCGACCTCGTCGGCTACGGCCGCAATCCGCCCCACGCCAACTGGCCCGGCCAGGCCCGGGTGGCCGTGCAGTTCGTCCTCAACTACGAAGAGGGCGGCGAGAACTGCGTGCTCCATGGCGACGCCGGCAGCGAGCAGTTCCTGTCCGAGCTCTTCAACCCGGCCAGCTACCCGGACCGCCACCTGTCGATGGAGGGGGTCTACGAGTACGGCTCGCGGGTCGGGGT
>NZ_JBIJDC010000165.1:0-6226 GCF_044344315.1 Zoogloea sp. | reverse complement strand
ACAACCGCCACGACACCGCCGAGCACTACAGCGTCACCGACACCCTGCTGCACCAGGGCGGCATCTACCTCACCACCGGCTCGGTGCTGATGAGCAGCGAAGGCCGGCCCATGCTCACCCTCGTCGCCGACACCTGCGGCCGCCACGACACCCTGGGCGGAGCCTGCGCCGCCGAGAGCAACACCGTGCGCTACGCCCTGCACAAGAAGTACATGCACAGCTGCCGCGACAACTACCTGCTGGCCATCCAGCACTCGGACTCGGGCCTCACCACCGCCGACCTGGTACCCAACGTCAATTTCTTCATGAACGTGCCGGTCACCGGCGAAGGCGGCCTCAAGTTCGACGACGGCGTCTCAGGCCCCGGCAAGTACGTGGAGCTGCGTGCCGAGATGGACCTGTGGGTGCTGGTCTCCAACTGCCCGCAACTCAACAACCCCTGCAACGCCTACAACCCGACACCGGTGCAGTTCCTCATCTGGGACTGATCCATCACCGCACGCTTCCGGCACGCGCCGGCCCCCCGGGACGACCCGGGCGGACAGGAAAGACCAGGCGGGACGACCCGCCGCCCTTTTCGCGAGACACCACCATGTTCAGCAAAGTCCTCATCGCCAACCGGGGCGCCATCGCCTGCCGGGTGATCCGCACGCTGAAGAAGCTCGGCATCGCCTCCGTCGCGGTGTACTCGGAGGCCGACGCCAACTCCCTGCACGTCAGCCTGGCCGACGAGGCCGTGTGCATCGGCCCGGCCCCCGCCGCGGAGAGCTACCTGAAGGCCGACACCATCCTCGAGGCCGCCCGCGCCACCGGCGCCCAGGGCATTCACCCGGGCTACGGCTTCCTCTCCGAAAACCCCGACTTCTCCGACGCCTGCGAAGCCGCCGGCATCGCCTTCATCGGCCCCACCCGCGCCCAGATGCTGGCCTTCGGCCTCAAGCACACCGCCCGCGAGCTGGCCGAGCAGGCCGGTGTGCCGCTCCTGCCCGGCAGCGGCCTGCTCGATGACGTGGCCCACGCCCGCCTTGAGGCCGCCCGCATCGGCTACCCGGTGATGCTCAAGAGCACCGCCGGCGGCGGCGGTATCGGCATGCGCCTGATCGGCGCCGAGGCCGAGCTGGACGAGGCCTACGCCTCGGTGGACCGCCTGGCCCGGGCCAACTTCAAGGAAGCGGGCATCTACCTGGAAAAGTACGTCACCGCCGCCCGCCACATCGAGGTGCAGGTGTTCGGCGACGGCCGGGGCCGCGTGCTGGCCCTGGGCGAGCGGGACTGCTCGGTGCAGCGCCGCAACCAGAAGGTCATCGAGGAAACCCCGGCGCCGGGCCTCACGGCCGAACAGCGCGCCAGCCTGGCGGCCACCGCCGTGCGCCTGATGGAATCCATCGCCTACCGCTCGGCCGGCACGGTGGAGTTCGTGATGGATGCCGACAGTGGCGCCTTCTACTTTCTGGAAGTGAACACCCGCCTGCAGGTGGAGCACGGCGTCACTGAAGAAGTCACAGGCACCGACCTGGTGGAATGGATGGTGCTGCTCGCCTCCGGCGATCTGCGCCTGCCCACCACCGCGCCGCAGCCCCGGGGTGCCTCCATCCAGGTGCGCCTCTACGCCGAAGACCCGGCCAAGAACTTCCAGCCCTCGTCCGGCCTGCTCACCGAAGTGCGTTTTCCCGAGGGCGTGCGGGTGGAAACGGCCGTCACCACCGGCTCTGAGGTGCCCCCCTACTACGACCCCATGGTGGCCAAGATCATCGTCCACGCGGACACCCGGGAGGCCGCCACCGACAAGCTGATCGCCGCCCTCGACGCCACCCGCGTGTATGGCATTGAGACCAACCGGGCCTACCTGCGCCAGATCCTCGACGGCGAGGTGTTCCGCAGCGGGCGCCAGACCACCCGCTACCTCAACAGCTTCGACTACCGCCCCGGCACCTTTGATGTGCTGGAAGCCGGCGTGCAGACTTCGGTGCAGGACTGGCCGGGCCGTACCGGCTATTGGGACGTAGGCGTGCCCCCCTCCGGCCCCATGGACGACCTGGCCCTGCGCGCCGCCAACCGCCTGGTGGGCAACCCCGAAGGCGCCGCCGGCCTGGAATGCACCATGACCGGCCCGACCCTGCGCTTCAACTGCGACGCGGTGATCGCCCTGACCGGCGCCCCCACCGCCGCCACCCTGGACGGCGAGCCCCTGGCCTTCTGGCAGGCCCATGCGGTCAAGGCCGGCGCCGTGCTGAAGATCGGCGCGGTGAAGGACGCCGGCTGTCGCAGCTACCTGGCGGTGGCCGGTGGCATCGACGTGCCCGACTACCTGGGCAGCAAATCCACCTTCACCCTCGGCCAGTTCGGTGGCCACGCCGGCCGCTGCCTGCGCCTGGGCGACGTGCTGGCGATCAGCCCCACCACCGCCCTGCCCGCCCCCCTGGCACTGCAGCCGCCCAGCTATAGCCACCATTGGGAAGTCGCGGTGCTCTACGGCCCCCATGGCGCGCCGGACTTCTTCACCGATCCGGACATCGCCCGCTTCTTCGCCACCGACTGGGAGATCCACTACAACTCCAGCCGCACCGGCGTACGCCTGATCGGGCCCAAGCCCGAGTGGGCACGGACCGACGGCGGAGAGGCCGGCCTGCACCCCTCCAACATCCACGACAACGCCTACGCCATCGGCGCCATCGACTTTACCGGCGACATGCCGGTGATCCTCGGCCCGGACGGCCCCAGCCTGGGTGGCTTCGTGTGCCCGGCGGCGGTCATCCAGGCCGACCTGTGGAAGCTCGGCCAGCTCCGCCCCGGCGACACCCTGCGCTTCGTGCCGGTGAGTGCCGCCACCGCCGCCCGCCGCCTGTCCGAGGCCGATGCAGCCCTGGGCCGCGCCAATGCCCCCCTGGCCACGCCGGTCGTCGCCGAACCCGAGACGGTCACCACCCCGGTGCTGGCCGAGCTGCCCGCCGCCGCCGAGCGCCCCCGGGTGGTCTATCGCCAAGCCGGCGATGCCTACCTGCTGGTGGAGTACGGCCCACTGGTGCTGGACCTGGAACTGCGCTTCCGCGTGCACGCCCTGATGGACTGGCTCAAGGCCCATCCCCAGCCCGGCATCATCGACCTGACCCCGGGCATCCGCTCCCTGCAGCTGCACTTCGATGCCCGCCGTACCGACCGCAGCGCCCTGCTCGCCGCCCTGATCGCCGCCGAGGACGCCCTGCCCGCCATCGACGACATGGCGGTGCCCAGCCGCACGGTGTACCTGCCCCTGTCCTGGGACGACCCGGCGACCAAGCTCGCCATCGAGAAGTACATGCAATCGGTGCGAAAAGACGCCCCCTGGTGCCCCTCCAACATCGAGTTCATCCGCCGCATCAATGGCCTGGACAGCATCGACGAGGTCTATCGCACCGTCTTCGAGGCCAGCTACCTGGTGCTGGGCCTGGGTGACGTTTACCTGGGCGCCCCGGTGGCCACCCCCATGGACCCGCGCCATCGCCTGGTCACCACCAAGTACAACCCGGCCCGCACCTGGACCCCCGAGAACGCCGTGGGCATCGGCGGTGCCTACCTGTGCGTGTATGGCATGGAAGGCCCCGGCGGCTACCAGTTCGTCGGCCGCACGGTGCAGATGTGGAACCGCTGGCACCACGGCGCCCGGGGCACCGAGCAGTTCGACAAGCCCTGGCTGCTGCGCTTCTTCGACCAGGTACGCTTCGTGCCGGTGAGCGAGGCGGAGCTGCTGCAGCTACGCAAGGACTTCGCCGCCGGGCGCGCCCGGGTGCGGATCGAGGAAGGCGTCTTCCGCCTGGCCGACTACCGCCGCTTCCTGGCCGACGAGGCGGCCCCCATCGCCGCCTTCAAGGCCCGCCAGCAGGCCGCCTTCGAAGCCGAACGGGAACGCTGGAAGGCCGCCGGCCAGGCCGAGTACATCAGCGAGGCCGACATCGCCGCCGCCTCGGCCGACTCCGAGCTGGACCTGCCCGAAGGCGCCCGCCTGGTCGCCAGCTACGTACCCGGCAACATCTGGAAGGTGCTGGTCGAGGCAGGCCAGCAGGTGAAGGCCGGCGACCCGCTGGTGATCGTCGAGTCCATGAAGATGGAGTTCACCGTGACCGCCCCCGAAGACGGCGAGGTGCTGAAGCTCCTCTGCCGCGAAGCCACCCCCGTCGCCGCCGGCCAGGATCTGCTGATCCTGCACACCACGCACTGAGATGAGAGACACCGCCATGCTCCCCACCCGCCTCGACCTCGCCACCCTGGCCGCCGCCTACCGCAACGGCCTCAAGCCCTCCGAGCTGTTCGCCCACCTGCACGCCCTGGCTGCCGCCGACACGCACCACGCCTGGATCAGCCTGCTGCCCGAGGCCGAGCTGCTGGCCCGCGCCCGCGCCCTCGACAACCAGGACCCGGCCAGCCTGCCCCTTTATGGCGTGCCCTTCGCGGTGAAGGACAACATCGACCTGGCCGGCCTCCCCACCACCGCCGGCTGCCCCGATTACGCCTACGCCCCCGCCGACAGCGCCACCGTGGTGGCGCGCCTCCTTGCCGCCGGCGCCATTCCCCTCGGCAAGGCCAACCTGGACCAGTTCGCCACCGGCCTCAACGGCACCCGTTCGCCCTACGGCGCCTGCCGCAACGCCCTCCAGCCCGACTACATCTCCGGCGGCTCCAGCTCCGGTTCGGCGGTGGCCGTGGCGGCGGGGCAGGTCAGCTTCTCCCTCGGCACCGACACCGCCGGCTCCGGCCGGGTGCCGGCCGCCTTCAACAACCTGGTCGGGCTCAAACCCACCTGCGGCCTGCTGTCCACCCGTGGCGTGGTGCCGGCCTGCCGCTCCCTGGACGCGGTCTCCATCTTTGCCCTGACCGCTGCCGACGCCGCCGCAGTGTTCGGCGTGGCCCACGGCTTCGACCCGGACGACGCCTACAGCCGCGAAGCCCAGCCCCACGGCCGGCGCTTCAACGCGGGTCAGCCCTTCCGCTTCGGCGTCCCCCGCGACACCCAGCGCGCCTTCTTCGGCGATACGGACAACCCCGCCCTCTTCGAGGCCGCCATCGCCCGCCTGGAAAGCCTGGGCGGCACCCGCGTCGAGCTCGACTTCAGCCCCTTCCTGGAAACCGCCAGCCTGCTCTACGGCGGCCCCTGGGTGGCCGAGCGCTACCACGCCATCCGCGACTTCATCGAACAGAAGCCCGGCTCGGTCTTCCCCGTCACCCGGGAGATCACCCTGGGCGGCGGCAAGGCCAGCGCCGTGGAAGCCTTCGACGCCTTCTACAAGCTAAAGGCCTACAAGCGCCGCTGCGACGCCGCCTGGAACGAGGTGGACCTGATCCTCACCCCCACCGCCGGCCGCCACCCCACCATTGCCGCCATGCAGGCCGACCCGATCCGCCTCAACACCGAGCTGGGCTATTACACCAACTTCATGAACCTGCTGGACTACGCCGCCGTGGCCGTGCCGGCCGCCTTCCGCCCCGACGGTCTGCCCTTCGGCGTCACCCTGCTTGCCCCGGCCCATCAGGACGGCCCCCTGCTGGAGCTGGCCGCCCGCTGGCAGCACAGCACCGCCCTGCCCCTGGGCGCCACCGGCCAGCCCCTGCCGGAAACCGCTGCGCCCGCCAGCGGCGTGCCCGACGGCATGCTGCGTGTCGCCGTGTGTGGTGCTCACCTGTCGGGCCTGCCCCTCAACGGGCAGCTCACCCAGCGCAAGGCCCGCCTGATCGGCGCCGTGCGCTCGGCGCCGGAGTACCGCTTCTATGCCCTGGCCGGCGGCCCGCCCCTGCGCCCCGGCATGGTCCGGGTGGCCGAGGGCGGCGCCAGCATCGAGATGGAAGTGTGGGAACTGCCCGCCAGCGAATTCGGCAGCTTCGTCGGCGGCATCCCGGCGCCCCTGGGCATCGGCAAGGTGCGCCTGGAGGACGACAGCCTGGTCTGCGGCTTCATCTGCGAGAGCGCTGGCCTTGAGGGCGCGGAAGACATCACCCACCTGGGCAGCTGGCGTACTTGGCTGGCGAGCCGGACAAAGAACTGAGGCTTGAAAAAAAAGCGGCCGTCACATTGCCGTGACGGCCGTTGAAAACCAGGAAGCCCGCCGGGAGAGGGAGGTGAAGCAGACGGGCCGAACCCCTGGTTGAAGGACCAGGTTGATGGGAAGACCTGCAGGGGCCCACGCAGGGACCAATTCATCCTGCGTTCCTCGGCAGACCTCCCTGAACCAGACGCAAACACGGTGACTGGAGGGAC
>NZ_JBIJDC010000083.1:0-20516 GCF_044344315.1 Zoogloea sp. | reverse complement strand
GGAAAAAGGGCTGCGCATGTTTGAGCCCGCAGGGCGAGTTTGCGCAGACCCCGCCTGACGGGCCCGGAAGGAGGGAACCCCCGAAGGGGGCGCGACAGCGGGGTACGTTTCTTTGCCTTCTTTCTTGTCGTACAACAAGAAAGAAGGTCGCCCGCCGGGGGCGAGTCCCCGGCCAATGTCACGCCAAACACCGGAAAGCCGTCCTGCAAGGGCTCACCGGTTCGAGGTCGAGCGGAATGAGACATCGAGGTTCGGGCGAACGTCTGGAAGGCGCTTCCACCCCGGAAGGCAAGGCTCTCCAGGCCCGGCGGGCCTGCCGAGGATCGTATTTACATACCTAACGCGAACAGAGCCAATGAATTCGACCCCACGGGCTCTCCAGTCGCCGTCGGAGCGTCCGGAACGCCCCTTTCCCTGGTGCGTGGAGCGTGCCTACATGTCGAGCACATCACCCACCCGGGGCTGGATCACACCGTTCCAGCCCAGTTCATCGCGGATGGCCTGGGCGAAGGTGCTGGCGGCGCTGGCTTCGCCGTGCATCACGCAGGTTTGCCGCGGCGGGGTGTGGAAGCCGCGCAGCCAGTGCAGGAGCTCGGCCTGGTCGGCATGGGCCGACAGGCCGCCCACCGTGTAGATGCGGGCCCGGACGGGGACCGGCTCGCCAAAGATATGCGCCAGCCGGGCGCCATCCACCAGGCGGCGGCCCAGGCTGCCGGCGGCCTGAAAGCCGGTAATCAGCACGCTGCATTCGCTGCGCGGCAGGTTCTCGCGCAGGTGGTACTTGATGCGACCGGCGTCGCACATACCGCTTGCCGAGATGATCACGGCGCCGCTGCGCACCTGATTGAGGGCCCGAGAGGCCTCCACGTCGGCCACGTACTCCACGCTCAGCTTGCGGGGGTGGGCCTGCATCCAGTCGATGAGCCCGCGGGTCTCGCTGTCGAGGAGATCGGGGTGGGCCAGGGTGATGCGGGTTGCGGCGCCCGCCATGGGCGAGTCCACGAAGACCTTCAGCGGATCAAGCCGCTCGTCGCGCACCAGGGCGGCCAGCAGGTAGATGATTTCCTGGGTGCGCCCCACCGCGAAGGACGGGATGATCAGATTGCCGTGGCAGGCCTGGGTGCGCCCGATGGCGGCGATGATCTCCTCCTCGGTCTCGGCCAGGGGGCGGTGCAGGCGGTCGCCGTAGGTGGATTCGATGAGCAGCAGGTCAGCCTCGGGGACAACCTTTTCAGGGTCGTGGAGCACGGGCCGGTTGCGCATGCCCAGGTCACCGGAGAACACCAGCCGGCGCGGCCGGCCTTCTCCGCTCACTGTTACCTCCAGCCAGGCGGACCCCAGGATGTGACCGGCGTCGTGGAAACGGACCTCCACGGACTCGGCGGGGCGGAAGGCTTCCCGATAGGGCACCGGCCGGAACAGTCCGAGGGCCGCCTGGGCCTGGGCCACGGTGTACAAGGGCGGCTGGATTCCGCGGCCGTTACGGCCCCGCCGATGCTGGTGGCGCAGTTGCCACTCGGCTTCCTTTTCCTGGATGTGGGCGCTGTCCAGCAGCAGCACCTCGAGCAGATCGATGCTGGCAGGGGTGGCATACACCGGCCCGCGAAAGCCCAGCACAGCAAGCCGTGGCAGCAGCCCGGAGTGGTCGATGTGGGCATGGGTGAGCAACACGAAATCGAGATCGCGAACGTCGAAGCCGAAGTTGAGCGCCCGGTTGTTCTTGACCCGGGCCTCGGCGCCGCCCTGGAACATACCGCAATCCACCAGAAATCGGACGCTGTCCGTTTCCACCAGGGTACAGGAGCCGGTGACTTCGCCGGCGGCGCCAAAGAAGCGGATACGCATGTGGATGTTCTCCCGGAGGCCGCCTATCCCGCCGACAGCCATTTAAGCATCGTCTCGAAGAGCCGTTCCGGCTCTACGGGCTTGCTGAGAAAATCGTTCATCCCCGCCGCCAGGCAGGCCTTGCGGTCCTCGTCAAAGGCGTTGGCGGTCATGGCCAGGATGGGTGTGTTGCGACACAGTGAATCGGCACGTATACCCAGCGCCGCTTCGATGCCGTTCATTCGCGGCATCTGCATGTCCATCAGGATCAGTGCATAGGCAGTCTGCCGGGCCATGTTGAGGGCCTCCAGGCCATCCTCGGCCACATCAACCCGGGCGCCCAGATCTTCCAGCAGCGACAGGGCGACCTCCCGGTTGATGGGCTCGTCCTCCGCCAGCAGGATGCGTGCGCCGGCATGATCGCGCTGAATCTGCCTTTCGGCCGAGGCGAACGCCACCGCGATGGCTTGAGAAGGCGCCTGAGCGTTCTTTAGCAGTCGTAACGTGAACCAGAAGGTGCTGCCCTGCCCGGGGCTGCTGTTCACGCCGATCTCGCCGCCCATCAGCCCAACCAGACGCTTGCTGATGGCCAGCCCGAGGCCGGTGCCGCCATAGCGGCGGGTCATGGAGTTGTCGGCCTGCTCGAAGGCATTGAACAGCCGGGCCTGGGCCATGGCATCGATGCCGATGCCCGAGTCACTCACCTCAAAGCGGACCCGGACATCGTCCGGGGATTCTTCAAGGAACCTGGCGCGCACGGTAACGCCACCCCTATCGGTGAACTTGACGGCGTTACCCGCCAGATTGATCAGGATCTGGGAGAGGCGCAGCGGGTCACCCCGCAAGGGCAGATGGGCCAATCGGTCCGACACCTCCACATCAAGTTGAAGGCCCTTCTCGGTGGCCCTCTGGCCGAACACGCAGACCAGCTTCTCAAGAAGAATGCCCAGGTCCACGGAAACGTCTTCAAGACGCATGTGCTCGGCTTCGATCTTGGAGATGTCGAGGATGTCGTTGAGCACGGCGAGCAGGTGATCGGCGGCCTGCCGGGCCTTGTCCAGGTGGTCCAGACCAGCCGCATCGCCCATGCGGCGCCTGGCCAGGGCCAGCATGCCGATGATGCCGCTCATGGGGGTGCGCAGCTCGTGGCTCATGTTGGCGAGGAAGGTGCTCTTGGAGCGGCTCGCCGCCTCGGCCGCCTCCTTGGCCACCGACAGGTCGGCGGTGCGCTCCAGGACCAGCTGTTCGAGGTGGTGGCGATACCTGGCCAGTTCCAGCTCGGCACACTTGCGCTCGGTGAGGTCGATGTCGAGGCAGTACATTTCCGGCCCCTGGGCGCCGGCTTGCATCACATGACTGGAATACACCGTGACCAGGGAGCCGTCCTTGCGCTGCAGGGTCAGCTCTCCAGCCGGAATGGCGGGCCCACCGGCAGCCCAGGCGCTTGTCGCAGCAACCACGGCCTCACGCATGGCCTCGGGAATGATCAAGCCCTCGAGGGGCTGCCCCATGGCCTCCTGGCTGGAGTATCCATAAAGCAGCTCACTGGCCCGGTTCCAGAAGATGACGCGACGCTGGCTGTCATAGCCCTGCACGGCGACGTTATCGGTGTTCTCGAACAGGGAGCGGAAGCGTTGCTCGCTGCTGCGCAGGGCCTGCTCCTGACGCAAGGCTTCGGTGATGTCCAGACTCAGCCCCATCAGCGCCACGGGAACCCCGTCTTCATCACGCTTGACTGCCTTGATCACCCGCAGGTCATGGATCTTGCCATCCACAAACGGCAGTCGCTGCACGGTCTCGCTGATACCCTCGCAGGTCAGGGCCTTGATGTCCGAATCGAGGCATTGCTGACGGAAGGCCTCGGGGATCAGCTCGGCGTAGTGCGGCACGGCGAGGAAGGCGGCCTCCGGTATGCCCGTTGCGTCACAGAACGCCTTGTTGACGAAGCGCATCCGGCCCTGGCCGTCCTGGAGCCAGATGCCGATGGGCGCATTGTCGAGGATCAGCTGGAGGCGCTGACTCTCGTCCTGCAGCGCCGCCTCGGCGTGCCTTTGCGCAGTGATGTCCCGGGCGATGCCGTAGAGGCCGATGATCTCGCCCAGCTCGTTTCGGATCGGGTATTTGCGGTTGTCGACCCACCCCTTGCGCCCGTCCAGCGCCTGATAGGCCTGCACCTCCCGAACCGACGACGCACCGGCGAAAACGTCCTTCTCCAGGCGGTAGTAGATGTCGGCGTAGGCCTCCGGAAAAACATCGTAATCGGTCAGACCCAGGAGATCCGTCCGTTGCGCCGGGGGCGCGCATAGGGTCAACAGGGACTGACTCGCCCCGGTAAAGACGTGGTTGCGGTCCTTGAAATAGATGAAATCGTCCGAGTTTTCGAGCATGGCCGCCAATGGCCCGCTGCTGGACGCACTCTCCATGGTCCGGGGAAGGCCCCGGGCATCGTGGAGCGTCAGATCGAGGAAAGCCCCTTGCGCTTCCCGATAGGCGCGGTAGTCCGCCCTGACGCAGAGGATGCGTCCATCAGCACACCGCAAGCGCAACTGACACGCACCGGCCCCGGGTGCCACCGTGGGAGAGAACAGACGCGCAGCCAAGTCGCCATCATCCGGGTGAATCCTGTCCGGGAGGTTCACGGCACCGCTCAACAGGGCTTCCGGCTGAAAGCCCAGCAAGGCAATCACGCCGGCATCCACGCTCAGGATCCGCGGTGTATCAGCCAGCGCAAAGCAGAAGGTGACACCTGGAGACGAATGGAAAGTATCGGCAGTCATGGCTCTCGCTCGCGAGCCCCCCCATTACCGATCAACGCCGGCCCGGGCCACCCGCTTCAGTGCACAGAGTTTCCACTATATCCCCCTGCTCCGGACACCGGCTTGACACACCGCACACGGAGCGAGTGCACCGTGGCACAGCCATCAGGTTAATCGCCTCAACGAGATGCTACGGCCCGACGATGAAGCCCTGAACGCTAGTCCGCCCAGCGCGCAGCCGCCGAGTCGTCGGCCTCGCGGGCATCCACCCAGTGCCCGCCTTCGGGGGTGTCTTCCTTCTTCCAGAAGGGCGCGCGGGTCTTGAGGTAATCCATGATGAACTCGCAGGCGGCAAAAGCATCGCCCCGGTGGGCGCTGGCCACCCCGACGAAGACGATGCGATCCCCCGGCAGCAGGCGACCGAAGCGGTGGATGACGCGCACGCCCTGGAGCTGCCAGCGCCCGCCGGCCTCGGCGAGGATGGCCTCAAGGGATTTCTCGGTCATGCCGGGGTAGTGCTCGAGGGTCATCGCCGACACCTCGCTCCCGGCTCCGCTCAGCTTGTCGGCCCGCACCAGGCCGACGAAGGTGGCCACCGCCCCCACGTCCAGGCGCCCGGCGGACAGGGCCGCCGTCTCGGCCCCCACATCGAAATCGGCTTCCTGAACGCTGACACTCATCATCAACCTCCGGTCACGGGGGGGAAAAACGCGATCTCGTCCCGATCGGCAACGGCCGACTCGGGCCCGGCCATCTCCTGATTGATCGCTGCACGCACATTACGCCCCTCGCCCAGGGCTTCCCAGGCCCCGCCCCGGCGGGCCAGATGCCCCCGCAACGCACCGATGGTGGAGATGGACTCGGGCAGGGTCAGGGTTTCGTGGGAATAGCCCAGGGTTTCACGCAGGCTGGCGAAATAAAGGACTTTGACGCTCATGACAACAGCTCGGAATAGGGAATGAAGGACACCCGGTCGCCGGCCGCGATGGCCTGCCCGGGCGGGTTGTCGATGACCCCGTCGGCCCACACCGTGGAGGTGAGCACGCCGGGCCCCTGGTTGGGAAAGAGCATCACCCGGCCATCATCGGCGATCCGCGCCCGCAGAAACTCGCGGCGCCGGTCCGGCCGAGGCCAATCGAAGGCAGCGGTCAGGGGAATGGCCTTGGGCAGGCAATCGACCACGCCCTGGGCACGCAGCACGAAGGGGCGCACCAGCAGGATGAAGGTGACGAAGCTGGACACCGGGTTGCCGGGCAGTCCGATGAAGGCCGCACCAGGCCCGCCGGCCGGATCATTGACCCGCCCGAAGGCCACCGGCTTGCCGGGCTTCATGGCCACCAGCCAGGAGTCAAGGCGCCCCTCGCTGCTGACCGCCGGCTTGATGTGATCCTCCTCGCCCATGGATACACCGCCGCTGGTCACGATCAGATCGTTGCTCCCCGCCGCGGCGCGCAGGGCGGCCCGGGTCGCCTCCAGGCTGTCGGGCACGATGCCCAGGTCGCACACCTGGCAGCCCAGGGCCTCGAGCAGGCCGCGCAACACGTAGCGGTTGGAGTTGTAGATGGCCCCCGGCGGCAGCGGCTCACCGGGCATCACCAGCTCGTCGCCAGTGGAAAACAGCGCCACCCGCAGGCGCCGGAACACCGGCAGCGTGGCGCAGCCCACCGACGCGGCAAGGCCCAGCATCTGCGGGTTGAGGCGCACACCGGCGGCCAGTACGGTGGCGCCGAGGGCGATGTCCTCGCCGGCCCGGCGGATCCACTCGCCGACCCGAGGCACATGATTGATCAGCACATCGCCACCCTCCACGGTGCACAGCTCCTGCATCACCACCGCATCCGCCCCATGGGGAATCGGTGCCCCGGTGAAGATGCGCGCGGCCGTGCCCCGCTCCAGGGTATGACCGACGCTGCCCGCGGGAATGCGCTGCCCGACCCGCAGACGCGCGCCGAGGTCTGCCACATCAGCGGTGCATACGGCATAGCCGTCCATTGAGGAATTGTCCAGCGGCGGCACCTGCAGGCCGGACACCTGGGCCCGGGCCAGCACCCGGCCCAGGGCCTCGGCGGTGGGCACCTGCTCGATGTCGGCAAGCGGTTCGGCGGCGGCCAGCAGCGCCGCACGCACCTCGTCGAAAGGACGCAGGGAAGAATTCATGAAAGCCCTTGATGAGTAAGGATGAAGGCGGCCACGGCGGCCGGATCATTGAGATTGAGACAGGGCAAGGGGCCGGATAGATCCGCATCCGTGGCAATGGCAACGATGGCCGGGTTGTCGGGGTAAAGCAGCGCCTTGCCGTGGGCCGGGCGATGGATCTCGATCTTGGGGATGGGCACGTCCTTGAAGCCCTCCACCAGCACCAGATCGCAGGGCGACAGGATCGCCAGCTGGGCCTCCAGATCCGGCTCGGGCGCCCCGCGCATCTCGTGCATCAGCACCCAGCGCTCGTCGGACACCAGCAGGATCTCCCCTGCCCCGGCCTCCCGGTGACGCCAGGAATCCTTGCCCGGCTTGTCCACGTCGAAACCATGGTGGGCGTGCTTGATCACCGAGACGCGCAAACCGCGGGCGGTGATCTCAGGGATGACCCGCTCGATCAGGGTGGTCTTGCCGGAGCCGGACCAGCCGGCGAAGCCGAAGACTTTCATGGAAATACCTCTCCGGGCGGAGCGCAAACAGTCAGCCTGTTCTCCCCCAAGACACGGGCGGACGGGCGAACGTCGATGGGCAAGGGATGGTGTGGCACGGAGCGGAGATGTCGGGCGGACAGGCGCCGGATTGTAGCAAGACGGGGAAGCTCAGGTGGCAAGCCTGAGCAGACGACACGCCATACGAATTCACCCTGAGAAAGGTCGTTCGCGGTGTCACCTGACCGGCGTTGGACCCTGCTGGCCAGATCCCGGCCCATCACCACGATCCGGGCGAATCCTCAATTGCCCCGCCATGACAGCCACTTCAGCAAGGTATCGAAAAGTGTATCCGGATCGACCGGTTTGGCGAGATGGTCATTCATTCCTGCTTCCAGACAGACTTGACGATCGTCATCGAAAGCGTTGGCCGTCATTGCCAGAACAGGGGTATGCGCGTAACCCGGCAGCGCCCGGATCGCCCTGGTGGCATCGACGCCATTCATCCGCGGCATCTGCATGTCCATCAGGATCAGGGCGTAGGTGTTCTGTCTGGCGAGCTCAAGCGCCTGCAGGCCATCCTCGGCCAGATCGACCACCAGACCGATCTCTTTGAGCAAGCAGCACGACACCTCCTGATTGATCGGCTCATCCTCTGCCAGCAGGATGCGGGTGCCGGCATATTCGTTGAGCAGACGCTCATCGGCGGACCTCCTGGCCAGGGCTGGCGCAGCCACGGCCACTTCTCCGGATTTGCCCAGGCGTACGGTGAACCAGAAGGTGCTTCCCTGACCGGCCGTGCTGTTCACGCCGATCTCGCCGCCCATCATCTCCACGAAGCGCTTGCTGATGGCCAGCCCCAGGCCGGTGCCGCCATATTTGCGGGTCATCGTGCCATCAGCCTGCTCGAAGGCGGCAAACAGATGCCCTTGCTGACTGGCGGTGATACCGATACCCGTGTCGACAACCTCAATGCGCAACAGAACGCCGTCCGGGCTGTCTTGCAGCAAACCACAACGTACCGTGATCGATCCGTGATCGGTGAACTTGAGTGCGTTGCCCGTCAGGTTGAGCAGGATCTGACGGAGGCGGAACGGATCGCCCAGCAGGGCCAGGCTGGAAACCTCGGGGGCCACATCGATCAAGAGCTTGAGCTGCTTCTCCTCGGCCTTCTGGCCGAGCAGGCTGAAGAGGCTTTCCAGTACTTCGCCGAAAGTGAAACTGACAGCCTCAAGGGCCAGACGGTCCGCCTCAATCTTGGAGATATCCAGGATGTTGTTGATGACGGAAAGCAGGTGGTGAGAGGACTGGATGACCTTAGCCAACTGCTCCCGGGTCTTCGGATCATCGGTATGGCGCAGCGCCAGATCGGTCATGCCGAGAATACCGTTCATCGGGGTTCGCAGTTCATGGCTCATGTTGGCAAGGAAGATGCTCTTGGCGCGACTCGCGGCTTCGGCCGCCTCCTTGGCAATGCAGAGCTCGGCCGTGCGTGATTCGACAAGGTCTTCCAAGTGGTTGCGGTACTGCAGCAACTCGTTCTCGGTGGCCTTGCGTTGCGTGATGTCGTGGCCGATGCCCAGCACACCGATCAGCTGGCCCTGGGCATCGCGCATGGGCACCTTGGTGGTTTCCAGCAGTTCGCGATGCCCGTCGCAGGCAAAGGGGATCTCCTCCTCATTGACCGACGGCGCGTCCCGTTCCATGGCCAGGCGATCGTGATGGCGGAAGAAATCAGCGAGTTCCTTGTCCACGTAGTCGTAATCGGTCTTGCCAAGGATCTCCGCTTCACTGGCCCCGAAAAATTCCTCAAAGCGCTTGTTTGCCCCGAGGTAGACACCCTCCGTATCCTTCAACCAGATCAGATCAGGCAGGGTATCGATGAGGGTGCGCAGAATGGCACGCTCGTGCGCCAGAATCTGCTCGGCCTTCAGGCGCTCGGTCACGTCCAGCCCGAGGCCAAGCAGACATGACTGGCCATCGAGCGTCACCCGCGTACCGCTGAAATGGAAGGGAGTCCCTTTCCCATGCCGATCCAGAATCGTCGCCTCGACGCTTGCATTACCATCCCGGAACACCTGTTCCATCGTGTTGGCAATGCGTTGCCGGTCCTCGCCGCCGAAAAAATCGGGCCCTTGCATCGTCGCCAGTTCCCGGTCGCCATAGCCGGTGACATCCTTGAAATGCTGGTTCCAGCGCAAAAAACGGCCGCTGGCATCGAACAGATAGAAGACCCCCGGCAGGGCATTGATGATGTTGGCGGAAAGCTGCTGCTCGTGATGCAGTGCCTTTTCGGCCCGTTTGCGCTCGCTGATGTCTTCCACCATGGCCACCACGTAATCAGGACTGCCATCCGGCTTGCGCACATGACTGACCGCCAGGCGCGTATCCACCAGATGGCCATCCTTGTGGATGAAGCGCTTGTCCATGGCATAGCTGCTGATTTCACCCGCCAACATGCGGTTGAACTGCGCGAGGTCGGGCGCCAGATCCTCGGGGTAGGTCAGCTCCGTCCACGTCATGCGGGTGAGTTCGTCCCGCGTGTAGCCCAGCGTCTGGCACAGGGCATCGTTGACCTCGATCCAGCCCCGTTCCAGGCTGGTGATGGCCAGACCGACGATAGAATGGTCGAAGTAGGCGTGAAACCGCTGGATGCTGGCACGCTCTGCGGCAAGCACCGCAGCCTGCGCGGAGGACAAGGCCTGCTGGTCGATCAGTTGCTGTTCGTGATTACGAAATACCAGACAGAGCAGCATGGTGGCGAACGGATAGAACAGCAGCAATATCCACCACGCCTGCTCGATGAAGGCATACCCGGACCGATTGGGTACTTGCGTGAATGCGGCCAACTGCATCAGCTGCACCACGACACCGAGCAACAGATAGTGCATCGGGCGTGGCGGGCTGCCACGACGCAGCAGAAACTGCCGGGCCACCACGCCGAGCAGCGCCGAGAGCAGCACGACCACGACGCCAACCGTCGCACCGATGCCGCCCAGCTGGTAGCGAAAGGCCGCCGCCATGCCGGCCGCAATCACTGCAGCCACACCACCGCCGACGACACGGACCACCGACAGCACAATCGAACGGCCATCAAAGAACACGCCGGGTAAAAAGCTCACCGGATTTGCCATGCCCAGCACAGCGACGCCGCCAAACAGCAGCCCGAGCAGTATCTGGCGATTCAGCGGCTTCTTGTCGAAGCGCGAGATCACCACCTGCCCCGCAGCCACCAGCGCAATCAGGAATGCGATGTTATTGATCAGCGAGATGAACATGCATCAGCCTCGAGTGGGTACGCGGTGTTGTAACAGGGGACTGGTCAAGCATGCAGCGATCCACAGACAACCACGTTCAGCACCCTGATTGCCTGCATCCCTGCACGCAACGTGCTGGTAAAGGAATTGCACTGAGTGCGTCGAGTTTAATCCGGACGGCTTTGAAGACGGGAGACTTCACACACGAATGGATACCGCCCGGCCGTCTCGGGGACGCGTCGATGGTATGGGCACTCCGGCGGAATGGTCTGATGCCAGCGCAGCCCGAACAGCTTGCAGGGGTGCGCACATTGAGGGGCAAGAGGTGGTGTGGCACGGCGCGGAGATGTCTGGCGAACAGGCGCCGGATTGTAGCAAGACGAGCCGACTCAGGTGGCGAGCCCATACAACGACGACACCAGGCAGGGGCACTGATTCACCCCTGCAAGAGAACCGACTCGGCCTGCGCGGCCTGGGCAAGAGATGCGACCGGGCGTAGGGGCTGCCTTGCCGCCCGCTGCGGCCATGGATAGAATTCAAGGCGCCATCACGTGGGGACGACCTCACGTCAGACACAACCCGGCTGGGACGACCCCGCCCCAGATGCGGAGGTGCGTCATGGCTTGGTTCACTCTTCTTCTTGCCGGTCTGCTCGAGATCGGCTGGGCCATCGGGCTCAAATACACCCAAGGTTTCACACGGCTGTGGCCCTCGGTCGCGACCCTGGCGTCGATGCTCGCGAGCTTGCTGCTGCTTGCCAGTGCGCTCCGCACCCTCCCCCTAGGAACCGCCTACGCCATCTGGACCGGTATCGGTGCAGTGGGTACCGTCGTGCTGGGCATCATCCTTTTCGGCGAACCGGCCACGGCCGGTAGGCTCGTCTGCGTGGGGCTGATCGTGACAGGCATCGCTGGACTGAAGCTGCTGGCCTGAGCATGCGGCGGTAACGCCGTGCTGCAGCCTCAGCCCTCCTGACCGGTCACCCTGGCATCCCTCAGCCGCAACGCCATGTCGGCCTTGCGGAAAATCATCTTGTCGGCCAGTGCCGGGCGGCCGCCGCACTCAAGGATCAGGGCACGGATGTGTTCGTCGGGGATGGCGGTGACGGCACGGATGGCGGCCTCGAGATCGGAGGGGCTGATATCACCGAACAGCCGGCAGGCGTGGGGGTTGTCCGGGTTGCAGCGCAGGCTGTCCAGTTCGCCCACCTGGACGCCGAAGGCCTTGCCCTTGGGATCGCCGCCGGCCCGGAACGCCAGGGCGCCGCCCACGTCCAGGGTCAGCACGGTGCCGCCGACGACGCCCTGGTTGTCTCCGTCGAACCCGGCCGCATCCCAGTTGGCCGTCCAGGCATGCACACCCAGCCAACGCTGGGCCTGCCGGCGTTCGCGCTCGGTCAGCAGGGAGACGTGCTTCTTGTCGAGGCTCAGCAGTTCGGTGGCGATCTGGTCTGGCGCTTCGGTGCGGACGTAGGGCAGGATGGGGGCGCCGGCCAGGCGGTAAAGTTGGGCGGCCAGCCACTCGTTGCGCGCATGGGCGGGGGATTCGAGGGTCTTAACGTAGTAGCGCCGGCCGCAGTCGTTGGCGTAGATGCCGGCCACGTTGCTGCCCCGCTGCCCGCCCACGCGCTGCAGACGGGCGGTGTCGATCACGCAGGGGTCGGCGGTATGCATGGCACGCAGGGCTTGAGGCTTCAGGGAATCGGCTGGGTGCGACGCACCAGGGCCAGCTGCGACGAGGTCTCGATGGCGCCCTTGCGGGCACGCCGCACGTCGCGAATGGCCTGCTCCGGGTCCATTCCCAGCTCCACCAGGAGCCGCGCCGCGATCATGCCGGCACGGCCCAGGCCGCCCTTGCAGTGGACCAGCACATCCTCACCACCGCGAAGCAGGGTGCGGATCTCCTGGCCCTGGATAACCCACTGCCGTTCGAAGTCGTGGCAGGGCACGCTGAAATCGGCAATCGGCAGATGGCGCCAGAGGATGCCCCGACGGTGTATCTCATGGCCCAGCTGGGGCACCCGCAGCGACAGGAGCTCGGCCGGCTCGACCAGGGTCAACACCAGCCGCGCGCCCCAGACAGCGATGGCGTCCAGATCGACGCCCAGATCACGGGCCCACGCACCGGTGGCTGCCCATTGATCATGCTTGCCGGGGCAGAAGGTGATGCCGATGCGGCCGTGGGCCGGGCTGGCACGCACTTCAGCGATCTGCAGGGGATGGGTGTGGCTGGTACGTGCGCCGATCATGGCATTCCGGCTCGAAGCCCGGTGGATGGTGATCCCCCGATTCTGCCAGATCCCTTCCTGGAGACGGCGGGACATCGACAAAGTGGGAGGATACGGGTCATGAGACCCGGGCTCAGGACACCAGGTCGAGACGAATGATGTCCACGCCGGTGACCTTGCCATCAATGGCCGCAACCAGTGCCGCAAAGTGCGCTGTGGCCATGTGGCGATCCAGGGTGGCGTCGTCCTCCCAGCGTTCGATCATCACGAAGCTGTCCGGCTTGTCGCGGGTGATGTGCAGGTCGTACTGCAGGCAACCCGCCTCGGCACGGCTGGGCGGGACGATCAGATCCAGGGCCTGGCGAACTTCGGTGCGAAACTCGGGTTTGGCGGTAATGGTGGCGACGACGCTGAGTGACATGGGAAGACTCCGGTAGTGGGGTGACGGGGCCACGATGGCCGCATCTGATTTGTCAGGAATGCAGTGTCGACGAAAGCGGATCCCAAGAAAAGCCTGAAGGCGACGCCCACACCTTCACGAGGCCCGCGAAGCCTCTTCGCCGCCCGGCACGTGGCACGGCACGGCCAGTACCGGCGCAAAGCCGCCCCCCGGCGTGCGAAAGTTGGTGGTCTGGCCCTGGTAGAGGCGCGCGGTGACGAGCTGCACTTCGCCCCGATAGACGTAGTTGCGCAGATCCATCTTCAAATCCACCGGGGCGCCCTCCACTTCCAGGCGGCGCTCGGACGGGGGCACAAGGGTCTGGGCGATGTAATCGCCGGCGAGGATCTCGCCAAAGACCCGCCGGGTGAGCTTGTCCCCCCGGTAGGTGCCCCGGCTGCCGAAGCCGGAGGCGGGCTTGAAGAACAGCTGCCGCCGACGCGCCCACAGATCGTCAGCATGCGCCGGGCTGACGGCCTCGGTGTGGGGGACGCCCTCACGCAAAATGGCGATGGTGGCCTCATCCACGCCCAGGCGACGCAGGGCCGCCGGATCGGACAGCAGCACCAGGTTGCGCTTGTCGGCATACAGGGCGTGGGCCCGGGGATGGGGGGTGATTACCGCCGAACCGTCCAGCCAGGCGTTGCGCAAAGCAGCGCTGGATGCGGCCTCGAAAGCAAAGTCGGTGAGGCGGTTATAGACCAGGTCAACGGGCTGGCCGTGAAGACTGAGCCCCGTCGCCGAGTTGATCAGCTCGCCGGGGTCGCAGATGCGGGCGGCAATGCCATGACGCTCGAACAGGCGCTGAAAGAGCAGGAACTCGGGCAACAGGTACTGGCCCTGGGGCGCCTCATCGACAATCGCGATGTTGCGCAGGGGCACGTCACCCCGCACCAGCTGCCATTCGCTGCGGAACATGTCCACGAAGCGGTCCTCCAGGTCCGTGGCCGCGTCGGGTAGCGCGTCCATCACCTCGGCCACTTCCGGGCAACAGGCGCGCTGGGCACGCCCAAGGATGGCATTGAGGAGCCCACCGCCGGCATTGGTGTTGATCTCGATGAGCCGCGGCCCACCCTCCCCCAGGTGGAAGTCGTAGCCCAGGAACACGCCAGCGGCGGCGGTCGTCTGCCGCGCCATCGGCGGCGCCCAGCCAAGCACCATCTCCTCCCAGGCCGGCAGGGCCACCACCCGCTCGATGGCCGTGACAACCGCCGCCATGGCCGCCACATGACGGGCCGAGACGAAGGCCATGGAGTCGGCAAACAGATGGGGACGGGACTCGGCCAGCAAGGCTTGAAGGGCACCATCCCGCGGGTCCCGGGCCAGGGCGTCGAGCAGCGCCTGACGATCCAGGGAGACGCACTGGCAGCCCGCGTTGAGAGCCTCGGCGGTGCCCGTGCAGTCGCCGGAGGTCAGGGCCTCGGCAATACGGGTGAGCGCATCGGGGGGCATGGCGGCAGACTTGGCGGGCACGGGCGGCCTCCCTAGAATAGACGCGGATGATTCTAGCAAGCTGGGGCTGGCTGTCCCTTTGCGCGGGTCAAGGCAGGCCGACGATCACAGTCCGCGGGCGACTGAAGTCGCCCCCACAATCCCCTTCGACCTCCACGCGTGACCGGGGTTGCGCCTGTCAGCCCTGGCTGGCTGGCGGTGGGAGCTGTTCAAGAAAGGCCACCACTTCCGCCTCCACCTTGCTGCGGCGCATGGGTGGCAGGCTCTGCCAGACGCGCTTGCCGTAGGGCTTGGTAAGCATGCGTGGGTCGCAGATGGCGAGGACGCCCTTGTCCTGCTCGGTTCGAATGAGCCGGCCGGCGCCCTGTTTGACGTTGATGACGGCGCGCGGGAGCTGATACTCCATGAAGGGGTTGCGACCGGATTTCTGCATGTGCTCGATGCGGGCCGCAAGCACGGGATCGTCGGGCGGGGCGAAGGGCAGCTTGTCGATGACCACCACCGACAGGGCGTCGCCGGGCACATCCACCCCTTCCCAGAAGCTCTGGCTGGCCACCAGGATGGCATTGCCCAGGCGCCGGAAGCGATCGAGCAGCTCGGTGCGCGAGCCCTCCCCCTGGATGAGCAGGGGCAGCTTGAGCTTCTCCCGCTCCAGCTTCTCGGCGATGACTTCGTGGATGCGCCGCATGGCCCGCAGGGAAGTGCACAACACGAAGGCGCGGCCCTGGGCGGCCCGGATCAACGGGAAGGCCACCGCCGCCACCGCATCCGGATACTCCGGGCTGTTGGGCTCGGGCATGTTCTGGGGGGCGTAAAGCACCGCCTGTTGCGGGTAGTCGAAGGGGCTACCCCACACCGCCGTGTCGATGGGCGGCTCGACCCAGTGCAGGCCCAGCTCGCGGCAGTAGTGGCCAAAATCACGGCCGACCGCCAGGGTCGCCGAGGTGAACACCCAGGCCCGCGGGTGGCCATCCATCTGGCGCTTGAAGATGCTGGCGATGGACAGGGGCGTGGCATGCAGGGCCAGCGACTGGCTGAAGACCTCGACCCAGCGCACCCAGTCGGTCCCTTCCGGCTTCTGCCAGCGGCCGAGGATCTCCTGCAGCTCCTGGGTGCGCCGCAGGCAGTTGGCCAGGCCCTCGGAGCGTTCGGCCTGGGTTTCGAGCATGGCACAAAAGCCGGCCAGCTCCGCATCCAGGGCTTCCACGGCTTCATGGAAGGGCTTGTTGTCTTCCAGCTGGGCAAAGCCGAAGCGGGCATTCTCCGCATTGACCGTCAGGCGCAGATCGCGGGCGGACTTTTCGAGCTTGCGGGTGGCCTCGATGAGATCGAGACAGTCCCGGGCGGCAGCCACGGTTTCGGAGCGGGTGTCCCGGGCCAGTTCGAGGAGCTGGGAGGTGGACACGCTTTCCCCGAAGAACAGGCTGGCGGTTTCGGGAAGCTGGTGGGCTTCGTCAAAGATGACCGCGTTGCACGAAGGCAGCAGCTCGCCCATGCCTTCATCGCGGAGCATCACGTCGGCAAAGAACAGGTGGTGGTTGACCACCACCACGTCGGCATCCATGGCTGCCCGGCGGGCGGCGGCCACAAAGCACTCCTTGATGTTGGGGCACTCCTGGCCCAGGCAGTTGTCCCGGGACGAGGTGGCAAACATCCATGCGGCCGCATCCTCGGGCACCTCGGGGCACTCGGCCTTGTCGCCGCTCTGGCTGATCTCCATGAAGCGCCCGATGGCGCGCAGGTGGGCGGCGTCCTCGGGGGTGGTGAAGCGCCCGTCCACCAGGTTGCGGGCCAGGTGGTAGTGGCACACGTAGTTGGCGCGCCCCTTGAGGAGCGCCACGCCCACCGGCACCTTGAGCGCGGCGCGGATGGTGGGCAGATCCCGGTTGAAGAGCTGATCCTGGAGGGTCTTGGTGCCGGTGGAGATGATCACCTTGCCGCCGCCCAGCAGCGCCGGCACCAGGTAGGCGTAGGTCTTGCCGGTGCCGGTGCCGGCCTCGGCCACCAGCACGCCGTTGTCCTTGAGGGTGGCGGCGATGTGCTCGGCCATCTCGATTTGCTGGGGCCGGGGGTTGAAACCGGGAATCGCGGCGGCCAGGGGGCCATCGGCGGCAAAGGCTTTTTCTACGTTCATGGATGTTCCGGCAATGCTGCACTCACTCGACCACGTCCACCCGCAGCCACACGTCGGCCTGGCTGCTGCGGCTGTCCCGACCGATGCCGGTGGTGCCCTGGGTGGAGCGGCTCGTATCGGTCTGACTCCCACCCAGCGGAATCCATTCCCCCAGCCGCCCGCTGATCGTGGTGGACAACCGGCGGGTCTCGATGACGCCATCGGCGCCCACGCGCTCCATGCCCGGCGCGATTTCGATGCTCACCCGCTCACCGACGAGCTGGGGCGAGGCCAGGAAGCCACTCCCCACGTCGGTGTAGCGCACGCTGTCGACAGCCTGCCAGCCGCTTCCGCTGGGGCGCCATTCACGCATGGGCACGGGCAGGGCGTGCCCGACCCGGATCAGGGCACGGCCCCCTTCGACCACCTGGACCTGCTGACTGACACCTTCGGCTTGCCGATACTGCCCTGCCCCGCCTTCTATACGGATGGCGTTGCGGCCCGGCTCCAGCCTGCCCGACAGCCCAATGCCCGCCCCCTGCCCTTCGCTGTTGCGATCCTGCCGCACCGACACCACCAGCCGCCGCAGCGGCGTGTCGAGGGCCGCGATGGCGGCCTGCAACTCGGCCAGGTTGGCCGGCGAAACCCGGATCAGGATCTTGTCGTCCAGGGTGCTCAAGGCACCACCCTGCTCCACAAGCGGCCGCAGGGCTGGCACGATCTGGGCCGCGCTGCGGTGGCGCAGGGTGATGATCTCGAGGCGACCATCGGCAATGGCAGACAGGGAGACGGCCGGGAGAGCAAGGAGAAGACAGGCGTAACGCCAGGGCATCGGCGTTTCAGTCCACCCGGTGGGCTTCGGCCAGATAATCGCGGGAACGCATCTCGATGAGACGGCTCACGGTGCGGTGAAACTCGCTGGCCTGTCGACCTTCCACGTACAGATCGTAGGCCTGGCATTCGGCACTGACCAGCAGCTTGACCCGATGATCGTAGAGCACGTCGATCAGCCAGGTGAAGCGCCGCGCCTCGGAGGCCATGGCCGCACTCATCTTCGGCACGCGGGAGAGGATCAGGGTGTGGTACTCCCGGGCGATCTCCAGGTAGTCGTTCTGGGAACGGTTACCGGCACACAGGGTATCGAAGTCAAACCAGATCACCCCCGGGGCGATGCGCTGGACCTTGAGCTTGCGCTCGAGCACTTCGATCTCGCCAGGCGCGCCCTTGGTGCCGGCGATCTTCTCGAAGTCGGTGGCCAGGTGCTTGTCGGCCGCATCATCACCCGGCACCAGGAAGGCATCCATCTGCTCAAGGGTACGCAGGCGGTAGTCGGTGCCGTGATCCACCTCGACCACGTCGAAGCGACGCTTGATCATGTCGATGGTGGGCAGGAAGTTGATGCGCTGCAGTCCGTTGGGATAGAGGCCATCCGGCGGGTAGTTGGAGGTCATCACGAAGATGGTCCCGCGGGCAAACAGGGCTTCCAGCAGGCGGCCAAGAATCATGGCGTCGGCGATGTCCGACACATGGAATTCGTCGAAGCACAGCAGGCGGGTCTGGCGGGCGATACGGTCGGCCACCTTTTGCAGGGGATCAGCCTCGTTGTTGAGGTTCTTCAGGTCGTTCTGGACTTCCTGCATGAAGGCATGGAAGTGCACCCGGCGCTTGCGCTGGTAAGGCACCGAATCATAGAAGCAGTCCATCAGGAAGCTCTTGCCGCGACCCACTCCACCCCAGAAATACACGCTCCTCGGCTGCTTGGGTCTCGAGAGCAGCTTGCGAATGGTGCCCCGCCTGGCGGCCTTGAAGGACACCAATTCGGAATATAGGCCCTGCAGGCGCTGGGCGGCGGCACGCTGCGCCGGGTCGGACTTGAAGCCACGCGCCTTGAGGGTGGCGTCGTAGGCGTCGAGCATGCCGTTTTCGGCAACCTTGAGGATTCGATGGGGCATGGTCGTGAAACTTTTTTATGGTTACTACGGATGGAAAAGGGGTGGTGAGGCATTTTACGCCTGACCACCCCCGGCTGATGCAGGCGCCGGCGAACCGGCCCCTGACGATCAGAAGTGCAGAGGACGCTTGTCTACCGCCAGGGCGGCTTCGTGGACGACTTCCGACAGGGTCGGGTGAGCGTGGCAGATGCGGGCCAGATCTTCGGACGCACCGGCAAACTCCATGGTCACCACGGCTTCGCCGATCAGCTCGGAAGCGTTGGAGCCAATGATGTGCACGCCAAGGATACGGTCGGTGTTGGCATCGGCAATCATCTTCACGAAGCCGGCCGGCGTACCGGCACCCAGGGCACGGCCGTTGGCCATGAACGGGATCTTGCCAACCTTGTAGGCGGCGCCTTCAGCCTTGAGCTGCTGCTCGGTCTTGCCCACCCAGGCGATTTCCGGGGAGGTGTAGATGACCCAGGGGATGGTGTCGAAGTTGGTGTGACCCTTCTGACCCGCCAGGGTCTCGGCCACTGCAACACCTTCTTCCATGGCCTTGTGGGCCAGCATCGGGCCGCGCACCACGTCACCCACCGCCCACACGCCAGGCAGGTTGGTCTGGTTGTGGCCGTCCACGTCGATGAAGCCACGCTCGTCGAGCTTGAGGCCAACGGCTTCGGCGTTGAGACCGGCGGTATTGGGCACGCGACCGACAGAAACAATTAGGCGGTCAAACTCGACCTTCTGGGCGCCGTCCTTCGTTTCGTACTCAACGGTGACCGACTTCTTGCCGACCGTGACCTTGCCAACCTTGACGGACAGCTTGATGTCGAGACCCTGCTTGGTGAACAGCTTGAGGGCTTCCTTGGCCAGATCCTGATCGGCGGCGCCGAGGAAGCTGTCCATGGCTTCGAGGATGGTCACTTCAGAACCCAGGCGGTTCCACACCGAGCCCATTTCCAGGCCAATCACGCCGGAGCCGATCAGGCCAAGGCGCTTGGGCACGGAATCGATGTCGAGGGCGCCGATGTTGTCGCACACCAGCTTGTTGTCCACGGGAATGCCAGGCAGGTGACGGGCGGTGGAGCCGGTGGCCACGATCACGTTCTTGGCTTCGACGACCTCTTCACCCACCTTGACCTGCCAACCGGCTTCGGTCTTGGAGACGAAGGAACCGTGCCCGGCCAGGAAGGTGACCTTGTTCTTCTTGAACAGGCCCTTGATGCCGGCGGTAAGCTGCTCGACGATCTTGGACTTGCGGCCGATCATCTTGGCCACGTCGATCTTCGGGGTGCCGACAGAGATGCCCTGCTCTTCAAAGGCGTGACCGGCTTCTTCGAAGAGGTGCGAGGTGTGCAGCAGCGCCTTGGACGGGATGCAGCCCACGTTCAGGCAGGTGCCGCCCAGACGGGGCTCGCCCTTCGGGTCGGCATACGGATTGGATTCGGCGCAGGCCGTGTTGAAACCGAGTTGAGCGGCGCGGATTGCAGCCACATAGCCACCGGGACCACCGCCGATGACCAGAACGTCGAATTGCTTCGCCATGTGTTTTCTTCCTTGTTCGGATTGAAACAAGGCACGGCGGCGGCAGACGAGCTGCCGCGGCCGTGCCTCAGGTCAGTGAGATCAGACGTCCAGGATCAGACGGGCCGGATCTTCCAGTGCTTCCTTCATGGTCACCAGACCCAGGACGGCTTCGCGGCCGTCGATGATGCGGTGATCGTAGGACATGGCGAGGTAGTTGATCGGACGCACCACGACCTGACCATTTTCCACCACGGCACGGTCCTTGGTGGCATGGATGCCGAGGATCGCGGACTGGGGCGGGTTGATGATCGGGGTGGACATCATGGAACCGAACACGCCACCGTTGGAGATGGAGAA
>NZ_JBIJDC010000014.1:0-63745 GCF_044344315.1 Zoogloea sp. | reverse complement strand
TTCCATCGCCCGCATCCAGCTCGGCTACCTAGAGAAGCGCCTGGCCAAGCTCGACATGCATCTGGAGGCCAGCGATGCGGCCCTGACCGAACTGGCCCGCGCCGGCTTCGACCCGGTCTTCGGCGCCCGCCCGCTCAAGCGCGCCATCCAGGAGCACATCGAGAACCCGCTCGCCAAGCGCATCCTGGAAGGGCAGTTTGCGGCCAAGGATACGATTCGGGTCGAGTGCGAGAACGGGAAGATCGTGTTCTCGAAGGCCTGATCGTCTGTCGGAGAGAAGGCGCCGCTCTGCTTGTCAGAGGCGGCGCCTTTGCATATGGGGGGTCGTGCTGCACGCTGCTGTGTCGGTAGTGTGGCGGCAACATTGCCGGGTGACATGCCCAAGCAATAGAATGCCGCTATTGAAACGTGCCATCAGATCTCTCCAGTGTCGAACGAATTGCATCACGCTGCACCTGGGCCCCTGAAGCGTGCGCTGGTCGTCGTTTACACACAGACGGGCCAGCTGTCCGCCATCGCAGACCGCCTGATTGAACCTTTGGTGGAGGAGCCCGGCATCGGTCTGGAGGTGGTGCAGATTCGCCCTCGGGTGGATTTCCCCTTCCCGTGGCCCTTTTTCCGCTTTCTGGACGCCTTTCCCGAGTCAGCCCTGATGCGGCCGGGGGAAATCGCGCCCCTGGCGCTTCCCGCCGACGAGTCCTACGACCTGGTCATCCTGTTCTATCAGGTGTGGTTTCTTGCGCCCAGCCAGCCGGTGTCGGCCTTTCTCCTCAGCGAGGAGGGCACGCGCCTGCTCCGCAACAAGCCGGTGGTGACGGTGGTGGCGTGTCGCAACATGTGGATGATGGCCCATGATCGGGTCCGCGCGCGCCTGGCGGAGATCGGCGCCCGTCACCTGGACAACGTGGTGCTCACCGATCGCGCACCCACCCTTGCCACCTTGCTCACCACACCTCTGTGGCTTCTCACCGGACGCCGCAAGCCGGTGCCCGGCCTGCCGCCCGCCGGCGTGGCTGAGGGCGAAATCCGTCGCAGCATCCGCTTTGGCCGGGCACTGCGCGACGCACTGCTGAACGACCGGGAGCAGGGTGCAGAACCGCTGCTGTCGGGGCTTGGTGCTGTCCAGGCCCAGCCAGAGCTGCTCGTCAGCGAGCGGGCGGGCAGCCGCAGTTTTCATCTGTGGGGCACGCTGCTGTGCTGGGCGGGGCCGCCCGGTACCTGGCAGCGCCTGCCCTTGCTGGCCTTTTACCTCGTCTTCCTGGTAACCATCATCCTCACGGTGGTACCGGTTTCCCTCGCCTTACAGGCTTTTTTGCGCCCCTTCCTGCGTCGCCGTCTCGACGCGGTGAAGGCATCCTACGAGCAGCCCTCGGGCTCCGGCCTTGAACGCCTTGCCCACTATGATTTCTGACGTCTTCATCACCGGATCGGCCGCCTACCTGCCCCTGGAGCCGGTTCCCAACGAACGTATCGAGTCCATCCTCGGCATGGTCGGCGGCAAGCCCTCCCGGGCGCGGCGCATCGTGCTGCGCAACAACGGCATCAAGACCCGCCACTACGCCCTCGACCCCGTCACCCGCGAGCCGGTGATGACCCACGCCCGACTCACCGCAGAGGCCATCCGCGCCCTTGGCGATGTGGGCCCGGTGGATTGTCTGGCCACGGGCACCTCCCATGCCGACCAGCTCCTCCCCGGACACGGGGTGATGGTCCATGGCGAGTTGGGCTGGCCCCAGCTGGAAGTGGTGTCCCTAGCGGGCATCTGCCTGTCGGGTACCGCCGCCCTCAAGTACGCGGCCATGAGCGTGGCCTCGCGCAGTGCCCGGCGTGCCATCGCCACGGGGTCCGAGCTGGTTTCGCCGGTCATGCGGGCCAGCCATTTCGAGGCCGAGAGCGAACACCTGGCGCGGGAGCTGGAAGCGCGCCCCGAGATCGCCTTCGACAAGGAGTTCCTGCGCTGGATGCTGTCCGACGGGGCTGGGGCCCTGCTGCTGGAGCCGACGCCCCGGCCGGGGCAGGTTTCGCTCCGGGTGTGCTGGATCGAGCTGTTCTCCAACGCCCACCGTCTGCCCGCCTGCATGTACGCCGGCGCCGAGAAGGAGTCCGACGGCGGTCTGCGCGGGTGGGTGCGCTTCCCGGTGACCGACTGGGCCTCCCGCTCCATCTTCTCGCTCAAGCAGGATGTCCGGCTCCTCAACGAACACGTCGCCCCGGTCACCCTCACCGATCCCATCCACGCCCTCCAGGCCCGCCACGGCCTTCGCCCCGAGGACGTGGACTGGTTTCTGCCCCACATCTCTTCCCTGTATTTCGCCCCCGTCCTCGAACGCACCCTGGCGGACATCGGCTTCCCCATCCCCACGTCCCGGTGGTTCACCAACCTGGTGGACAAGGGCAACACGGGCTCCGCTTCGCCCTACATCATGCTTGATGAGCTGATGCGCTCCGGGCGCATCCGCCCGGGCCAGAAGATCCTGCTCTATGTGCCGGAAAGTGGGCGCTTCTCCAGCGGCTTCGTCTTTCTGGAGGCGATCTGATGGATGCGCAGGACGTCCCCCAGGATGGCAACGCCACCCTCGGCGGCCATCGCAAGGCCGTCTATGCGCGGGGGGCGGGTGGGGCGATCGTTGCTGTGGAGTCCGCCGGCTGGGAGGCCGAGGAGATCGTCACCCTCCAGGCCGTGGATGTCTTCGATGCCTACGCCGAGGCGGCTCGGGCCCGGGTTGTGGCCGGCCTGTCGTCGCCCCTGGAGTACTGGATGTACGCCCGCCGCATGGACATTGCCACCTTCGCCCAGAGCTGCGGGGTATGGCGCTGGCGCATCCGTCGTCATTTCCGCCCGGCCGTGTTTGCCAGACTGTCGCCGAAGCTGCTGAAGCGCTACGCCGCCGCCCTGGGCATCGCGCCCGAAACACTGCGGACTCTGCCATGAGCGCGGCGTTCCAGCATCGCCACGCCGCCCACTGCGAAAGCGGCACGGTCGCCAATCTCCTCAATCACCACGGGTTGCCCATTGGCGAACCCATGGCTTTTGGTCTCGGCGGCGGCCTGAGCTTCGCCTACCTGCCCTTCGTGCGCATCCAGGAGATGCCGCTGATCGCCTACCGGGTTCCGCCGCGGGCGATCATCCGGGGGGTGCGCAAGTCCCTGGGCGTGCATTTCCGGATCGAACGCTTTTCCAGCGTGGCCGCAGGTGAGGCGCGCCTGGATGCGCTGCTCGACCAGGGGCAGGTGGTGGGCCTGCAAACCTCGGTTTACTGGCTGCCCTATTTTCCCGAAGACATGCGCTTTCACTTCAATGCCCACAACCTGGTGGTTTATGGTCGGGAAGGGGATGACTACCTGATCAGTGATCCGGTGGGCGAGCACCCGGTGCGCTGCCATCGGGACGATCTCAACCGTGCCCGCTTCGCCAAGGGCATGCTGGCCCCCAAGGGCACACTGTACTTTCCCACCGGTGTGCCCGGGCGCGACATCCCGCCCAAGGCAATCCGCCAGGCCATCCACCGGGTTGCCTGGAGCATGCTGGCGCCGCTGCCCGTTTTTGGCGCTGGCGGCATTCGCGGGCTGGCCCGCAGCCTGGGCAAGGCCGATCCTGCCAAAGCGGACAACCTGCGGCTGGTGGGCCATATCGTGCGGATGCAGGAGGAAATCGGCACCGGCGGCGCCGGCTTCCGCTTTCTCTATGCAGCCTTCCTGCAGGAGGCGGCCCAGCCTGCGGAGTGCCCGGCTCTTGCAGAGTTCGCTGATCGCCTGATGGACATCGGTGATGCCTGGCGCGCCTTCGCGCTCGCTGCCGCGCGTATGGTGAAAGTACGTGATCCGTTTGATCCACCCGCTCTGGCCGAGCATCTGTTCGCCCTGGCTGCAGCCGAAAAGGGCTTCTTTACCGAGCTCAAGGCTGCGGTGTCCTGATGCTGTGTGTCAGCGGGCTCCACTATCGCTATCCCGCGGCGGCGACGCCGGCCCTCGTCGATTTCAGCCTGGAGGCCCGGCGTGGCGAAATTCTCGGCCTCCTCGGGCCCAACGGGGCCGGCAAGTCCACCTTGGTGGCCCACCTGGCGGGCTTGCTCCAGGCCGATGGCGGGGAGATAGAGGTTGATGGTGAATCCCTCGCCCAGCTTCGCCGACGCGCGCCAACCTGTATCGCTATTGCGCCCCAGGATTTTGCCTTCTATCCCATGCTGAGCGTGGCCGAAAACCTGCGCTGCTTCGCTGCCGCCAGTCGCCTTTCCGGCGCCGCCGCCCGGCAGGCCATCGCCCGGACCCTTGCCGCCACTTGCCTGGAGGGCTTTGCCGGTACCCGCGCCGAATACCTCTCCGGTGGGCTCAAGCGTCGCCTCAACCTTGCGATCGCCCTGCTACCCACCCCCGAGATGATCGTGCTTGACGAGCCAACGGTGGGTGTCGATCCCCAGTCCCGGGCGTTTCTGCTCGAGACTGTTCGTGGCTTGGCTGCCACCGGCATGGCGGTGATCTACGCCAGTCACTACATGGAAGAGATCGAAGCCATCGCGGATCGCGTGGTAATCGTGGATCACGGTCGCGTGCTTCGCGAGGGACCTCTGGCGGAGCTCCTGGCCCAGGCCAGGGGGCAGGTCGAAGTACAGCTTGAAGCGCCTCTCGACGGCGATGCCCTGGCGGCCCTGGCGGGTGACATCGATGGTCAGCTGAAGGTGACGGGTGTTCACCTGAAACTCGAGCTCGCGGCCGATGCTTCGCCGGTGGCGGCGCTGGCGTGCATCGAAGCCCGGGGCGGGTGCATCCGCGATGCCCGTTTCGGGCGTCACAGCCTTGAGCGCGTGTTCTTGAGCCTGACCGATACCCGGCTGAGGGATCACTGATGCTCCTCGCCCTGATCCGCAAGGAGCTCCTCGCCCTGGTTCGTGATCCGCACGCGCTTGCCGCCCTGTTCCTGATGCCCGCGGCTTTCATCGTGATCATGTCCCTGGCGCTGCAGAACCTGTATGCACCGCCTGCGCGGCAGCTTCCTTACGCCATCGACAGCGCCACGGACAGCCCCGCAGCCCGGCGCATCAGTGCCACCTGGGCGATGACCCAGGGTAGGGCACAGCCCCTCCCCGCCACATCCGGCGAGGTTGAAGAGGCGCTGCGCCAGGGGCGCCTGGCCTATGTGCTGACCCTTGATGCGGGCCTGGCCGATGCCCTGAGCGATCTCGATCCTCCCCGCGCCCCGGTGGTGCATCTGCGGGTCGAACCGGGTCTCGACCAGGGGGCTTTCCGTACCTTGCAGGCCGAACTCGCCAGCGCCGTGGGTGAGCTGCGGGCGGCCCTGCTGCAGGCCAGCTTCACCGGCGAGAGCCCCCGGGGCAGCCAGTCCATCCTGCCTTTCCTGTCTATCGAGCAACTGGGCAGTACGCTTCGTCCCGTCAGCGCCGTGCAGCAGAACGTGCCCGCGTGGCTGGTCTTCGGCATGTTCTTCGTGGTCACGGCCATCAGCAGCCTCTTCGTGCAGGAGCAGCACAACGGCTCCCTGGCCCGTCTGGCAGCGCTCGGTGTGCCCGAACATATCCAGATCCTCGCGAAGGCCTTGCCTTATGTCGGCGTCAATGCCATCCAGGCGGCGCTGATGCTGACGGTGGGATGTGCCCTCATGCCGCTGCTGGGCGGCGAGGCTCTGTCCCTGGCAGGCATACACTGGCCGGCACTGATCCTGATGCTGGGGGCCACCAGTCTCGCCGCCATCGGCTTTGCCCTGCTGCTCGCCTGCCTTGTCCGGACCCACGCCCAGGCCAATACCCTCGGCCCCCTGTGCAACCTGCTGATGGCGGCCCTGGGCGGCATCATGGTGCCTACCTTCGTCATGCCCGGGCTGATGCAGCAACTGGCACGCCTGTCGCCCATGAACTGGGGGTTGGAGGGTCTGCTCACCGTGCTGTTACGCCACGGCGATCTTTCCGAGGCGGCGCCCTGGGCCCTGCGCCTTGCCATCTTCGGCATCCTGGGGCTGGCCCTGGCAAGCCGGCTCTTCTCCCGCAGAATCATCTCCTGAACACACCATGAACACCCCAGACCCCACTTTCATTCAGGCCCTGAAGATGCTGATCCTGGAGGCTGCCGACAAGACCGAGCCTGCCGGTGGCCTGGGTGACGACGAGATCCTCTTCGGTCCGGATTCCCGCCTGCAATTGGACTCCCTCGACGCCCTGCAGGTCTCCATGGCCATCCAGAAGCGTTACGGCGTGCGCATGCCGGACAGTAAGGAGACCCGCCGTGCCCTCGCGTCCCTCTCCACTCTTGCCGCTCACTTGCGCGAACGTCTGTCGTGAGCTTTGCCGGCAGTTACCTGCAGGGCCGTGGGCTGGCGTGCGCTCTGGGACTGGATCTGCCCCGTGCGCTGGCCTGTCTGGCGGCCGGAGGTGTGCGCCCCGCGCCCATGCAGCTTGCGCCAGATGCCTGCTTCCCGGTCTTTACAATCCCTGATGCGGATCCTGACTGGCACGCTCGCGCCCGTCGCCTGGTAGGTGCCGCAGTGGCGGAATGTGGCGTTGTCGACCGTGCTGCGCCACTCTTGCTTGCTTCCTCGTCCCTCAATGTCGGGGCGCTTGAACAAGGCTCGCCCTTCCTGCCCGATTGCCAGCGCTTCGCCGAAGATGTGGCGGAATGGCTGGACTGGCGGGGGCCGGTGTTCTGGGTCTCCACCGCGTGCACCTCGTCGCTCGTGGCCCTCCTAAGCGCCCATCGCCTGATCGGCGCAGGGGAGGCCGATTCGGCCCTGGTATTGGGGCTGGAGCTGACCAACCGCTTCAGCTGCGCCGGCTTTGGCGCGCTGCAGCTCCTCGATCCCGTGGCGCCCCGCCCGCTGGCGGCAGATCGCTCTGGATTGGTGCTTGGCGAGGCTGTGGCGGCGGTCTACCTTGGGCGCGGTGCGGCCCGCTGGCGGCTGCGCGGTGGGGCGAATCGGGTCGATGGCAGCAATCCGGCCGGAGCTTCCCGCCAAACGGTTGAGCGCATGGTGCGTGCGGCCTTGTACGACAGCGGCATTGCCGCGGCCGATGTGGATCTGATCAAGCTCCAGGCCGCCGGTAGCCCCCACAACGACGCGGAAGAGATTGCCGGGATCAAGACCGTTTTTTCCCCGTTGCCTGCGCTGAGCACCCTCAAGGCCAGCATCGGACACACCCTGGGCGCCGCGGGCGCGGCTGAACTGGCCCTGCTGACGGCCTGTATCGACGCCGGGCTGTGGCCCGCTCCGCCGGCCTGTTTGCCCGATCCCGACCTGGAGGTGGCCCTCGCGCCCCGTTTCCCGCCGCGGCTGCGCTTTATCCTCGCCCAGATCCTCGGCTTTGGCGGCGGCCATGCCGCCCTGGTGCTCGAAGACTGCAACGGGAGCTCGACATGAGGATCTGGCGTATCGCCGGCCGTTATTTCGAAGACCCGCCTCCCGCCGACTGGCGCCAGCGCCTCGCCAGCCGCCTGGGCGAGCGCCCGCGGCGGGTAGGGGCGTGGGTCGAGCTGGCGCTCTACGGTGCCCTCAGTTGCCTGGACAGTGCCGGTGAAACCCGGCTGCCCGACGACGCCCTGCTCAGCGTGTCCACCCTGCACGGTCCGGACATTGCCCTGCGGGCGGCCCTGGCCGAAGCTCAGAGCGGGTTGCCCCTGCCCATCGGCTTTCTCACCAGCCAGCCGGGTCAGGTGCTGCCGGCCCTGGCCCGCTACCTGGACTGGCACGGAGAGGGCCGCTGCCTTTCCTGCCGTGCGCCAGCCCTGGCGCTTCAATTGGCCTGTGTCGAAGCGGGGCCGGCGGGCCTGCTGGCCGGCTGGGTGGACGAGGACGGACCGGGCCGCAGCCTGTGGCTGCGCCTGCTGCCCGAGCCCGGCCCGGCGCCGACTCTGGTCAGCGGCGTTTTCGACGCGCTGGCCGATCCGGTCGTGACCCATCTGGCCTCGTCGAGTGCGCAGTTGCACCTGGCTCGTTCAACTCCGGAGACCGCTCATGACTGACGACTTCATCAGTCCCGAATACATTCTCAGCATTGGTACGGGCTTCAGTGCGGCCAAGACCCTGCTCAGCGCCGTGGAGCTGGACGTGTTCACTGCCCTGGCCCGTCAGCCCGGAAGCGCCGTTGATCTGGAGCAGCGCCTGGGCCTGCATCCCCGCGCCAGCCGGGACTTTCTGGACGCCCTGGTGGCCCTGGGCGTCCTGGAACGCAGGGACGGTGTCTATATCAATACGCCACCGGCCGCCCGCTATCTTGATCGGCAGAGTGAGGCCTGCATCGCAGCCCTGCTCGATATGGTCAATGCGCGTCTGTATCGATACTGGGCCGACCTGACGGACGCCCTTAAGACCGGTGATCCACAGAATGAGCTGAAGAGCGGTGGCGAAACCCTGTTCTCCGCCCTCGCGGCAGATCCCGTCCGGCACCGCCAGTTCCTGACCGCCATGACCGCTCTTTCGCGGAGCGCCAATCGGGCCATCGCCAGGAAATTTCCGTGGGGTGACTACACAGGTTTCGTCGATCTTGGAACTGCCCAGGGCGATCTTGCCGTTCAGGTGGCCATTGCACATCCGCATCTGCGTGGTATCGGATTTGACCTGCCAACGGTAGGTGCCATTTTCCGCGAGCATGTGGCGCATCTTGGCGTTGCAGAGCGTGTCGATTTCATCGCCGGGGATTTTTTCCGTGATCCCATCCCGTCCGCCCAGGTGATCATGATGGGGCACATCCTCCATGACTGGAATCTGGAGGAAAAGCGATTCCTGATCGCCAAGGCGCATGCCGCGTTGCCGCCGGGAGGGGCCTTGATCGTCTATGAAGCCATGATCGACGATGCGCGGGAGAGCAATCTACAGGGACTGTTGATGAGCCTGACCATGCTGATAGAGACCAGGGGCGGTTTCGACTACTCTGCGGCTGACTGCATGGGGTGGATGAAGGATGCCGGTTTTCATGCGCTCCACCGGGAAAGATTGACTGGGGCAGAAACCATGGTGGTGGGCATCAAGCAATAGGCGGCACCAGTGTGCTGGAATAGCTTTTTAACCTTTCCTTTTCGCATCCTTCGAAGTACGCCCGATTAAGCCGGTATACTCGCAAGGTTTGATTTCAACCTTGACCTAGAAAGGAATTTTCCGATGCAAGAAGACGACGACAACCAGAACCTCGTACTGGGCATTCTGTTCGGCATCATCGCCCTGGTAATCGGCCTGGTGATCGGCCTGACTGTTTACGTTACCGGCCAGACCAACGCTGCCAAGGCTGCTCCGGTTGCCGCGGTTGCAGAAGTACCGGAAATCGCCGAAGTCGGCGAGGCCCTGGTCAAGCTCTACTTCGATTCCGGCAAGGCCGACTTGCCCGCCAATGCGGCTGACGAAGTGGCCAAGGTCATCGCCAAGCTGCAGGAAGATTCCAGCAAGATTGTGCTGATCTCCGGCTACCACGACGAAACCGGTGGCGCCGCCATCAACGCCGAAGTGGCCAAGGCCCGTGCCGTGGCCCTCAAGGACGCCCTGATTGCTGCCGGCGTGCCGGCCGACAAGGTGGCCATGCGCAAGCCCGCCGTGACCCTGGGTGGCACCGATGCCGCCGAGGCCCGTCGCGTCGAAGTGCGCGTGCAGTAAGCGGAACACCGCGCACTGCCAGAAAGGCCGGGGCTTCCCGGCCTTTTCTTTTTGGGGCGGCCCCGCGGCATGGGCTGCTACCATCGCCCCCCATGAGTCTTTACCAGACCCTTGCCGACGACACCGCCCGGCTGATTGCCGAGGGCGTGCTGCGCCCCGGTGACCGCCTGCCTTCGGTGCGCCAGAGCTGCCGTATCCATGGCATTGCCCCGGTGACGGTCACCCAGGCCTATCACCTGCTGGAGAGCCGGGGCCTGATTGAGGCTCGGCCCAAGTCCGGCTATTTCGTCCGCGCCCGACTGGGGCAGCGCCTGCCCGAGCCGGAGATGAGCCGCCCGGTGGGCCATTCCACGGCCCTGGATGTCAGTGACTTCATCTTTGAGATCCTCGACAGCGTCAAGGACCCGGCCGTGGTGCCGCTGGGCTCCAGCTTCCCGAGCCCGCGGCTGTTTCCCCTGGACAAGCTGGGGCGCTTTCTGGCTGCGGCGGCACGGCATCTGGACCCCATGTCCACCATCGCCGATCTGCCACCGGGCAACGACGAGCTGCGCCGCCAGCTGTCCCTGCGCTACCTGGCCCAGGGGGCTCGCGTGTCGCCCCAGGAGATCGTCATCACCTCGGGGGCGATGGAGGGCCTCAATCTGTGCCTGCAGGCCGTCACCCGCCCGGGCGATCTCATCGCCATCGAGTCGCCGACCTTCTATGCGGGCCTGCAGGCCAGCGAGCGCCTCGGCCTGAAGGTCATCGAGATTCCGAGCCACCCCCGGGAGGGCGTCAACCTTGCGGCCCTGGAGGACGCCCTGCGCCACCATCCGGTCAAGGTCTGCCTGTTCATGCTCAACTTCGCCAACCCCACCGGCAGCCATGTACCGGATGCGCGCAGGCGGGCGCTGATCGAGCTCCTCGACCGCCACGATGTGCCGCTGATCGAAGACGACGTGTATGCCGAGCTGTACTTCGGGGCCGACGCGCCCTTGTGCAGCAAGGCCGTGGACCCCAATGGGCGGGTGATGCACGTGTCGTCCTTCTCCAAGTGCTTGGCACCCGGCTACCGCATTGGCTGGGTGGCGGCGGGGCGCTATGCAGGCTTGATCCAGCGCCAGAAGCTGTCCACCAGCCTGGCCACCACGGTGCCGGTGCAGATCGCCCTGGCCGACTACCTGAAGCAGGGCGGTTATGAGAACCACCTGCGCCACCTGCGGCGCACCCTGGCGGCCCACGAGGCGGCGCTGGTCGAAGCGGTGGAAGCGTACTTCCCTCCGGGCACACGCCTGGCCCGCCCGGGGGGCGGCTACTTTCTGTGGGTCGAGCTGCCCCGCCAGGTGGACGCCCTGGCGCTGCACCGCCAGGCTCTGGCCCAGGGCATCAGCCTTGCTCCGGGGCCGATCTTCTCGGCCAAGCGGGAGTTCGGTCACTGCATCCGGCTCAATTTCGGCCACCCCTTCGATGCCCGGGGCCGGGATGCCGTAGCCAGTCTGGGGCGCTGGGTCAGCGAGCAGGCGCGCGCGTCCGCAAGCGGTTTATCTGTTCCTATCGAAAACAAAGCGGGCTGAATCTGTTTCTATTTTCGTCCGGGTGATCTACTCCTGCTCCAGGAGGAATACCCGAATGAACAAGCCTGTCAGCAAGGTCCGCGAAGCCAGACTCGAGTTGTACCGCAAGAAGGGGAAGATCCACGCCCGCGAGGTGAGTGGTCGTTTCAACACGCTCCGCTGGAGCATGGTGTGGTTCACCCAGATCATTTTCTATGGAGCCTGCTGGCTCCAGTGGGATGGACGCCAGGCCCTGTGGTTCGATATCCCCCACGAGAAGTTCCACCTCTTCGGCCTGGTGCTGTGGCCCCAGGACGCCCTGCTGCTGGCCATCGCCCTGATCCTGGCGGCCACCGGCCTGTTTCTGGTCACAGCGCTGGCGGGGCGGCTGTTCTGCGGGTTCGCCTGCCCGCAGACGGTCTATACCTCCATCTTCATGTGGATCGAGACCCGCGTGGAGGGCGATCACCTGGCCCGCCTGCGCCTCGATCAGGCACCCCTGGGGCCGCGCAAGCTGGGCCTGAAGGCGGCCAAGCATGGCCTGTGGCTGCTCTTTGCCGGGTGGACGGGCATCACCTTCGTCGGCTACTTCACGCCCATCCGCGAGCTGCTGCCGGCCCTGGCGGGCTGGAACGTAGGGCCCTGGGAGGGCTTCTGGGTGCTGTTCTACGCGCTGTTCACCTACCTCCAGGCCGGGTTTGCCCGGGAGGCGGTGTGCCAGCACATGTGCCCTTACTCCCGCTTCCAGGGGGTGATGTTTGACGCCACCACCCGCACCGTGAGCTACGACGCCACCCGCGGCGAACCCCGCAAGGGCAAGGGCCGTGGCGACTGCATCGACTGCGGCATCTGCGTGCAGGTGTGCCCCACCGGCATCGACATCCGCGACGGACTCCAGTACCAGTGCATCAACTGCGGCCTGTGCGTGGATGCCTGCGACGAGGTGATGACCCGCGTGGCCAAGCCTCTGGGCCTGATCCGCTTTGCCTCGGAACAGGAGCTGGCGGGGATGCCGCGGCGGGGCGGGCGCCCCCGCCTGGCCGTGTATGGCGGCTTGATCGGCGTTTTTGTTGCCCTCGGTGCCTGGACAGCGACCCAGCGCTCGCTGCTGCTGGTGGACGTGCTGCGCGACCGGGGCAGCCTGGCCCGGGAGGCCACCGATGGCCGCATCGAGAACGCCTACACCCTCAAGCTGGCCAATCTGGCCGAGACGCCACGGGACTTCGAGGTGGAGGTCAGCGGCCTGCCGGGCATCGAGCTGGTCGGCACCCGGCGCTTCGCCGGCGAGGCCGGCAGCATCCGCGCCGTGCAGGTCACGGTGGCGGCACCGGCCGACGGCGGCCCGTCCGGCGCCCGGCCGATCACCTTCCAGGTGCGCGCCGCCGACGACCCGTCAACCCGGGTCACCGAGAAGAGCACCTTCGTTCTTCCCTGATCCACCTGAACTGCCGAGATCACCATGTACCGATACAAGCAAGCCGACCAGCGTCTGGTGGAAGACCGCGTTGCCCAGTTTCGTGACCAGATGACCCGCTTTCTGGACGGGCGCCTAGGGGAGGATGAGTTCCGCCCCCTGCGCCTGCAGAACGGCCTTTATGTGCAGCGCCATGCACCCATGCTGCGGGTGGCGATTCCCTACGGCACCCTGGCAGCCTACCAGCTGCGCAAGCTCGCCGACATCGCCCGCCGCTTCGACCGGGGCTATGGCCACTTCACCACCCGTAGCAACATCCAGTTCAACTGGGTGCGCCTGGAGGAGGCGCCGGACATCCTGGCCGAGCTGGCCACCGTGCAGATGCACGCCATCCAGACCTCGGGCAACTGCATCCGCAACATCACCACCGACCCCTTTGCCGGCGTGGCGGCGGATGAGCTTTTCGATCCGCGGCCCTACTGCGAGATCGTGCGCCAGTGGTCCACCCTGGCGCCGGAGTTCCTGTTCCTGCCGCGCAAGTTCAAGATCGCTTTTGCCGGTGGGGCGGAAGACCGGGCCGCGGTGCGCTTTCACGACATTGGCGCCCTTGCCCGGGTGGCCGATGATGGCCGCATCGGCTTCGAGATCTTCGTCGGCGGCGGGCTCGGGCGCACGCCGATGGTGGGGCGCTCCATGCGCGATTTCCTGCCCCGGGAAGAGCTGCTCAACTATTTCGAGGCCATCCTGCGGGTTTATAACCGCCATGGCCGGCGCGACAACAAGTACAAGGCGCGCATCAAGATCCTGGTGAAGGACCTCACCCTGGAAGGCTTCACCCGGGAGGTGGAGGACGAATGGGCGTGGACCCGGGGCGGCCCGGGCTGCATCAGCGACGCGACCTTCCGGGAGATGGAGGCCTTCTTCGCCCGGCACGACTACGCGCCTGCCGCTGCCGACGATCCGGGCTACCTCGCTGCGCTGGCCGGCAGCCGCGCCTTTGCCCGCTGGGTCGAGCGCAATGTCTCGGCTCACCGGGAGCCGGGCTACGCGGTCGTGACCCTGTCCCTGAAGAAAACTGGCGTGCCCCCCGGCGACGCCACCGCCGAGCAGATGGACGGGGTCGCCGAGCTGGCGGAGCGCTTCAGTGCTGGCGAGATCTGCGTCAGCCACGAGCAGAACCTGGTGCTGCCCCACGTGGCCCGCCGGGATTTGCCGGCCCTGTGGGAAGGCGCCCGCGCCCTCGGCATGGCGACGCCCAACATCGGGTTGCTCACCGATCTGGTGTGCTGCCCCGGGGGCGACTTCTGCTCCCTGGCCAATGCCCGCTCCATCCCGGTAGCGGCGGCCATCCAGCAGCGCTTCGACGATCTGGACTACCTGTTCGACCTGGGCCCACTGGAGCTCAACATGTCGGGCTGCGTGAATGCCTGCGGTCACCACCACATCGGTCACATCGGCATTCTCGGTGTGGATAAGAACAACGAGGAGTGGTACCAGGTGACCCTGGGCGGGCGGGAAGGCAGCCAGGCGGCGCTGGGCCGGGTGATTGGCCCGTCCTTTGCCGCAGGGCAGATCCCGGACGTGATCGCGGATCTGCTCGAGGTGTACGTCGGCGTGCGTCACGAGGGGGAGCCCTTCATCGACGCGCTCGAACGGGTCGGGCTGGACGCCTTCAAGGCGCGTGTCTATGGAGGGGCGGCATGAGCACGCTGATCCGCCACGGCAAAGTGGCTGACGATCATTGGCAATGGATCGAAGGAGACGTACCCCGGGTCGTTGAACGGCTGGAGGCCGGCGAGCACCTGGTGCTGCCGCTGGCGGTGTGGTCCGCCCACCGGGCCCGCCTTGACCCACTCCGCGCCAGCGTGTGGCTGGGCCCGGATGACGCACCCGAGGCATTGGTGCCCTGGCTGGCTGGCATCCCGCTGGTTGCCATCCACTTTCCGGTGTTCACCGACGGCCGGGGTTATTCCGTGGCCCATCTGCTGCGCCGCCGCCACGGCTACACCGGCGAGTTGCGGGCGGTCGGTGATGTGCTGGTGGACCAGCTCGCGCTGATGGCCCAGTGCGGATTCGACAGCTTCCGCCTACGCGCCGACCAGCCGCCGGCTGCGGCTCTCGCTGCGCTGACCGGTGGGCTGCGCTCGCCATGGCCCGGACCCGTCGTGCCCTGATTTGCAGCAGCCCCCCGCGGGACGTGATGTGACACCTGTTTACAGTCTGGACATGGTGCATTGCCGCATCGACGGGCAGGGCTGAACTGAGCGGGGTGGCACGGCCCTTGCGCCTCTTTCGGGTCGCGCTCCCCATGCCGGGAGCGTTTCCCGAAGGAGGTGAGCATGGTGGATGGGCTGACGTTGTGGAAGCAGTTGCTGCAGGTGCAGGAGCCTTGGGTCGTCCAGGCCTGCCGGGCGGACGAATTCAACCGCTGCATGGCCGTGTGGATAGGCGTGGAGGCGCCGCGCAGCTGGTTCGGCCTGGGCCGCCAGCGAGTGGCGCAAGGGGGTGCCGAAGCGTCCTGGCGGCATACCGGCTTCGGCGGCTGGCGGGTCCAGGTGCATGTGCGGGTGCCGACCGGCAGCGAGATGCCGCGTCATCCCTGGGCTGGCGAGGCAGGCATGCCCTTCACCCGGGCCCTCGACCGACAGATCCTGTCTCTGCTCAACGAGGGCGTGAGCATGAATGGCGTCTGCGCCATTCTCGATCTGCCGGTGGCCGAGGTGTGGCGTTATCGCTACGCCCTCGACCATGGTCGTCATGCGGTGACATCCACCGAAGCCCAGCCAGCCTCCGTGGTGATCCCCGACGGTGCCGCGCCACCCGTGGCACCACCCGCTGCCCCTATCTCCAGCCGGGTGCCGGACCTGGATGACCCGGTGTGGCAGCGCCTCATGGATGGAACCCTTGCGCTGGATGTGCGGGTGCTTGGTCTGCAGCTGCTGCTGTCCCGCACCCGCAGCCAGGTGGCCTTGATAGCCGATGAGGAAGTACGCCGGATGAAGCTGCGCGATCTGCACCGCTATTTTGTGAAGAACGAACGCATGCTGGTCCACGAGCTGCGCCAGCTGCTGCCGGAGGCCGCATGAGCGCCCTCGAGAACGGCCTGATGGGGCTGGACGATGCCGCGGCCCTGATCGAGGCCGGCCACTTTCTGATGATCGCCGGCGACGAGGCCTTGCTGCGCAGCCTGCCCGCCGGCAACTGGATGGGGGGCACGATTCCCTACTTCATGGGCAGCGACGGGGGGCAGGTGAGCCGTGACCGGCTCTTTGTCACCCGCGTTCCGGTGGATGCCGGCAGGCCGGAGATCCGCAGCTACGACATCACCAGCATCGACCATGTGTGTGCCGATGGCCCGATGAATGGCTTCAGCCTGATCATCATTCCAGCCTTCTCGGCGGTTCATTCCCTGTATGCCCGCAAGGCGCCGGGCTTCGAGGACATGTTCATCAAGCCGGTGGCGGGGTGGGTGGCGGGCTGTCACCTGGACGACCTCGGCCGGGTGGCGCCGCTGGTGGTCAGCGGCCCCGGGCTGGACTTTGATGCGGAGCGGGCAGTCGTGATGCATGTGCCCCTGCCGCCCGACCGCTATGCCCACGTGCACATCGCCAACGTCATGCGCCAGGGGGAGGGCGCAGTGCTGCGTTTTCCGGACACGGGCTTCTCGGCCGGCCGGTGTACGGTGGATGGGGTGGACACCACCCTGGCGGCCTACCTGGAGGCGTGTCAGGCCGATCTGCGCCTGCCCCTGGTGGCGGACTACGGCGGGGCTTCGGTGAACGTCTCGATCAAGGGCGTGGATCGGGTTGCCGGGCGGGTGGATTTCTATGCGCCGGTGTTCGAAGACGTGGCCTATCGCCTGGCCGCGCCGGTGGACTTCAGCGCCGACCCCGAGGCCGAGGCGGGCGGTGAAGCGGCCCTATGGTCGTGCAACTGTATCCTCAACTACCTTTACTGTGGGCTGGAGGGGCGGCGCGGTGCCGCCCCGGGCGGGCCGATGACCTTTGGCGAGATCGCCTACCTGCTCCTCAACCAGACCCAGGTCTTCCTGGAGATCGAGGAACTGTGAACCCCCGGCCGCCCCCGGCGGCTAGGGCATGGCCGAGGCGGGAATGCCCAGGTGGAAACCCTGGGCGTAATCCACGCCCATGCTGCGCAGGGCTTGCAGGATGTCCTCGGATTCGACGAATTCGGCGATGGTGAGGATGCCCAGCTCCTGGCACAGGCGGGTGAGGTTGTGCACCAGGGTGCGGTCGATCTTGGAGCGGACGATGTTCTTCACGAAGGCGCCGTCGATCTTCACGTAGTCGAAGCTCAGCTCGCGCAGGTAGTGGAAGGAGTTGTAGCCGCTGCCGAAATCGTCGAGGGCAAACAGGAAGCCTTTCTTGCGCAGGTCGCTGAGAAACTTGCGCATGTGGGTCATGTCGCCGATGGCGTCCCGTTCGAGGATCTCGAAAACGATGACGCTGGGCGGTATGCCGAGCTCGGTGCACAGCTGCTCGGCATAGCCGAGGATGCCGCGTCCCTGGATTTCCTGGGCCGACAGGTTGATGAACAGGCGGAAGGGCGGTTTGTTGGCGTCGAGGCGGGCCCGGGCGGCGTGCAGGGCCTGGGTGATGATGGTTCGGTCCAGGTCGCGGCCGAGGCCGTACTTTTCGATGGTCTCGATGAAGGCGCCGGCCGACAGGGTGCGCCCATCGGGTTCGATGATGCGCGCCAGGGTTTCGTAGGCAAAGGGCTCGCCGGTCTTGCAGTTGAAGATGCTCTGGTAGTAAGGCACGACGCGCCCGTCACGCAGGGACGCGCGCAGCTTCTCGGCGTAGTCACGGGTCATGCGGCTGGCCTTGACCCGGTCGCCCACCGATTCGAGGGTGCCAATGCCGTCCTTGCCTAGCTCCTTGGCTCGGTAGAGGCCCAGGTCCACCCCGGCCATCAGGTCCGAGATGCTGTGGGCGTCGCCGGGGTAGGTGACCACGCCGATGGAGGTGGTGATGTGGAAGTCCTTGCCGTCGTCGCCGATGAAGGTCATCTGGCGCAGTTCGGTACGCAGCTTCTCGGCTACGGTCAGGGCGCCCTCGACCCCCGTTTCGACGAGGATGATGGCGAACTCGTCACCGCCAATGCGGGTGGCCAGGTCGCCATTGCGCATGGATTGCTTCATCCGGTCGGCAACCTGCTGCAGGACCCGGTCGCCGCAGGGGTGGCCGTAGGTGTCGTTAACGTCCTTGAAGTCGTCCAGGTCGAGCATAAGGATGGAGAACTCGTGCTGGTGACGTTCGGAGCGCCCGACCTCGTAACCGAGGATCTCGTTGAAGTAGCGGCGGTTATGCAGTCCGGTAAGGGGGTCGTGGGTCGAGTAATACTCCAGCTCGGAGAGGGTGCGGTTGAGGGCCTTGCTGGAGCCCACCACCATCACCATGACGGCGAGGATGGAGTGGATGACGCTGCTCTCCTGGGGCGTCAGGTCTTCCAGGGAGGCATAGGCAATGCCCAGCAGCCCGGCCAGGTTGGAGGCCTCGATGTCGGGCACCGGTACGGTGATCATGCGGATGTTGTCGATCTCGCGCACCGGGCGGTTCGGGTCGCGGGCCACCTGGAACTCCTCGATGTCGAGGGGCACGTCGGCGGGCAGCCGCAGGTGGGCCACCATGTCCCGGGCCAGCTTGCTGCGGGCGGCGGAGCGCACGTCATCGGGAAAGCTGCCCATGTAGTAGATATACAGGGACAGCACGTTCTCCTCGGCGAAGGCGATGAAGAACACGTCGAAGGGAAAGAAGGCGTGGAAGCCCAGCAGCACTTCCTGGACGAAGGCCTTCCACTGGGTGACCTTCTCGTGGGACAGGACGATGGTTTCCAGAACCTGACTCTGGCGCTCCAGCAGGTCCTTCTCGATCAGCGTGCCGGCCAGGTTGTGGGAGGTGCGGTTGAACTCAAGCATCACGTGCTGGAGGTCGGAGGCGTTCTTGCGCCATTGCCGGCGACGTTCATCCACCAGCACGTCGAGGGTCTTGTCGAGGCGTTCGCAGCGGGCAACCGCCCGTTCGAGGCCGGAGACGATGTGGCTGCGGGTGTCGGGGGCGATGTCCAGGCTGGCGATGCGCTGGATAGAGTCGCGTAGGCCGCTGAGCAGCTCGTCGTGGGTGTCGCGGGTCAGTTCGGTGATGCTGGACGCGAAGCGTCGGGTACGAGTCTGGCTTTCGAAGAGACCGGCAAAACTTTCCAGCACACGCTGGCGCATTTCCTCGTGACCGTCGGGCACCCGCAGGGGGGCTGGCTTCATGAAGGCTCACCCTCCCGGAAGCGGCCGGCCGCGACCATCAGGTCGACACCGCACTCCAGCTCGCGGAACCATTCAAGGAAGGCCGGCACGGCCGCACCGCGGTACACCGGGCCGTGCTGGGGTGCGATCATCTGGATGTCCAGGGCCGACACGGCCTCGACCCACAGCCGGGCGGCGCGGTTGGAGGCCATGTAGCGGCGGTGGAAGCCTTCGATGTAGGGCAGGTGGGCGGCGAAGTCGTCCACAAAGGGATCGTCCGTTCCGACCGGCATCATCGCGGCGCCGATGTCGCCGGTGAACAGGATGCGCGACACCGGATCGTAGACGTTGATCTGGCCTTCGGAGTGAAGGAAGTGGGCGGGGATCAGGTCCAGGGTGAAACCCGGCGCCACCTCGCAGCACATGCCTTCGTCGGGTACGCCGACGAAACGCTCCATGGAGCTGAGGCCGTAGTGGGGCAGGAAGCGCAGCCAGATGCGTGACACGTAGACGGGCGCGTTGCTGAGCTCGAGCCAGGTGGCGATACCGCCAACAATGTCCGGGTCCTGATGGGACAGCATGATGGCCTTCAGGCTGTCCGGGCCGATGTAGCGGAGCAGTTCGGACAGTACCCGCGGCATCACGCCGAAGCCGCCCGGGTCGAGCAGGACGCCGTGCTCGCCGTGGGCAACGAGGTACTGGTTGGAGCGGATGCCGTCTTCTTCGCCTGGCTCGCTTTCATTCAGCAGGATGAACTTGTGATGTTCCGAGCTGAACAGGGTGATGTTGCGCATACGACTTTCCTTCGATGAATCTCTTTGACTTCAGTGAGTCATTTTCACGGCGACCAAGGTTCTCATTTTCCCGGACGTGTCGAGGAGAGCCTTGACAAGGTCGGGGAGGGGGCTCGGAGAAGCCCTCGTTCACCGGAAACCGGACAGTCCGGCCCATCGAACAAAATAACAATTTCCGATTAGGGCGTATGTCAGGTTTTCCTGAATTCACCGGCCGACTTGGCTCGACAGGGTCAGGACTTTCCGATTCCGTGGTGAATGGCGTATCGGATGAGGTCAGCGTTGTTGTCGATGCGCAGCTTGTCCATCAGGCGCATCTTGTGCGTGCTGACGGTTTTCGGACTGAGGTGGAGGCGGTCGGCAATGTCGCCCAGGGCCTCGCCGGCAGCGATGCCCTCGAGCACCTGGCGCTCCCGCTCGGAGAGGGCATCGTCGGGGGGCGCCCAGGTGGTGCCCAGTTCGAAGGCCTGGTCAGGGGTCAGAGCCGGGTCGATGAAAATTCCGCCGCCTGCTACTCGCCTGATGCCGTCGAGAAGTACCTCCGGTTCGCTGCCCTTGGTCACATAGCCACGGGCACCAGCCTTGAGCGCCCGCGCCACGATCTGCTCCTCGTTGTGCATGGACAGGATCAGGATTGGCAGGCCACTGTGCTGCCGGCCCAAGCTGCGGATGAGTTCGATGCCGGCCAGACCGGGCATGGCCATGTCGAGGAGGAGCAGATCGACGGCACAGTCCTGCAGGCGGTCCGGGATCTCGTCGCCACGGCTGGCTTCGCTGACCACCACGATGTCGAGGGTGGTGGCGATGATCTGCTTCAGGCCGGTGCGGACGATGGCGTGGTCGTCGGCGATGAGGACGCGGATCATGGCTGCTCGGTTGCGGGCAGCGGGATGTCGATGGACACCGTGGTGCCGTGACCCGGGGCGCTGTCCACCCGCAGGCTGCCGTTCAGGGCCAGGACACGCTCACGCATGCCCAGCAGCCCGAAGCCTTCCCGAGGGGCGGCGGCGGCTGGGTCGAAACCCTTGCCGTTGTCGTGGATGCAAAGGTGCAGTTGCCCGCCGGCCTCGGATAGCGCGATGCGTACTGCACTGGCGCCGGAATGGCGGGCCACATTGGTGAGGGACTCCTGGACTACCCGGAAGGCGACAGTGGCGGGCAGCTCGTCCATGAGGATCTCCTCGCTGCCGATCTCCAGCTCGCAGCGGATCTCCGAACGGAGCTGCAAATCTTCGGCAAGCCATTCGATGGCTGCCACCAGGCCCAGATCCAGGGCCGCCGGGCGCAGGTTGCTGGCAATCTGGCGGACCACGGCGATGGTGCTATCAGCGAGGGTGCGCATCTCCTCTGCGATGTGGAACAGCTCCGGGTTGTTGCCGAAGCCCAGACGCAACAGGGATATCTCCATCTTCAGGGCGGTCAGGCGCTGGCCGAGTTCATCGTGAACCTCCCGGGCGATGCGCTTGCGCTCTTCCTCTATGAGGGTCTTCTGGTGGCTGGACAGCTCGCGCAGTTGCCGCCGTGATTCGATCAGGGCCAGCTCGGTGCGCTTGCGTTCGGTGATGTCTTGCAGGGTTCCGCGCATGCCCGGGCTGGTGAGGCCGCCAGGGATGGGCTCGCCCTGCAGATAGACGAAGCGCTCGCTGCCGTCGGCGCACAGCATGCGGCTGTCCATCGAGAAGGGCTGGCTGCGCTGCAAGGCGTCTTTGAAAGTCTGGTGTACGCCCGGCTGGTCGTCGGGATGGAGGCGGGCAATCAGTGCTTCGTGGGTGTGCGGCGCTTTGGCGGGGGGCGCGCCGAACAGGTGGGTGGTCTCTTCGGACCACTTCAGCGCGCCGCTGCCGGTGTCCCATTCCCAGTCTCCGATGCGGGCGATGCGCTGGGCGTGGGCCAGGCTGGCACGGCTGGCGCGGAGGTCCTGTTCGATCTGCTTCTGGGTGTCGATGTCGAGCATCTGGCCTACCGAGTAGGCCACTTTGCCGTGCTGGTCGAGAACCTGGGAGACGACCATCAGCGCCCATACCACCCGCCCGTCCTTGCGCACGTAGCGCTTCTCCTGCTGGAAGGTGGGCAGCTCACCACTCAGGAGGCGATTCCGGGCGCTGACGTTCTCGGCCAGATCGTCCGGGTGGGTGATCTGGTGGTAGGACATCTGCAGCAACTCGGCCTCGGAGTAGCCCACGAAGTTGCACATGGCCCGGTTGACCTTGATGTATCGCCCGCTGTGATCGGCCACGGCCATGCCCACGGCGGCGGAGTCGAAGGTGCTCTGGAAGAACTCCTTGCTGATCCGCATCTCCTCGCGGGCGCGGCGCAGCCTGGCGATGGTGGAGATGGGCGCGATGGCGCTGGCGACGAGGGCCGCGAGCAGCAAGCTGACGGTCAGGGGGGTGGAGAAAGAGAGAGTTGACAGTGCATCCATACGGGGCGGGATTGGAAGTGCGCCCGGCACTATAGCCTTGTCCGCAGTTCCGGGAAAAACATCGGACCCCTGCGAGGGGGCTCTTCAGCGCCTGCCCGTCAGCCGGGCCAGCTGCGTGGCATAGAAAGTGTCCGGATCCACGGGTTTGGGAAGAAAGGCATCCATGCCGGCGGCGGTGCAATTCTTGCGGTCGTCGTCGAAGGTATTGGCACTCAGGGCCAGGATGGGGGTGTGCTGGTTGAGGGATTTCCGCCGGATCTGGCGGGTGGCTTCAAGGCTATCCATCAGGGGCATCTGTACGTCCATGAGGATGAGGTCGAAGCGTCTGGTGCGGGCCATGTCCAGCGCCTCTACGCCGTTGTTTGTCAGCTCGGGCACCAACCTTACGGCGCCCAGCAGATCCAGTGACACCTCCTGCTTGATCAGATCGTCTTCAACGATGAGTACATGCTTGCCTGCGTGCCCTTGATGCAGTCATGTCTCTGCGTCTGCGTCTGCGTCTGCGTCGGTGGGAAGGGCGCCGGACTTCGGTTCCGTGACCACGGTGGCAAGGGGTTCGGCGATGCGCAGCCAGACCGTCAGCCAATGGGTGTTCCCAGCGTCCGAGATGCGGAATGTACCGGCTGTACCGCCCATGAGCCCGGTGTGGTGGCGTCGGAGGCCAACTGGCGTAGGTGGCGGGTGCGCTCGGCGATCTTTGTCTCCAGGTCCTTCTTGGTGGCCAACATGGTCACGTGATCGCGGAGGGCGTTGATGAGCCCCGAGCAGGATGCCGTTCCTGCCGGCAGCATGGGCGCGGGCAGTCGATGTTCCGGGCTAAATGTGAATTTGATCGCGTTATTCCCTCGAAGTCCTTGTTCAGCGTGGGTTTCGGGCCGTGAAGGGCGAGTGCGTCACGGCTGTGCAGCATGGGTGCGGGCATGATGCGGGCTCTGATTCCATGTTGCCCGGTACTCCATGATCGCTTCCCGCTTGCCCCGTCATTGCCGCCTCGTCCTTGTCACCCTGTTGGCCTTGCTGGCGACGGGTGTTCAGGCGGTGGGGCGGGATGCCGGCCCGTCGGAGGCGCCCGAGTGGAGCGACGAGCCGCCGGCCCTGGCGCGCCTGCTGGAGAGTGGCTATCGCGCTGAAGCTGGCCGCCAGCCCGGTCTGGCGGCTGCCCACAACTGTGCCGCGGCGCGGGATGGCAGTGTCGAAGGCCAGTACCGCCTGGGGCGCCTGTACCTGCTGGGGCAGGGGGTGGCCCGCGATAGCCAGGTGGGTACGACCTTACTCTCCATTGCCGCCCAGCGTGGTCACGAGAAGGCCCAGGGCCTGGTGAGCCCCCTGGCTGCGGCAGAGAAACTGCCCGACTGTCTCATCACCGGCAAGGCGCCAGAGGTGCTCTTGGCGGTGGACAGCGGTGAAGCGGTGCCCCACGACGTGGTGGACCGTTTTGTCCGGGCGCTTCCGGCTGACAAGCGTCGTCATGCCCAGATGGTCCAGAAGCTGGCGCCGCGCTTCAGCGTGGATCCGCGTCTGGCCCTGGCCATCGTGCGTACTGAATCCAATTTCGACGCGTCGGCGCGCTCCCCCAAGAATGCCCTCGGCCTCATGCAGCTGATCCCCGATACTGCCGAGCGCTTCGGCGTCCGTGATGCCCTCGACCCGGAGCAGAACATCCGGGGTGGCCTCGCCTATCTGCGCTGGCTGCTCCAGCACTTTAAGGGCGATGTGGCCCTGGCCGCTGCGGCCTACAACGCGGGTGAGGGCAATGTGGCCCGCTACAAGGGGGTTCCGCCCTTTGCCGAGACCCAGGAATACGTGCGCCGGGTGCTGGCCTTCTACCGGGCACCGCGGCACCCCGAAACCATGCGGGGCTGAGTGGCGCTTCACTCCACCTGCCTGTTTCCTGTACTTTCTCTCCGTTTCCATAACAACAGAGGACGGAGAGCATGCCCCACCATCATCAGTTCTACATCGGCGGCCAGTGGGTCGAGCCGACCAGCACAGCCCGGCTGGATGTGATCAACCCAGCTACCGAGGCCGCCGTCGGCACCATCGCCCTGGGCGGTCCGGACGACGTGGCGCGTGCCGTGGCGGCTGCACGGGCCGCCTTTCCGGCCTTTTCCGCCAGCACCCGGGAAGCGCGTCTGGCGCTGCTCCAGCGCATCTGCACTGCCTACAAGGCGCGTTACGAGGACATGGCCCGGGCCATATCCGCTGAAATGGGGGCGCCGTTCAAGCATCTGGCCGGCAGCGCCCAGTCGGGCTCCGGCCTGGCCCACTTCAAGGCTGCGGCCGCGGCGCTGGCGGATTTCTCCTTCGAGCACAGTCGTGGTGCCACGCGCATCCTGCGTGAGCCCATCGGCGTGTGCGCGCTGATCACGCCGTGGAACTGGCCGGCCAACCAGATGGCCTGCAAGGTGGCGCCGGCCCTGGCTGCCGGCTGCACCATGGTGCTCAAACCGTCCGAGCTGGCGCCCCTGTCGGCAATCATTCTGGCCGAGATCCTTGACGAGGCCGGGGTGCCGGCGGGCGTGTTCAATCTCGTCAATGGCGATGGCCCCGGTGTCGGTGCGCCCCTGTGCGCCCATCCGGACGTGGATATGGTTTCCTTCACCGGCTCCACCCGGGCGGGCAAGCTGGTCATGAAGAGCGCCGCGGATACCATCAAGAAGGTTGCTCTGGAACTGGGCGGCAAGTCCGCCAACATCCTGCTCGACGATGCGGATTTTCCGCGCGCGGTGAAGCAGGGAGTGCTCACCCTGATGACCAACAGCGGCCAGAACTGCAATGCGCCGTCGCGCATGCTGGTGCCCGAGTCGCGTCTCTCCGAGGTGGAGGAGATCGCCGCCGCAACGCTGGCCCGGGTTGTGGTGGGCGATCCGGCTGCAGACAGCACGACAATGGGGCCGCTGGCCAACCGGGCCCAGTTCGAACGGGTCCAGGCGCTGATTGCGACGGGGATTGCGGAAGGGGCAAAGTGCGTGACTGGTGGCCCCGGACGACCGGACGGGGTGGAGCGGGGCTTCTTCACCCGACCGACGATCTTCAGTGGCGTGACGCCGGACATGACCATCTCCCGGGAGGAGATCTTCGGCCCGGTGCTGTCCATCCTTACCTACAAGGATGAGGAAGACGCCATCCGCATTGCCAATGACACGGTATATGGCCTGTCTGGCTACGTGTCCTCGTCAGACCTGGCGCGGGCACGCTCGGTGGCCCGTCGCCTGCGTACCGGCAACGTGCATCTCAACGGCGCGCCCATTGATCTGGCGGGGCCTTTCGGCGGCTACAAGCAGTCGGGTCTGGGGCGGGAGTGGGGCGCTTTTGGGGTCGAGGAGTTCCTCGAGGTGAAAGCGATCCTGGGGTACGGCGAGGACTGAAGGGAGCTGCTGCGGGCGCAGGCCGACGCGACTCGTCAGGTCTGCTGCTCGGCCCGGGAAGGGCAGCTTTCGGGGGCGTCGAGACGGGTGTTCATGGTGCGCTGGTGGTGCGGGGCAAGGGACTCGAACCCTCACGCCTTGCGGCGCTGGAACCTAAATCCAGTGCGTCTACCAATTCCGCCAACCCCGCATCCAGCGGCGCGCATTGTAATGGCAGCCCGTCCCCAGGGCCAGCCTTTTGTGCAGGTGGCTTCCGCGCAGGAGGCGCTCGTCGTGGTAAACGAAACCGCCCGGGCTGCACTGCGGGGGGAAACCACGGTGTGCCGCCCGGGCGGGGCGACAGCCTGAGCCGACGGTTTTACCCGCGGCGCATGGCGTCGAAGAACTCTCCGTTGTTCTTGGTCGCCTTGATCTTGTCGAGCAGGAACTCCATCGCATCGATGTCATCCATGCCGTACAGCAACTTGCGCAGCACCCACACCTTTTGCAGCACGTCGGCCTTGAGCAGGAGCTCTTCGCGACGGGTACCCGAACGGTTGACGTTGATGGCGGGATAGACCCGCTTCTCCGCCATGCGCCGGTCCAGGTGGATTTCCATGTTGCCCGTGCCCTTGAACTCTTCGTAGATCACGTCATCCATGCGGCTACCGGTGTCGATCAGGGCGGTGGCGATGATGGTCAGGGAGCCGCCTTCCTCGATGTTCCGGGCGGCGCCGAAGAAGCGCTTCGGCTTTTGCAGGGCGTTGGCATCAACACCACCGGTCAGCACCTTGCCGGAGGCCGGCACCACGGTGTTGTAGGCGCGGGCCAGGCGGGTCAGGGAGTCAAGGAGGATGACCACGTCGCGCTTGTGTTCGACCAGGCGCTTGGCCTTCTCGATGACCATTTCAGCAACCTGAACGTGGCGGATGGCAGGTTCGTCGAAGGTGGAGGCCACAACCTCGCCCTTCACCGAGCGCTGCATTTCCGTTACTTCTTCAGGGCGTTCATCGATCAGCAACACGATCACCACCACATCGGGGTGATTCGAGGTGATCGAGTGGGCGATGTGCTGCAGCATCACCGTTTTGCCGCTCTTCGGCGGGGCCACCAGCAGGCCGCGTTGACCCTTGCCGATGGGGGAAATCATGTCCACCACGCGGGAGGTGATGTTTTCCTCGGCCCGGATATCCCGTTCCAGCTTGAGGCACTGGTTGGGGTGGAGCGGGGTGAGGTTTTCGAACAGAATCTTGTGCTTCGAGGCTTCAGGCGGCTCGAAGTTGACCTTGTCGACTTTAACGAGGGCAAAGTAGCGTTCGCCATCCTTGGGGGTCCGGATCTCTCCCTCTACCGTATCGCCGGTATGCAGGTTGAACCTGCGGATCTGGCTGGGCGATACGTAGATGTCGTCGGTGCCCGCGAGGTAGGACGTGTCGGGGGAGCGCAGGAAGCCGAAGCCATCCGGCAGAACCTCCATGACGCCATCACCGTAGATCGGTTCGCCTTTCTTGGCGCGGTTCTTGAGCAGCGCAAAGACCAGTTCCTGCTTGCGCAGGCGGTTGGCGCCTTCGATGTCGTTGGCAATGGCCATTTCGAGCAATTGGCCGACGTGGAGAGACTTGAGCTCCGAGAGGTGCATGGCAGGCAGCGGTGGGGGAGAGAGATTGGGACGGGTAAGGGAGGGGTGTGGGAACAGCAGGATTACAGCAAGTACGGCAGCAGATCTGCCCGCACTGTGTAGCGGCGCCGGGCTTGCCGGTTGGTTTGCCCCGAGGGCGCCGCTAAATAATGGCTATCTGAAGAAGATTATGCCGATCAGAGGTGGCTGTCAATGAAGGCCGCCAGTTGCGACTTGGACAGTGCGCCGACCTTGGTAGCCTCGATGTTGCCGCCCTTGAACAGCATCAGGGTCGGAATGCCACGAATGCCATATTTGGCGGGCGTTTCCTGGTTTTCATCGATGTTGAGCTTGGCAACCTTGAGCTTGCCGCTGTACTCCTTCGAGATTTCGTCGAGGATGGGTGCAATCATCTTGCACGGACCACACCACTCAGCCCAGTAATCTACCAGCACGGGGCTGGTGGACTGCAGAACCTCCGCTTCGAAGTTCGCATCGGTGACGTAATGGATATGTTCGCTCATGATTCCTCGCATCAGGGGATTTTAAGATGTCGCCGCGGGTGGGGAGCATGTTCCGGATGGCCGGAACCCCGCAACTCGGGCAACAAGACAAAAGATAGCGGGATGCTAGCGAATAATCACGGGCAAGAAAAGCGCTTTTCTCGCCCGTGATCTTGACATGTGGTAACGGTGGCACACTTGGAACAATTCTGGACAGGGGCTGTCTCGCTTTTGGGGACATGGTGCTCCGTGTCCTCTCGGGCCTGCCCGATGGGGTATATTGCGGCCCCTCGATACCATCATCTGCTTTGTCGTTGCCCGGGCGGGCGGCGGCAATTAAACCAACAGGAGCGCGCCCGATGACTTACGTCGTTACTGAAAACTGCATCCGCTGCAAATACACCGACTGTGTGGATGTTTGTCCGGTCGACTGCTTTCGCGAGGGACCCAATTTCCTGGTGATCGACCCTGATGAGTGCATCGATTGCACCCTGTGTGTGGCCGAATGCCCGGCCGAGGCGATTTTTGCCGAAGACGACGTTCCTGCGGCCCAGCAGGCTTTCATTGCACTGAATGCTGAGCTGGCAGCCAAGTGGGTGCCCATCGTCGAACGCAAGGAGCCCCCCGCCGATGCCGACGACTGGCGCGGCGTGGCGGACAAGCTCCAGTATCTCGAGCGCTGAGCCTGGGTTGCCTGAGCTCCGTCGTTTCCGGGGGGGCAGCAGGCCTGGCAATTGACCTTCAGGGTGTTTCTGCCGGAGAAATGCGGATCTGACGGGCAGTTGTAGGGTAAATCCTGATTTTCCGGGGCTTTGCGCCCTCGCCTGCAATCGAATACCATCGTGGGCGGTACAGATTCCGGCGGATACGCGCCTCGAAAAGGAAAACAAAATGCTGGTCAGTGAAATTCTCGCAATCAAGGGCAAAGTGCTGTTTACCGTTGCCTCCAACAAGACGCTTGCCGAGGCGGTTGCGGTGATGACGGAGCAGGATGTCGGGTCCCTCGTGGTTTTTGACAAGGGGCGCATGGCCGGTTTGCTGACTTTCCGCGAGGTGCTGGTGGCAACCCAGAAGGCGGGCGCCCAGTGGCAGACCCTGTCGGTGGTCGATGCCATGCTTAAGGATCCCGTGGTTGCGGCCCCGAACATGGAAATGGACGAGTTGCGCCGCCAGATGGTCGAACACCATCAGCGCTACCTGCCGGTCATGGAAGACACCGTGTTGATGGGGGTCGTGTCCTTCCATGACGTGGCAAAGGCTGTGCTGGAAGAGCAGAGCTTCGAGAATCGCATGCTCAAGAATTACATCCGCAACTGGCCTGCGGAGGATCAGGCCTGATCGGTATCGGTTCAAGGTTTTACGGTAGCAAGCAGGGTATTCCGCTAAGGGGGCGGATGCCCTGAAAAAAAGGCGCTCGAACGCCAGTCGAAAAGTATGTTGGAAGCCGACACCGTTTCGGTGTCGGGCCGCCTGGGGAGGGCGGGTCCCCGGTCTGATCCTGTCGCGTGCGATGGGGTTTTGGCTGGCCAGGCCTTGAACCAACTACAAAGGAGACAGAAGCATGAAGAAGATATGGCTTGAAAGCTATCCCCCTGGTGTCCCGGCAGAGATAGACACGAACCAGTTTGCATCCCTGGGTGATCTGTTTGACAAGAGTGTCGCGAGGTTTGCGGGGCACACTGCCTATATAAATATGGGCAAATCAATCACCTATGCCGAGCTCGACGCCCTTTCAAGGCAGTTTGCAGGCTATCTCCAGGGTGAGTTGAAACTGGCCAAAGGTGCCAGGGTGGCACTGATGATGCCCAACTGCCTGCAGTACCCTATCGCCATGTTCGCGGTGTTGCGCGCGGGTTTCACTGTGGTCAATGTGAATCCGCTGTACACCGCCCGGGAGCTTGAGCATCAGCTTCGGGATGCGGGTTGCGAGGCGATCGTGATCATGGAGAACTTCGCTCATACCCTTGAGGAGGTGATGGCCCGCACATCGGTGCGTCACGTGGTCGTCACCGGGCTGGGAGACATGCTCGGCTTTCCGAAATCCCTGCTGGTTAACCTGGTGGTGCGCCATGTGAAGAAGATGGTGCCGGCCTGGAACCTGCCGGGGTACGTGGGCTTTCGCGATGCCCTGGGTCGCGGTGCCGCCCACGGGCTGATGCCGGTGGCCATGAACCACGATGATCTTGCCTACCTCCAGTACACCGGGGGAACAACCGGCGTTGCCAAGGGGGCGATGCTGACCCACGGCAACATCGTGGCCAACCTGCAGCAGGCCCATGCCTGGATCAGCCCCTGCGTGAGGGAAGGGGAGGAGGTGATCATCACCGCCCTGCCGCTTTATCACATCTTTTCGCTCACCGCGAACTGCCTCACTTTCTTCAAGATCGGTGCCAGCAATGTGCTGATCACCAATCCACGAGACATCCCGGCCTTTGTCGCAGAACTGGGCAAGTATCCGTTTACGGTGATTACCGGCGTGAACACCCTGTTCAACGCGCTGCTCAACAACCCGGCGTTCGAGAAGCTCGATTTCAGTACCCTCAGGGTTGCCCTTGGCGGCGGTATGGCCGTCCAGCAGGCCGTTGCGGATCGCTGGAAGAAGGTGACCGGCAAGCCGCTGGCAGAGGCGTATGGCCTCACCGAGACATCGCCTGCCGTATGCATCAACCCGCTTGATCTGCCGGAGTTCAATCACTCCATCGGTCTGCCCATCTCTTCCACCGATATCAGTCTGCGCGACGATGACGGGTACGAGGTTTCCATGGGGATTCCTGGAGAGTTGTGCGTGAAAGGGCCCCAGGTCATGAAGGGCTACTACAACCGCCCGGAGGATACGGCGCGGGCTTTCACCCATGACGGCTATCTGCGCACCGGGGATGTGGCGACCATCGACGACGCCGGCTTTGTGCGCATTGTCGATCGGAAGAAGGACATGATCCTGGTGTCGGGCTTCAACGTCTATCCGAACGAGGTGGAGGATGTGGTGGCGACTCACCCGGGCGTGATGGAAGTGGCGGCGCTGGGTGTGCCCGACGAGCATTCGGGTGAGGCGGTGAAGATCTTCGTGGTGCGCAAGGACCCCGCCCTGACTGCCGAGGCCCTCATCGCGCATTGCCGGTCAGGGCTGACGGGCTACAAGGTGCCGCGTTTCGTCGAGTTTCGTGATGAGTTGCCGAAGAGCAATGTGGGCAAGATCCTGCGTCGGGTGTTGCGTGACACGCAGCACGCTGCGGAGCATGTTTGAGCGATGTCAGGGAAAATAGCGCTTGTGTTTTCGGGCTGTTGTGCGAATAATCCGAAGCTAGTCTTGTAGATGACCCCATGACCCTTTTCGCATTCGCCCTGCCTGTCGACGTCGTTGCTGTAGTACGCGTAGTAAGCGTAGGTGAGCGCGCGTCGTAAGGGTCCCCAGGTAGTCGATAGAGAATTTCAGACCCCCGCCGGCGCGCAACCGGCGGGGGTTTTGTCTTTTTGTTGCACCCCAGGCCCGGAAAGCGTTTCGGCTTCCAAGCCCCAAGGAGAAATCGATGATGCAAATGACTGGAGCAGACCTGATCGTGAAGCTGCTCGAACGGCAGGGAATCAGCACCATTGCCGGCGTGCCCGGCGGTGCAGCCCTGCCGATGTATGACGCCCTGTCCAAGAGCGAGCAGATCCACCACGTCCTTTGCCGCCATGAACAAGGTGCGGGCTTCATTGCCCAGGGTATGGCACGTGTCTCGGGCCGCCCCGAGGTGTGCCTGGCCTCCAGCGGTCCGGGTGCCACCAATCTGATCACTGCCATCGCCGATGCCAAGCTCGACTCCATCCCGATGATCGCGCTGACCGGCCAGGTGCCCCTGTCGATGATCGGCACCGACGCCTTCCAGGAAGTCGACACCTATGGCCTGACCATCCCCATCACCAAGCACAACTTCCTGGTCCGTTCGGCCAAGGAGCTGCTGACCGCCGTTCCGGCTGCCTTCCGCATTGCCATGTCCGATCGCCCCGGGCCGGTGCTGATCGACGTGCCGAAGGATGTGCAGAACCAGATGGTGAGCTTCGAGGAATACCCCGATGTGGTGGTTCCTGATGCGGCACCGAGCTTCGACATCGCCGCGATTGAAGAAGCCGCGAAGATGATCGAGGCCGCCGAGCGCCCCGTGCTTTACCTGGGTGGCGGTGTGATCCATTCGGGCGCAGCCCATATGGCCGTGACCCTGGCCGAGCAGGCCTCCCTGCCGACCACCATGACCCTGATGGCGCTTGGCGCCATGCCCATGGACCATCCCCTGTCCCTGGGCATGCTGGGCATGCACGGTGCCCGTTACACCAACTACGTGCTGGAAGAGGCCGACCTGCTGATCTGTGTGGGCGCCCGTTTCGACGACCGCGCCATCGGCAAGACCGCCGAGTTCTGCCCGAACGCCAAGATCATCCACGTCGATATCGACCGATCCGAGCTGCACAAGGTCAAGAACGCCCATGTGGCCATCGCCGGCGACGTGGGGCAGGTGCTGTCCGAGCTGTTGCCGCGTGTCAAGCCTCAGCTGCGCAAGCGCTGGCTGTCCCATGTGGAGAGCCTCAAGGGCCGCTTCCCGCTGGCCATGCCGGGCATCGACAATCCGCGCTCGCCTTACGGTCTGATCCATGCCGTGGCCAACTGTCTCGACGACAACGCCATCATCACCAGCGACGTCGGCCAGCATCAGATGTGGGTGGCCCAGGCCTATCCCTTCCGCCGCTCGCGCCAGTGGCTCAACTCCGGCGGTCTCGGCACCATGGGCTTCGGCTTCCCGGCCGCGATCGGTGCTGCGCTGGCCGCACCGGATCGCACCGTGGTGTGCTTCTCCGGTGACGGCAGCCTGAAGATGAACATCCAGGAGATGGCCACCGCCGCCCAGGAAAACGTCAATGTGAAGATCGTGCTGTTCAACAACCAGTCCCTCGGCCTGGTGCATCAGCAGCAGAACCTCTTCTACGGCAAGCGCATCATGGCGTCGCGCTACGAGCGTCCCACTGACTTCCTGAAGATCGCCGATGGCTTCGGCATGCGTGCGGTGGATCTCGATCCGGCGCCGAATCCCCGGGCCACCCTTGCGGAGGCGCTCAACACCCCGGGCCCCTGCCTGATCCACGCCACGATCGACCCGAACGAATTCGTTTACCCGATGGTGCCGCCGGGCGCCGCCAACTCCGAGATGATCGGCTGAGCCCCGAGGAGAGAATACGATGTCCGAACAGAACACCAACCTTTCCGAATACATCCCCGATGTCCCCGAGCACGGCGGTTTTCACAAGGTCGTGCTGGAGCTCGGGGTGGCCAACCACCCCGGCGTGATGAGTCACATCTGCGGCCTTTTTGCCCGCCGGGCCTTCAACGTGGAGGGCATTCTGTGCATGCCCGTCGGCAACGCCGAGACCAGTCGTATCTGGCTGCTGATCTTTGAAGACGAGCGGCTCGACAAGATGATCAAGCAGGTCGAGAAGCTTGAGGATGTGCTCTACGTGCGTCAGCATGCCGGCGAGCACCCGGTCTACGGCCGGCTTGACGAGTTCTTCCAGTAAGCTGTCTGCTGTTTCCGCCGCCGGACCTGTGCCGGCGGCGTGCTAGATTCTCCTCCCATCCCGTTTTCGCGAGTTCCCCATGTCCGGTAATACGCTCGGCACGCTTTTCTGCGTCACTTCCTTCGGCGAGTCCCATGGCCCTGCCATCGGTTGCGTGGTGGACGGCTGTCCGCCGGGCCTGGCCATCAGCGAGGCCGACATCCAGGCGGAACTCGACCGGCGCAAGCCCGGCACATCCCGCCACGTCACCCAGCGCCGTGAGCCCGATGCGGTGGAAATCCTGTCCGGTGTTTTCGAGGGCGTCACCACGGGTACCCCGATTGCCCTGCTGATCCGTAACCAGGACCAGCGCTCCAAGGATTACGGCAACATCGCCGAGAGCTTCCGCCCTGGTCACGCCGATTACGGCTACTGGCAGAAGTACGGTATTCGCGACTATCGCGGTGGTGGTCGCTCGTCTGCCCGGGAGACGGCCGTGCGTGTTGCGGCCGGTGCCATCGCCCGCAAGTGGCTGCAGGAGCGCTATGGCATCGTGATCCGTGGCTACATGGCCCAGTTGGGGCCGGTTGAGATTCCCTTCGTCTCCTGGGATGAGGTGGACGGTAACGCCTTCTTTGCTCCGAATCAGGCGATCGTGCCCCAACTCGAGCGCTACATGGACGATCTGCGCAAGTCCGGCGACTCGGTGGGTGCGCGCATCAATGTTGTTGCCACTGGCGTGCCGGTGGGCTGGGGTGAGCCGGTCTACGACCGCCTCGACGCCGACATCGCCCATGCCATGATGAGCATCAATGCGGTGAAGGGGGTGGAGATTGGCGCAGGCTTTGCCAGTGTTTCCCAGCTGGGTACCCAGCACTCCGACGAGATGAGCCCCGAGGGCTTCCTGTCGAACCAGGCGGGCGGAGTGCTTGGCGGTATCTCCACCGGGCAGGATGTGGTGGTGAGCATGGCCATCAAGCCCACGTCGAGCACGCGTCTAGACCGGCAGTCCATCGACAATGCTGGTGAGCCGGTGGTGGTCAATACCCATGGCCGGCACGACCCCTGTGTGGGCATTCGCGCAACTCCGATCGCCGAGTCCATGCTGGCCATCGTGCTGATGGATCACGCCCTGCGGCATCGAGCCCAGAACGCCGATGTGGTGTGCACGACACCAAAAATTGCAGGTCTGGCTCCGCAAGGGCTGCAGGCGGTGCCTTCACCCCGGTCCAGGAGTTGATCGCAGTCAACTTTTCCCGTGCTGTAGCGGCGTAGAGTGGATTCACGAACTTTCGAAATCCAATGACAACGCGGGAGATGACTGCATGGAGCAACACGATCTGAACCACGAACTTCCTGAGTATCGCGAGCAGATTCACGCCTTGAAGATGTCCAACGGGCACTTTGCACGGCTTTTCGATGAGTATCACGATGTCAATCGGCACGTAGTCCGCGTGGAGGTTCATGCCGAGACCGCTACCGACTTTGAGCTTGAAGACCTCAAGAAACGCCGGCTCAAGCTCAAGGATGAGCTTTACGAAATGCTGAAGGGCGCGGCCGTCAACTGATTTTCCGACGGACGTCTGCAATGAGAAGAGCGCTTTCGGGCGCTCTTTTTCATGAGCCGGGTAGAATCGCGCCGATGATTCCCTATTGGCGCCTGTCCGGCTATTACTTCTTCTACTTCGCTTTCATTGGCGCCTTTTCACCCTATTTCGGCCTGTATCTGCAGTCCATAGGCAGCTCCGCTGCGCAGATTGCCCTGCTGATGTCTCTGATGTCGGTGATGCGCATGCTGGCGCCGACCCTGTGGGGCTGGCTGGCCGATCGGCTGGGCGTCCGGACACCCATCGTGCGTCTGTCGGCATTTCTGTCGGTGATCGGCTTTGCCGGCTTTCTGGTGACGGACGCATATATTGGCTTGTTTCTGAGTATGGCCTTTCTCTCTTTCTTCTGGAGCGCTGCGCTGCCGCTGGTGGAGACGCTGACCTTTGCCCATCTGAGTGGTCAGGCCAGCCGCTACGGCAACATCCGCGTGTGGGGATCGGTGGGTTTCGTGATCGCTGTTCTCGCCCTGGGCTATCTGCTGGACGGCTTGCCGGTGAGGGCCTTGCTCTGGATCACCTTGGCCTTGCTCGGTGGCATCTTTGTGTGTGCCATGCTGATTCCTGAAGCGGGCAGGCCCGTCGCGCCGCAGCGGCCGGTGGCGCTGGCCGAGATTCTCCGCCGACCCGAGGTGGGCGGCTTGCTGGCGGCGTGCTTCTTCATGTCGGCTGCCCATGGCGCCCTCTACGTCTTCTACTCGCTGCATCTGGTTGCCCATGGGTATAGCAAGTCGCTGGTCGGCTGGATGTGGACCCTCGGCGTCGTGGCGGAGATTGCCGTGTTCATGGGAATGCCCCAGCTTCTCAAGGCCTTCTCCCTGCGGGGCCTGCTGATCTTCAGCTTTGCCGCCGCCGTGCTGCGTTTCGTCCTGATCGGCTGGGGGGCGGAGTCGGTGGCCGTGCTCGTGTTTGCCCAGGTTCTCCACGGCGCAACCTTCGGCGCCTACCATGCGGCCGCGGTGGCTGCGGTGAACCACTGGTTTGGCGCCCAGCATCAGGCCCGGGGGCAGGCCTTGTACGGGAGCATCTCCTTTGGAGCCGGGGGCATGATCGGCGGGCTTGTCAGCGGCTACACTTGGGAGTCCGTTGGTCCTGAATGGACCTACTCGCTGGGCTCGCTGTTTGCCCTTGTGGGCTTGCTGGTCTTGCTGGGATGGTGGAAGGATGAGGGGCCTGCCCAGGCGGGCGCCCGTTGAAGTGTGTGCAATCGGAAAGAGATATGAGCTCAGGATTCAGCTGGATGCGGGGCATGGCCCCGGTGATCATGGCAACGGCTGTTGTCAGTGCCTGCCAGACGGTGAACACCACCCATACCGGGGCGGTAGGTATCGAGCGCAAGCAGATGATGATGGTGTCGTCCGGTGAGATGGACAAGGCCTCATCCCAGAGTTACCAGAAGATTCTCCAGCAGGCAGGGCAGAAGAATGCCCTGAACCGGGACAAGGAGCAGGTGGCACGGGTGCGCGCCGTGGCAAGCCGGCTGATCCCCACTACCGGCGCCTTCCGTCCGGATGCCCCCCAGTGGCGCTGGGAGGTGAATGTCCTCACCTCGCCCGAGCTCAATGCCTGGTGCATGGCCGGCGGAAAGATTGCGTTCTACTCCGGAATTATCGAGAAGCTTCAGTTAAGCGATGATGAGATCGCCGCGATCATGGGGCACGAGATCGCCCACGCCCTCAGGGAGCACGCCCGCGAGCGGGCGTCCCAGGCGATGGTGACCAACATCGGGGTGAGTGTGCTCGGTGCGGCGCTGGGGGTCGGGCAGGTGGGCACGGATCTGATCGGATCCGTTGCCAAGGTGACCTTCGAGCTGCCCAACAGCCGCGAGCACGAGATCGAGGCCGACCGCATCGGCGTTGAACTGGCGGCCCGAGGAGGGTATGACCCGCGCGCCGCGATCACCCTGTGGCAGAAGATGGGCAAGGCCAACAGCGGGCAGCCGCCGCAATGGCTGTCCACTCACCCTTCCAGCGAGAGCCGGCAGCAGGATCTCGCCCAGTACGCAGCCCGTGTGATGCCGCTCTACGAGCAAGCTACTCAGCACACGAAGCCTGTGAAATAATTAAGGTTTTTCCGCCCCTACCAGTCCTTCGCCCATGCAAGCGCAAACGCTTTACGAAAAACTGTGGTCGAGCCACGTGGTGCACGTCGAAGATGATGGCACTGCGCTGATCTACATTGACCGTCATCTCGTTCACGAAGTCACCAGTCCGCAAGCCTTCGAAGGCCTGAAGCTGGCTGGCCGCAAGCCTTGGCGTGTCGATTCCATCGTTGCGACGGCAGACCACAATACGCCTACCGATCACTGGGAAATGGGTATCCAGGATCCGGTTTCCCGTCAGCAGGTGGAAACCCTCGACAGCAACATCCGCGAAGTCGGCGCCCTGGCCTACTTCCCGTTCAAGGATGAGCGGCAGGGCATCGTGCACGTCATCGGGCCCGAGAACGGCGCCACCCTGCCGGGCATGACCGTGGTCTGCGGTGACTCCCATACCTCCACCCATGGCGCTTTCGCCTGTCTGGCCCACGGCATCGGTACCTCCGAGGTCGAGCACGTGATGGCCACCCAGTGCCTGCTGCAGAAGAAGTCGAAGACCATGCTGGTGCGGGTCGATGGGCAGCTGGGCGCCGGCGTGACGGCAAAGGACGTGGTACTTGCCATCATCGGCCGCATCGGCACGGCCGGCGGCACGGGCTACGCCATCGAGTTCGGTGGCAGTGCGATTCGCAGCCTGTCCATGGAAGGGCGCATGACGATCTGCAACATGGCCATCGAGGCAGGCGCCCGTGCTGGCCTGGTTGCCGTGGATGACCAGACCGTGGCCTATCTAAAGGGTCGTCCCTTCTCGCCCAGTGGCGACCAGTGGGACCGGGCTGTCGCCTACTGGCGCACCCTGCATTCCGATGACGGCGCCGTCTTTGATGCAGTGGTCGAGCTCGATGCCGCCGCAATCAAGCCCCAGGTCACCTGGGGGACGTCCCCCGAGATGGTTGCTGCCATTGACGGCAGCGTGCCCGACCCGGCCCTTGAGAAGGACCCTGTCAAGCGTGAAGGCATGGAGCGGGCGCTCCAGTACATGGGCCTCAGCCCGCGTACGCCGATCAATGCGATCACCATCGACAAGGTCTTCATCGGCTCCTGTACCAACTCGCGTATCGAGGATCTGCGTGCCGCGGCCTTTGTGGCCCGCGGGCGTCACAAGGCCGACAACGTCAAACTGGCCCTGGTGGTGCCGGGCTCCGGTCTGGTCAAACGCCAGGCCGAGGCGGAAGGCCTCGACAAGATCTTCATCGCTGCGGGCTTCGAGTGGCGTGAGCCGGGTTGCTCCATGTGTCTTGCCATGAACGCCGACCGGCTCGAGCCGGGTGAGCGTTGTGCGTCCACATCGAATCGCAACTTCGAAGGGCGTCAGGGCGCTGGTGGACGCACGCACCTGGTCAGTCCGGCCATGGCTGCCGCTGCGGCGATCGCCGGCCGGTTTGCCGATGTGCGCGAGCTCGCCTGAGCTGAAGGTTGCTCGCATGCGTACTCAACTGCATAGATTGACGGCCATGGCCGGTGTGTTTGTGTTGCTGACCCTGACGGGTTGCAACACCGTCCAGGGGCTGGGCAAGGATATTGAAAAGGGTGGCGAAGCCATCCAGAAGGTAGCCAAGTAAATGAATCCCTTCCGTAAACTCGATGGTCTGGTGGCGCCGATGGATCGCGCCAACGTCGACACCGACGCGATCATCCCCAAGCAGTTCCTCAAGTCGATCAAGCGCAGCGGCTTCGGCCCCAACCTTTTCGATGAATGGCGTTATCTGGACGTGGGGCAACCAGGCCAGGACAACTCCGGTCGTCCCCGGAACCCCGATTTCGTGCTCAACCAGGCGCGTTATCAGGGTGCCCAGATCCTGCTGACCCGGGACAACTTTGGTTGCGGCAGCTCCCGGGAGCACGCGCCCTGGGCCCTCGAGGACTTCGGCTTCCGCGTCATAATCGGGCCGAGCTTTGCCGACATCTTCTTCAACAACTGCTTCAAGAACGGCCTGCTGCCGATCAAGCTTGATGCTGCCGAGGTCGATGCCCTGTTCGCCCAGTGTCTTGGTGCAAGCGGCTACCGTCTGAACGTGGATCTCGAAACTCTGACCATCACGCGTCCTGACGGCAAGGTGATCCCGTTCAACGTTGACGCCTTCCGTCGCGAATGCCTGCTAAATGGCTGGGACGACATCGGTCTGACCCTGCGCCACGCCGACAGGATCCGTGAGTTCGAGGCCCGTCGTCGCATAGAGCAGCCCTGGCTGTTTGCCTGATTGCCTGCCAGCCCGAGGGCTGGCGTCATCCAACCAAAACAGAAAGACATAATGAAGATCTGCGTTCTGCCGGGAGACGGCATCGGCCCCGAAATCATGGAGCAGGCCCTGCGCGTGCTCGACGCCCTGCGCGGCGACGGTTTCAACTTTGAAGCTGAAACCGCCTTGATCGGCGGCTGTGCCGTAGATGCTACGGGCACCCCCTATCCGGAAGCCACCAGCAAGCTTGCCAAGGCTGCAGATGCGATCCTGCTCGGCGCCGTCGGTGGCCCGCAGTGGGACGACCTGCCCCGCGAGCAGCGTCCCGAGCGTGGCCTGCTGGCCATCCGCAAGGAACTGAACCTGTTTGCCAATCTGCGCCCTGCCATCCTTTACCCCGAGCTGGCCAACGCCTCTACCCTGAAGCCGGAAGTGGTCGCAGGTCTGGACATCCTGATCGTCCGCGAGCTGACCGGCGACATCTACTTTGGTCAGCCTCGCGGTATTCGCGAGGAGGGCGGTGAGCGTGTCGGCTTCAACACCATGGTGTACGCCGAGTCCGAGATCCGCCGTATCGGCAAGGTTGCCTTCGAGGCGGCCCGCAAGCGCGGCAAGAAACTGTGCTCGGTAGACAAAATGAACGTTCTCGAGTGCACTCAGTTGTGGCGTGACGTGATGATCGAACTGTCGGCCGACTACCCGGATGTCGAGTTGTCCCACATGCTGGTGGATAACGCTGCCATGCAGCTGGTGCGTGCACCGAAGCAGTTTGATGTGATGGTGACCGGAAACATGTTCGGTGACATCCTTTCCGACGAAGCTTCCATGCTGACGGGGTCCATCGGCATGCTGCCGTCTGCATCGCTGGACGCCAACAACAAGGGCCTCTACGAGCCCAGTCATGGTTCTGCGCCCGACATTGCCGGCAAGGGCGTGGCCAACCCGCTGGCCACCATCCTGTCGGCGGCGATGATGCTGCGCTATACCTTCAATCTTGAGGCGCCCGCCGTGCGCATCGAGAACGCCGTCAAGAAAGTCCTGGCTGCGGGCTATCGTACCGGTGACATCTACGAAGCCGGCACCCGCCGTGTTGGCACCAGGGAAATGGGCGACGCGGTTATCGCTGCGCTGTAAGCATTCAATAAAAACACATCAAGTCTGATCGGGGATCAAAATGAAGAGAGTAGGTCTGGTTGGCTGGCGTGGCATGGTTGGTTCCGTGCTGATGCAGCGCATGCGCGAAGAGAACGACTTTGCACTGATCGAGCCGGTGTTCTTCACCACCTCCAACCCGGGGGGCAAGGCACCCAACTTCGGCAAGGAAGCGCCTGCCCTGAAGGATGCCAAGGACATCGATGAGCTCAAGTCGATGGACATCGTCATCACTTGCCAGGGTGGTGATTACACCAACGAGGTGTACCCCAAGCTGCGCGCTGCCGGCTGGAATGGTCACTGGATCGACGCTGCCTCCTCCCTGCGGATGGACCCCAAGGCTGTGATCATCCTTGATCCGGTCAACCTCAACGTCATCAAGGACTCCCTCGCCAAGGGCGGCCGTGACTGGATCGGCGGCAACTGCACCGTGTCCCTGATGCTGATGGCCCTGGGTGGCCTGTTCCAGCGTGACCTGGTTGAGTGGGCGACCTCCATGACCTACCAGGCTGCGTCCGGTGCCGGTGCCCAGAACATGCGCGAACTGCTGTCCCAGATGGGCGAGCTCAACCGCTCCGTCAAGGAATTGCTGGACGATCCCGCTTCCGCGATTCTCGACATCGATCGCGAAGTCGCCGGCACCATGCGTGACGATGCCTTCCCGGCGTCCAACTTTGGCGTGCCCCTGGCGGGCTCCCTGATCCCCTGGATCGACAAGGATCTGGGTAATGGTCAGTCGAAGGAAGAGTGGAAGGGCGGTGTCGAAACCAACAAGATCCTGGGCCGCGGTGAAGGCTTCGGTTCGCCGGCAGTGCCCATTGACGGCCTGTGCGTGCGTATCGGCGCCATGCGCTGTCACAGCCAGGCACTGACCCTGAAGCTGCGCAAGGACATCCCGATCGACGAAATCGAGGGCATGCTTGCCACCGCCAACGACTGGGTCAAGGTTGTCCCCAATCAGCGCGACGTCACCATGCGCGACCTGACCCCGACGGCCGTCACCGGCACGCTGACGGTTCCCGTTGGCCGCCTGCGCAAGCTCGCCATGGGTGGTGAGTATCTGTCAGCCTTCACCGTGGGTGACCAACTTCTGTGGGGGGCTGCGGAGCCTCTGCGCCGCATGTTGCGAGTCCTTCTCGAGGACTGATCCAAAAAGGCGGCCTCGGCCGCTTTTTTTCTATGGTGGCGGGTGTGAGGCAACTTCAAACATGGCTTGAACTTGCCTCACCAAACCCATGATGTTATGTTCATCAGCAACTCGATTTCGACGACAAGCCTTCGTGCATAAGAACCTCGTGAAAAGCCGGCTCAAACGCACCCTGATCGCGGCATCCATCGGCGCCCTGTCTCTGGGCGCAAATGCCGCTGGCCTCGGACGCATCACTGTTCTCAGCGGCCTTGGACAGCCTCTTCGCGCCGAAGTGGACATATCCGCCACGCTTGAAGAACTTCAGAACATGACAGCAAGGTTGGCCTCTGCTGAAGCATTTCGGCAGGCCGGCATTGATTTCGCGCCGTCGGTCAGCGGTTTGCGCATGTCCATTGAGCGGCGGGGAGGCGGAGCAGTGGTTAGGGTGACGAGCGATCGTCCGATCAACGAGCCGTTCGTGGATATGCTGGTTGAACTGAACTGGTCTGCCGGTCGCTTGATCCGTGAATACACGTTCCTGCTTGATCCACCGGATCTGGGCTCCGCACGTGCGGCAGCGCCCGTAGCGTCCCCTGAAATGCGACCTGGGGTTTCTGGCGGTGCTTATGCTGCTCAGCCCAGGCGCCAGCCTGTGGCCCGGGTTGCCCGTCCTGCCGCTGCTCCTGCTGCTGGAGCGGGGCGTACGTATATGGTGCAGCCCGGCGATACCCTGAATCGTATTGCTGCTGAGACCCGCCCTGAAGGTGTGTCGATGGAGCAGATGCTCTTGGCCCTGTTCCAGGGTAATCGGTCGGCTTTTGATGCGGACAACATGAACCGCTTGCAGGCCGGCAAGATTCTTCGCATCCCTGATGCAGATAGCGCCCGCCAGCTCGCCGGCGATGGGTCAAAGCAGCAGGTCGTTGCCCACTCTTCCGATTTTGGTCGTTACCGGCAGAAGCTCGCGGAGCAGGCAGCCGGCATGCCTGCCAAGGAGGCGCCGGTTCAGCAGGGGAGTAGTGGCCGGATCGGTGCCAAGGTGGAAGACCGGGCTCCAGCCGCAGCAGGGGCTACGGACCAGTTGAAGGTTTCGAAGAGTGACGAAGGTCTCAAGTCGGGCTCTGCACCGGGTGGAGAAAAATCAGTTGCCCGTTTGCAGGCTCTTGAAGAAGATCTCGTTTCCAGGGATAAGGCGCTGCGCGAGGCCAACACCCGTCTGGCCGAGCTGGAGAAAAGTATCAAGGAGCTGCAGCGTCTGGTGGAGCTGAAGAGTCAGGGCATGGCGCAGGCTCAGTCTGACGCGCCCCGGGTCGATGCACCGGTTGTCCCTCCGCCCGTCGCTGAGGTGCCGCCGCCGGCTCCCGCTACCGCTGCGGAGGCGCCCAAGGCGCCCGAGCCGATTGCCGAAGCCAAGCCGGTACCGCAGCCCGAGTCCAAGCCTGTCCCACCTGAGCCTCCTAAAGCGCCGCTGGCGCAAGCTACTGCCCCGGAAGACATGTCCTTGCTGCTTGGCGGCGGCGGCATCCTGGCCTTGTTGCTTGGCTGGGGTGGCTACAAGATCTATCAGCGCCGAAACGTGGGAGGGGCGCCCACGACGACTCCTGCACTCTCCGAGTTTGGCGATGGTGCGAATTCGGTGTTTGGCAGTGCGGGCGGTCAAAGTGTCGATACGGGTAGTACAAGCCAGATTCAGACCGATTTCAGCCAGTCTGGCTTGTCATCGATCGATACGGATGAAGGTGTCGACCCCGTGGCTGAGGCCGATGTCTATATGGCTTACGGGCGTGATGCCCAGGCGGAGGAGATTCTCCTCGACGCTCTCAAGACTGATCCAGGCCGTACAGGTGTTCATCTCAAGCTGCTCGAGATCTACGCTCAGCGGAAAAACCTGAAGCAGTTCGAGACGACGGCCACCGAGCTCTATTCCTTGACGGGGGGCAATGGTCCGGATTGGGAGAAAGCGGCTTCGCTTGGTAGAAAGTTCGATCCGGATAGCCCGCTTTATCGTATTCCCGCGCCCGGCTCAGCCCCGATAGCGCCGCCGGTCAGGCCGGTCGCTGCGTCTGCCCTTGCGACGGCTGCGATTGCTGCCGGGGAAACTGGCTTTGTTCAGGCCGGGCAGTCGCGCCCAGGGGCGCGAGAGCCCATACCTGGTCAAGCGGATTTCATCGCGACGCCAACGGCTTCCGATGATCCCCTTGAGTCGCCTTCGCAGCTGAAGGACACTTGGGCATTGCCGGGTGAGCTCAATCAGTACGCCAGCCTGGAGGATATTGAACGGGCGGCTTCGCCGACACCTGCTACTACGCTGACTCCGAACATTCCCGATACCTCGGTTCTCGATTTCGATCTCGATCTCGCTGCGGATACTCATGCGTCAACATCCACAGTTGCGGCCTCTCAGGCAGGTGGGGGGCTTAGTGGTGGGCTCGATTTCGATCTTGGGCTCGACATGGACACCTCCGCCGTACCCGCCACTGCAGGGGCGACGCTGGTTGCCGGCGATGCGCTGGCGCGCAGGTTCGAGGAGACCTCGACGCGCCCTCAACGGGTTTCCGAGGATTTCAGCCTTCCCGATCCCAGCGACCTCGATTTCGAGATCAGTTCCGAGTTTGGGGAAAGGCAGGTGTCTCCAGGGGCAGATGCCACGGTAGATGTCGATTTGACCGCCACCCTTTCCGATGATGCACTCAGGTTGCCTCTGGATACGGCCACGGTCGATCTGGAGAAAACGAGCTTCGACAGCAGTCTGCTCGATTTTGATTTCGAACTGGACGAAAAGTCAGATGCAAGCCCATCTCCTGCGAGGTCTTTCCCATCGTCGGCTGCCAACCTGAGTGATATTGATCTTGAGCTCAATACGCCGACTTCCACACGGATTGAGATGCCTGATCCTGGGCCGCCCACGGAGCCGCCTCTTGATCTAGACCTGCAGCAAGAGGTTGCGACGAAGCTGGAACTCGCTCGGGCCTATGAAGAAATGGGTGATAAGGACGGCGCGCGGGAGTTGGTTGAAGAGGTGCTGCGCGAGGGGACCGGTCGTCAGAAGGACGAAGCGCAGGCCATCCTGGCGCGTCTCTCCTGATTTCTTCGAGGAAGGTATCCGCAACGAAAGATGTCTTCGTTTCATCCGGCCACCCGCCTGACTGCCTGGGCTGGATTGGTCGTGCTGGTGCAATTGGCCCGAGGCCCTTTACTGTGGGGTTTCGGGCTTTTCATTGGGGTCATGGCCTTGGCCTTTGCCGCCCGACGCTCGCGGTTGCTGGTCCGTAGAATCCGATATCTGCTCTTGGTGTCACTGGTGCTTTTCGCCTTCTTCACCCCGGGTGAGCTTGCCTTGCCGGGGCTGGGGCCGGCCAGCCCAAGTATCGAGGGCCTGCGACTTGCCGTGGCCCAGGGCCTGAGATTGCTCGCTGTTGTGATGCTGGCTGCACTTCTGCTCGAGTACACGGATGAGGCTGCGCTGGTATCGGGAATGCTGATTCTGTCCCGTCCCCTTTCCCTGCTCGGCATGTCCTCCGAGCGACTGGCGGTGCGCCTGCTGTTGGTCTTTCGCTACGTTGAAAAGTCGCCCGCAGGTGGCTGGAAAAGCCTGCTTGCCGAGGATGTGGGCCTTGAAGAGGGAGGGGTTGCACTGCGGCATGCCGCCTTGCAGTGGCAGGACTGGATGGTCATTGGCGTAGTCGTGCTGTTGGGGGTGGGAGGGGTGTTCTGGTGAGGGTGGCAATTGGGGTTGAGTACGCAGGCAATGCATTCGAAGGCTGGCAAACCCAGCCTCACGGGAGAACTGTTCAGGATGCGCTCGAGGGAGCCCTGGCAATCATTGCCCAGGAGCCCATCAAGCTTGTCTGCGCTGGCCGGACAGATACCGGTGTGCACGCTACGACGCAGGTTGCCCACTTCGATACGACGGTGGAACGTCCGCTCGAAGCTTGGGTGCGCGGCGTCAACAGTCACGCTCCTGCGAGTGTCGGCGTCTTGTGGGCTGTGCTAGTGGATGACGAGTTTCATGCCCGCTTCAGTGCCGAGTCCCGGCGCTATCGCTATGTGCTGCTGAATCGACGAGTTAGGCCCGGAATGCTTGAAGGCCGCGTCGGCTGGACGCATGGGCCTTTGGATGATGGGGCCATGAACGAAGCGGCGCAGTGCCTTATCGGTGAGCACGACTTCACCTCATTTCGGGCAGCTCAGTGCCAGGCAAAATCTCCGGTACGCGCCATGCACTCAGTTTCGGTGAAGCGCTGGGGTGATGTGGTGGTGTTCGATTTTCACGCCAATGCATTCCTTCATCACATGATTCGCAATCTTGTGGGGTCCCTGGTGCATGTCGGCAAGGGGCGGCGTCCGGTGGCATGGATGGCGGAGTTGCTGGCGGCCCGCAAGCGTAGTCTGGCGGCGCCGACGTTTGCGCCTGACGGTCTCTATCTTTGTGGTGTGGAGTATCCGCAGCGGTGGCCGCTACCCGGTGGCGGGCGTATCATCGCGCCTCCGCAACTCCTTATTCCGTGATCGCCGTGCATCGCACCCGAATCAAGATCTGCGGCCTGACCCGAGAGGATGATGTTCTCGCGGCCGTGAATGCCGGAGCGGACGCCATCGGCTTCGTCTTCTACCCCCCAAGCCCGCGTTATGTAAGTCCAGCAAGAGCGGCGGAGCTTGCACGTCTGCTGCCGCCCTTTGTCACCGCGGTCGGCCTGTTCGTGAATCCGTCCCGGGAGGAGGTCGCTCAGGTTCGGGATCTCGTGCCTTTGCAATTGTTGCAGTTCCATGGCGACGAGACGGAACCGGATTGTCTCGGTCACGGTCTGCCCTACATCAAGGCGGCACGGATGCGGCCGGGGCTCGATCTGTTAAAATACGCAGCTTCCTTTGCGGGCGCCCAGGGATTGCTCCTCGATGCCTTTGTCGAAGGCTATGGTGGTGGTGGCGAGACGTTTGACTGGTCACTGATTCCTTCCGTGTTGCCCTTGCCCTTGATCTTGTCCGGTGGCCTGCATGCAGGCAATGTCTCCGAGGCAGTGAGGCGCGTCCGGCCCTGGGCGGTGGACGTGTCCAGCGGCGTTGAAGCTGCCAAGGGAGTTAAGGATGCCGCCCGTATCACCGAGTTTGTTGCCGGAGTTCGAAATGCACATGGCTGATGCCCCTTATGATCTTCCCGACGCGCGCGGTCACTTTGGTCCCTACGGCGGTATCTTCGTCGCGGAAACCCTGATCCCTGCATTGACCGAACTGCGCGAAGCCTACGAAGAAGCGCAGCGAGATCCGGCGTTCGTGGCCGAGTTTGAATACGAGCTCAAGCACTATGTCGGGCGCCCCAGCCCCATCTATCACGCAAAGCGCTGGTCCGAGCTCCTCGGCGGCGCCCAGATTTATCTCAAGCGTGAAGACTTGAACCATACCGGCGCCCACAAGGTGAACAACTGCATCGGTCAGGCCATGCTCGCCCGTCGCATGGGCAAGCCGCGGGTGATCGCCGAGACTGGCGCAGGCCAGCACGGCGTGGCGACCGCGACCGTGGCGGCCCGCTACGGGATGGAGTGCGTGGTCTACATGGGTTCGGAAGACGTTCGTCGTCAGGCGGCCAACGTTTATCGCATGAAGCTTCTTGGCGCGACTGTCGTGCCGGTTGAGAGCGGTTCGAAAACGCTCAAGGATGCTCTCAACGAGGCCATGCGTGACTGGGTTACCAACATCAACGATACCTTCTACATCATCGGCACGGTGGCAGGCCCGCACCCTTACCCCATGATGGTCCGGGACTTTCAGGCAGTGATCGGCAAGGAGTGCATCGAGCAGATGCCCGACATGACCGGTCGTCAGCCGGATTACGTGATTGCCTGTGTGGGCGGGGGCTCCAACGCGATGGGGATCTTTCATCCCTACATTGGTCATGGGGATGTGCGCCTGATTGGCGTAGAGGCCGCAGGCAGTGGTATCGAGACGGGGCAGCATGCCGCTTCCCTGTCAGCCGGCCGGCCTGGTGTCTTGCACGGCAACCGTACTTACCTGCTGCAGGACGAGGATGGCCAGATCATCGAGACCCACTCGATCTCGGCGGGTCTCGACTACCCCGGCGTGGGCCCCGAGCATGCGTGGCTGAAGGACATCCAGCGTGCTGAATACGTGGGGATCACCGATGCCGAGGCGCTCCAGGCCTTCCATAACCTGTGCCGCTTCGAGGGCATCATTCCGGCGCTGGAGTCGTCCCATGCGCTGGCCTATGCCGCCAAGCTCGCCCCGACCCTCCCGAAGGACAAGGTCCTGCTGGTGAATTTGTCCGGTCGCGGCGACAAGGACATGCATACCGTTGCCGAGAAGTCCGGCATCCAATTCTGATTTTCGTGGCCCTGGCCGGGACGTCCGGGCAGGGCCACTGACCATTGATACTCATCCATGTCCAGAATTCAACAGACTTTCAAGCGGCTGGAGAGCGAAGGGCGCAAGGCGCTCATTCCCTTCATCACCGCTGGCGATCCCGCACCCGAAATGACCCTGCCGCTGATGCAGGCGCTTGTGGCGGGAGGTGCGGACATTATCGAGCTCGGCGTACCGTTTTCCGACCCCATGGCGGATGGACCTACCATCCAGCGTGCTTCCGAACGTGCCCTGGCTGCCGGCATGAGCATGCGCAAGGTGCTGGATATCGTCCGCAGTTTCCGGGCGACCGGCGATCAGACACCTATCGTGCTGATGGGGTACGCCAATCCCATTGAGGCCATGGGGGTCGAGCGCTTTGCCAAGGCGACTGCTGAAGCCGGTGCTGATGGTGTGCTGGTGGTGGATTATCCGCCCGAGGAGTGCCGAGGTTTTGCTGAAACCTGCAAGTCGTCGGGTCTGGATCCGGTCTTCCTGTTGGCGCCCACGTCCACCGAGCAGCGCTTTGATGACGTGGCTGCGGTAGGCAGCGGCTACATCTATTACGTCTCCCTCAAGGGTGTTACCGGTTCAGCTACTCTCGATCTGGATGAGGTGGCCCGTCGAATTCCGGCGATTCGTCAACGGGTCGGCATGCCTGTCGGAGTCGGTTTCGGCATCCGCGACGGAGCGACTGCGGCAAAAATTGCCGCCCTGGCCGATGCCGTGGTAATCGGTAGCCGTATCATCGAAGAGATCGAAAGCAGCACGCGTGAAGACGCGCCTGCCAAAGTGCAGGCATTCACACGGGGCATTCGGGACGCCATTGACGCAGCAGGAGTGCGCGCATGAGCTGGCTGAAAAAACTGCTGCCCCCAAAGATCAAGCGCGAGACGCCGTCTGCCCGGAAGTCCATTCCGGAAGGCTTGTGGAGCAAATGCCCGGCCTGCGAAGCGGTGCTGTACCGATCGGATCTGGAGAGCAACCTCAACGTCTGTCCCAAGTGCGGGCATCATCAGCGTATCCGTGCACGTCAGCGCATTGATTTTCTGCTTGATCCGGAGGGGCGTTTCGAGATCGGCGCCGAGGTCGTCCCAGTTGATCCCCTGAAGTTCAAGGACTCCAAGCGTTACCCTGATCGCCTGGCTGCCGCCAATGAAGACACCGGGGAAGCGGATGCGCTGGTGGTGGTGCAGGGGGCGATCAAGACCGTACCGGTCATCGTCGCCTGCTTTGAGTTCGAGTTTCTGGGCGGCTCGATGGGCTCGGTGGTTGGCGAGCGTTTCGTGCGTGGCGTCAAGGCTGCGCTTGAACAGCGCCTGCCATTCATCTGCGTGACCGCGACAGGTGGAGCGCGGATGCAGGAAGGGCTGTTTTCGCTGATGCAGATGGCCAAGACCACGGCGGCGATTACCCGCCTCGCCGAGCGCCGGTTGCCCTTCATCACACTTCTGACAGATCCCACCATGGGTGGCGTTTCGGCCAGCTTCGCTTTCATGGGGGATCTGGTGATTGGTGAGCCGGGTGCCCTGATCGGCTTTGCCGGACCGCGTGTGATCGAACAGACCGTCCGGGAGACTCTCCCTGCAGGCTTTCAGCGTTCCGAGTTCCTGCTTGAGAAGGGGGCGCTGGACATGATCATCGATCGGCGCGAGTTGCGTGACAGGCTGTCGGAGCTCATCACGCTGCTGACCCGCCAGGCCTCCGTCGCGACTGCGTCCTGATATGCAGTTGCCTGAATCTCTTGATGGTTGGCTAGGCCTGCTGGAGGCGCGCCACGGTCAGTCCATCCAGCTCGGGTTGGACAGGGTGCGCGCTGTCCGTGATGCCCTGCAGCTTCCCCAGACTTGCCCGGTTTTCACGGTGGGCGGCACAAATGGAAAAGGGTCCACCTGTGCCATGCTTGAGGCCGTTCTGCTGGCTGCAGGATATCGGGTGGGCGTGTATACCTCGCCCCATTTGTTGCACTATAACGAGCGGGTTCGCATCGATGGTCGTGATGTTTCCGACAGCGTGCTCGTTGATGCCTTTGGGGATGTCGAGCGTGCGCGGGGCGAAATCCCCTTGACGTATTTTGAGCATGGGACGCTGGCTGCCTGGGTCGCCTTCTCTCGTGCCGGGCTCGATGCTGTCATCCTTGAGGTAGGTCTGGGCGGACGCCTTGATGCGGTCAATGTGTTCGAGCCCGATTGTGCCATCGTGACCAGCGTGGCCATGGATCACATGGACTACCTTGGCGATACCCGTGAGGCGATCGGTTTTGAAAAGGCCGGGATTTTCCGCAGCGGCTGTCCGGCAATCTGCAGTGACCCCATGCCACCGGCGTCCCTGATTGAGCACGCAGAAGCCATCGGCGCAAAGCTGTGGGTCAGTGGACGCGATTTCGGTTTTTCCGGCGATCAGAATCAGTGGGCTTTCTGGACTGCTGGCGGTAGCCGACGGGGCGGTCTGGCCTATCCGTCACTGCGTGGCACCAATCAGTTGCTCAATGCGGCGGCGGTGATGGCGGCCTGTGAGGCTGTACGCGACATTCTTCCCGTCCCGATGCAGGCTGTTCGGCAGGGGTTCATGCTGGTCGAGCTCCCCGGGCGCTTCCAGGTCTTGCCAGGTCGTCCCACAGTAGTGCTCGATGTTGCCCACAACCCTCAGGCTGCCGGCGTGCTCAACGAGAACCTCGCCAGCATGGGTTTCTTTCCGGAAACTTGGGCCGTGATAGGGATGCTTGCCGACAAGGATGTGGCCGGGGTGGTCCGCTTGCTGAGGGATCGTGTCGATCATTGGGTGGTTGCCAGTTTGCCAGGCCCCAGGGGCCTGGGCGCTCAAGGCCTCGCGGTGATTCTCCGGGAATGTGGTGTCGGCGGCGACATTTCGGAGTGTGCCTCGCCACAGGAGGCCTACGCGCTGGCGCGTGGGCAGGCTGCTGAGGGTGATAGAATTGTAGTCTTTGGCTCATTCCTGACCGTGGCAGACGTGCTCGCCGCCCGGAAGGCCCCGTAATTGGTATAGCAGCAAGATGGCGGACAACGATTCCCAGGTCGACCTCAAAAAGCGCGCCCGCAGGCGCCTTGTCGGATCCGCAGCGCTCGCCCTCGCTGCTGCCATCGTTCTACCGATGGTGATGGATCACGAGCCTCGCACGCCCTTGCAGGACGTCCAGATCCGCATTCCCGGACAGGAGGGGAGTAACTTCACCTCCCGGGTGATCACCGGAAAGGGACCGGCGCCGAGCCAGCCCGTCGCAGGCGCAGTCGCAGAGGAAACCGCACCTCCCTTAGTGGATGACGTTGCTCGTCGCAAGCCCGAGCTTGAGTCGGACAGCCCGGTGTTCAAGCCCGGCGAGGAACTCATTCCGCCTCCCCGCAAGACGGATCAACCCAAGGCCGAGGCCCGGGCTGAAGCGCCGCCCAAGCCGGATCCCAAGCTCGAAGCCGCAAAGCTCAAGGAGAAAGAGCGGGAGAAGGAACGTGAGCGGGAGAAGGAAAGGGAAAAGGAAAAGGCTCAGGCAGAGGCTGCGCGCGCCAAGGCTCTGCTTGCGGGCACTACCCCCAAGGCAAGTGGCCCGGAGAGCCCCCATGTGGTCTCGCTTGGCGCTTACCGTGAGGCGGGCAATGTTTCCATACTCCGTGCCAAGCTTAAGGCTGAGGGCTATTCTTCCTACACGGAGGTCCTCGGGGATAAGGTGCGTGTTCGGGCCGGTCCTTTTCCGAACAAGGCTGCTGCCGACAAGGCCGCTGCACGGATCAGCAAGGTCCTCGGCGTTCCTGCCTCCGTGGCGGCGAAACCCTGAAGCCTGACTCTTGAACGGACTTGATTACGCCCTTTTGGGCCTGCTGGGGCTGTCGGCTGCGCTGGGTTTCTGGCGCGGCCTGCTTTCCGAGATCGTGGCGCTGGGGGCCTGGATACTGGCTTTCGTGATGGCCAGGACTTTCGTGGCGGACGTTCAGCCGTACATGGCCAACTGGGTCTCGGAGCCTTTGCTCCAGGGCGTCGCCGCTTTTCTGCTGGTGTTCGTCAGCATCTTGATCGTGGTTGCGCTTGTGCGCTGGCTGTTGAGCGAACTGATTCGCGCGGCTGGCCTGGGTGTTGCGGACCGCTTCCTGGGGGCTTGTTTTGGCCTGTTGCGTGGGGGTGTGATCATTTTTGCAGTGGCCTTGCTCGTCGGCGTCGGCGGCTTTGCCAAGGAGGCGTGGTGGCAGGCGGCCCAGTTGTCGGCCCCGCTCGAAACCGCCGTGATGGCTTCCAGACCGTGGCTCCCCGAGCTTCTGGCAAATAGACTTAGATACCGATAGGTGGTTTGAAATGTGTGGGATTCTGGGCGTAGTAGCGACGACACCCGTCAATCAGCTTCTTTATGACGGTCTGCAGGTGCTTCAGCACCGGGGGCAGGATGCGGCTGGCATTGCCACTGCGGAAGGTGGAAAATTTCACATGCACAAGGCTTCAGGCCTTGTTCGTGATGTATTCCGCACCCGTAACATGCGCGACCTGCCGGGCAACTGGGGTATTGCGCATGTTCGTTACCCGACCGCCGGTTCGGCATCGGCTGCCGCCGAGGCGCAACCCTTCTATGTGAATTCGCCCTTCGGATTGATGTTGGCCCACAACGGCAATCTCACCAATTCCGAAGAGCTCAAGCGGGAGATGTTTCTTTCCGACCTGCGTCACATCAACACCAATTCCGATTCGGAAGTGCTGCTGAACGTGCTTGCCCACGAACTGCAGGCCGCGGCGAAGAGTTTCCGTCTGGACGAGGAGACCGTTTTCACGGCAGTTGCAGGTGTCCATCGCCGTTGCCGCGGTGCTTACGCCACGGTGGCCATGATCTCCGGTACCGGTCTGCTGGCCTTCCGCGACCCCTATGGGATCCGTCCTCTGGTCATCGGACGCAACGATACGCCCAAGGGCACCGAATGGCTGGTGGCCTCGGAGAGCGTGGCCCTCGATGTGATGGGCTTCAAGCTGGTCCGCGACGTGGCGCCGGGTGAGGCGATCCTCATCGATACGGAAGGTCGTTTCCACAGCCGCCAGTGTGCAGGCCATACGGTCCACGCGCCTTGCATGTTCGAGTTCGTTTATCTTGCCCGCCCTGATTCGTTGATCGACGGCATCTCGGTATACGACGCACGCATCAAGATGGGGGAGTTTCTGGCCCGCAAGCTGCGCTCCACGATGCCGCACCTGAAGGTGGACGTGGTCATTCCCATCCCCGATTCCAGCCGCCCGTCGGCCATGGAGATGGCTCACCAGTTGAACGTTCCGTATCGCGAGGGCTTCGTAAAGAACCGCTACATCGGCCGTACTTTCATCATGCCGGGCCAGGCGATCCGGCGGAAATCAGTGCGCCAGAAGCTGAACACGATCCATCAGGAGTTCAAGGGCAAGAATGTTCTGTTGGTGGACGATTCCATCGTGCGGGGCACGACCAGTCGCGAGATCGTCCAGATGGCCCGGGATGCGGGTGCGAGCAAGGTCTTCATGGCCTCCGCGGCGCCCCCCGTGCGTTACGCCAACGTGTACGGTATCGACATGCCGACCAAGGGCGAACTGATTGCGAGCGACCGCACTGAGGAAGAGATCTGTGCCGAAATCGGTGCCGATGCCCTGATCTATCAGGATCTCGATGATCTGAAGCTGGCAGTTCAGGCAATCAATCCGGCCATCTCGGTCTTCGAAACCTCGTGTTTCGACGGCTTCTATGTGACTGGCGATGTGACCCAAGAGTATCTCACTGGCGTTGAGACCCAGCGTAATGATGCCGCGGGAAGTTCGGTCAATGAGGACGGCGGCGGTCAGATGGACCTCAATCTTGTGTCCCGGAGCGAAAGTTGAGCCAGCATTCAACTGAAGGGCTGGACCTCGATACGCTCGCAGTGCGCTCAGGGATCGAGCGCAGTCAGTTCAACGAGCATTCCGAAGCCCTGTATCTCACTTCCAGCTTCGTCTTCGATAGCGCAGCCCAGGCGGCCGCGCGTTTCTCCGGGGAGGAAGAGGGGAACGTTTACGCCCGCTTCACCAATCCGACCGTGACTGCGATGCAGCAGCGCCTGGCGGCCCTGGAAGGGGCCGAGGCCTGCGTGGCGACGGCATCCGGGATGGCGGCGATCATGTCCACCGTGATGGCCTTGCTCAGTGCCGGTGATCACATCGTGGCGTCCCGTGGCCTGTTCGGTGCCACGCAGCAGCTCTTTGGCAACATTCTGTCGCGCTTCGGTATTGAAACCACCTTCGTGCCGGCCACCGACCTGGATGCCTACCGCGCTGCGGTGACGCCGAAAACGCGTTTGTTCTTTGTCGAGTCTCCGTCCAATCCGCTCACTGAGTTGGTGGATATTCCGGCAGTGGCCGCCATTGCCCATGAGGCGGGCGTGTTGCTGGCGGTCGACAACTGCTTCTGCTCGCCGGCCCTGCAGCAGCCCCTCAAGCTGGGGGCTGATCTGGTGATCCACTCGGCTACCAAGTACCTGGATGGTCAGGGGCGGGTGCTGGGTGGTGCGGTATGTGGCAGCAAGGCCCTGGTGGATGAGGTGTTCAAGTTCCTGCGTACCGCTGGGCCATGCATTTCTCCGTTCAATGCGTGGGTAATTCTCAAGGGGCTTGAAACCTTGCGTATCCGCATGACGGCGCAGTCTGCCGCAGCCCATGAGCTGGCTAGCTGGCTTGAAGCCCAGCCGCAGGTGGCCCGGGTGCATTACCCGGGTTTGCCGTCCCATCCCCAGTATGAACTGGCCTGCCGGCAGCAGAGCAGCGGCGGCGCGATCGTCAGCTTCGAGGTGAACGGCGGGCGGGAAGAGGCCTGGAAGGTAGTGGACGCGACGCGCATCGTGTCGATCACCGCCAATCTTGGGGATACCAAGACAACCTTGACCCATCCGGCATCGACGACCCACGGCCGCATCTCGCCTGAAGCGCGTGAGGCCTCCGGGATTCGGGAGAGTCTGCTGCGTATTGCGGTGGGGCTGGAGTCTGTTGATGACCTCAAGGCCGATCTGGCCCGTGGTCTGGCACTTATCGCCTGATTGGCTTCATTCGAGGGATTGACGGGAGAACATCCCGTCAGCCCACACGAGCACTTCTCCGCTCGCCTTTCCTTCATTTTCCCGCCAGTCGGCCAGTACCCAGCGTTCGCAGGTGTGGCCATCCACGCTTACGTGATGCTGGGCCGGCCGATGAGTGTGGCCATGAACCAGGGCCGGATACCCGTGCCCGCGGAGCAGGGCAACGATGGCCTCTTCGTTGGCATCCATGATTTCGGCGCTCTTGACTGCCTTGGCGGCTTCGCTCTTCTGGCGTATGCCGGCGATGAACTGCTTGCGGGCGGCCAGGGGTTGGCTGAGAAATTGGGCCTGGTAGGCCTGTGTGCGCACCTGCCCACGAAACGCCTGGTAAGCCACATCGTCCGTGCACAGGCTGTCACCATGACACAGCAGCACTGCCTGCGTGCCCAGGTGGATCAGGGATGGTTCGGGTAGGATCTCCAGGTGAGCCCGATGCGCGAAGTCCGCGCCGATCAGGAAGTCCCGGTTGCCCGGCATGAAGTGGATCCGGGTGCCGCCGTCGGCCAGCCTGGCCAGTTGCGCTGCCAGAGCACTGTTCAGGGGATCGTCATGATCGTCGTCCCCTGCCCAGTATTCGTAAAGATCACCCAGGATGTAGAGCACGTCGGCATCCCTGGCCCGGCCTGCGAGGTAGCGCTCGAAGACCGCAGTCAGCGCGGGGCGGTCGACCGTAAGATGCAGGTCGGAAATGAAATGAGCTTGCATGCGCCGATCGCCCCTTTGTGAATCTGCTTAGATGATTTCCGCGCTCTGGATGATCACGTCTTCCTTGGGAACATCCTGATGGAAGCCGCTGGTGCCGGTCTTGACGCCCTTGATCTTTTCGACCACGTCCATGCCTTCGCTGACCTTGCCGAACACGCAGTAGCCCCAGCCCTGCATGTCGGGGGAGCGGTGGTTGAGGAAGTCGTTGTCGGCGATGTTGATGAAGAACTGGGCGGTGGCCGAGTGGGGGGCGTTGGTGCGGGCCATGGCAATGGTGCCTACATCGTTCTTGAGGCCATTGTTGGCCTCGTTCTGGATGGGTTCACCGCAGGGCTTCTGCTTCATGCCGGGCTCGAAACCGCCACCCTGGATCATGAAGCCGTTGATCACGCGATGGAAGACGGTGTTGTTGTAGTGGCCGGCTTCGACGTAGGCCAGGAAGTTCTTGACCGTCTCGGGGGCTTTTTCGGCGTCCAGTTCGAGAACGATGTCGCCGTGGTTGGTGGTGAGTTTGACAGCCATGGGGTGCTCCTGTTGGAAAGAGGGGTCGTTACTTGGCAGCTTTTTCGGGCAGCTGGCGGGCCGATTCAATAAGGATCGGGGTGGCCGGCACGTCCCGATGGAAACCGCGGGTGGTTGTCTGTTCCTTGCCGATCTTGCGGACTACGTCCATACCTTCCGTCACCTTGCCAAAAACGGTATAGCCCCAGCCGTCCGGGGACGGGTAGTTGAGGGACCGGTTGTCTTCAAGGTTGATGAAGAACTGGGCAGTGGCGGAGTGCGGGTTCTGGGTACGGGCCATGGCAATGCTGCCCGCGTCATTCTTGAGGCCGTTCTTGCCTTCGTTTTCGACGGGGGCGCGGGTCGCCTTCTCTTCCATGGCGCTGTTCATGCCTCCGCCCTGGATCATGAAGCCGTTGATCACTCGATGGAAGATCAGGCCGTTGTAATGGCCGCTCTTCACGTATTCAAGAAAGTTGGCGACAGTCTTGGGCGCTTTCTCCGGGTAGAGCTCGAGCACGACATTGCCGGCACTGGTTTTGAGCTCGACCAAGGGATTGGCAGCAGCGGCGAGGAGGGCGTTGCCGGCCAAGGCAACGGCGATGAGGATTTTTTTCATGGGTGTCCTGTGTGAGGTCTGTGCTATGCGCTTCGCGGTCAGGCGAAGCCTTCATAAATGATCTTCCAGCGTCCGCCTTCCTTGATCCAGTACTGGCGTTTCTTCAGGACGTTGGAGAGGTTGTTGCTGCGGTAATCCTGTTCGAAGGTGACGACTATCATGTCTTCCTTCCCTGGATTACGGAAGACGCTGAGCTTGCTCAGGTCCACCTTGACCCAGCTCTTGCTTTTCGCTACCAGACGCTTTTGTTGGGACCACTGAGCGAAATCGCCTTCGTTGTTGCGGAATGACCGGGAATAATGGGCAAGGTAGCGATCAACGTCGCGGCTTTCCCAGTCCTTGCGCCAGGCCTCGATCTCACGGTTCAGGGCGCTGCGCTCGCTGGCCCAGTCGTCAAGGCTTAGCCATTCGATGGTGTTGCTGATGATGACCGGCGTCAGGCCGACTTGCAGGTAGCCGGAAAGGGCATCCAGATCCTGATTGGTCAGCACTACGCAGCCATCCGAGGCGCGGGGTGGTCGAGAGTACGTGTCGCTCGGGGTGCCGTGCAGCCAGATTCCGTGCCCGTTGCGCCCCTGCTGTCGATCCCACTCGTTGGGGTAATTGATCGGAAAGGCTCCGCTGCCGTAGAAGTCGGAAAGCTTCTGGCGCGGCAGGTTGGCGGTGACATGGTAAACACCGACCGGCGTGCGTTTGTCGCCTTCGCGTGTCTTCTCTGCACCGAGCTTGCCATGGGCGATGTAGTAGTCCGCCACAAAGCGCGGGCGCCCACTGTCGTTCTGGTAGATGTAAAGCCGGGAGCGCTGGGTGTCCACCACGATCGCGAACTTCTGATCGGGCTCCATCTGCAGCAGGTAGCGGGGGACGTAATTACTGGGCGGGCGGTTGCGGTAGGCCTTGAGGCGCGCAACGGCTTCTTCACGCAGGTCGGCGAGTTTCTCGGCAGGGGCATCCGGCGAATTGCCGAAGGTGCTCAGGGGGCGCGTACGGGCCAGGAGGAGATCGCCCCGGATCAGGTGCGCTAGGCGAAAATTGGGGTGGCGCACCAGCAGCGCGTCCACTTTCTTGAGGGCTTCGTCGGTCTTGCGCTGCTCGATGGCACGAATTACCTCGCCCAGGGCCCCGTCTGCATCGGCGGCAGTCGCGCCGGTGCCTCCCGAGCCAGAGGCTACGAGAGGGATACAAACAAAGGCGAGAGCCAGCCCTGAGCACAAGGTGACCCACAAACGGTGCATCAACCGCCGACCCGCTCCTGCTGGATGACCCACTTGCCGTCCTGATTGATGAGATTGAGTGTCTTGTTGGAGGAGGTGGACAGGTTCGCGGAGCGATAGTGCTGACGAAGTTTGACGGTGGCGCGATCGCCATTGACGGATACGACCTTGACGTTCTCCAGGTCAACTTCGATGGTGCCCGGCTTGGTGAGGCGCTGGGTGCGTTCTTCTTCCCAGGCCTTGCGGTTCAGCCCCTTGGGTGGATCGAAGTCGCGTGCGTAGTGGCCCAGGTAGGACTTGACGTCCTTGCGCGCCCAGGCGCCTGCCCAGTTCTGTATGGCCTTGGAAATGGCGGCTGCCTGGGGTGGGGTTTCGTCCTTGGGCTCTGGTCGCTTGGCGACGGGCTTGGGCTCTTCCTTGACGACAGGGGCGGGTGTCGGCGCAGGCGTAACAGGGGCAGGGGTCGCGGCTGGCTTGGCCGAGGCGATGACCGCGGGGGTAGGGGCCATCGCGGCTGGCGCAGGCTTGGCTGGAGTCGGTGCCACTGCCACGGGGGGCGTCATGGGCCTGGGCGCCGGCGCCGCAGCGACTGCCGGTGCTGCCGGACGTCCGGACTTGCTGCCGGCAACGCTGATCATCTCCCGGATCAGGGCAAGCTTGTTCTGGGCCGCGACATTGGAGGAGTCGAGCGCAAGGGCCTTGTCATAAGCCTGGCTCGCCAGACGGGCGTAGATGTCGCCCAGGTTCTCATGGGCCGTTGCATAGCTCGGATGGGTGCGAATGGCCATCTCGAGGGCGTTGCGTGCTTTGTCGTACTGGCGCTGTTGAGCGTACAGCACAGCCAGATTGTTGTAAGGCTCGGGGAGTTCGGGGTAGTCCTCGGTCAACGTCTGGAACACTACGATGGCCTCGGCACCGCGGTTGAGTTCGGACAGTACAACTCCCTTGAGAAAACGGACCTGAGCGTCCCGCGGCTTGGAGGCGAGAATGCTGTCTGCGCGTTCAAGGGCCTGGGAGAATTGTCCCTGTTTGACCAGGGCTTGCAGATCCTGGATGGGGTCGGCCCGGACAGGGCTGCAGATCAGACTTGCGAGAAGCAGGGTGGCGGCCAGGGCTCGTTTTGACATGTGATATGATTCGCCGGCGCGCGCGGGCACGCGGGGGCTGTTGTTTTCAGGTTGATTACCAGCTGCGCATTTTATCAAGAAGCTCCGCTGCCTACCATGAGCGCCTCCCGGTTTCTTCCATGCAGGGCCCAGTGAATGGCTCTGCAGGCCTGTTATGGATTATCTGCTCACGCAGCCATACGGTCACATCCTTAATCCTACGGTTTCAGTGCGGTCTCTCTCATGTTGAAAATTCATAACTCCCTTTCCCGCAAGAAAGAGCAGTTCACTCCCATTGAGCCCGGTAAGGTCCGCATGTATGTCTGCGGGATGACGGTCTACGACTACTGCCATCTGGGGCATGCGCGGGTGATGGTGGTGTTCGACATGGTGGTGCGCTGGCTGCGGTCGAGTGACTACACGGTCACCTATGTGCGCAATATCACTGATATCGACGACAAGATCATCAAGCGCGCCGGTGAGAACGGCGAGAGCATTCGTGCGCTGACCGACCGGTTCATTGCTGCGATGCATGAAGATGCGGACGCGCTTGGGGTGCAGCGCCCTGATCACGAGCCTCGGGCGACCGAGTACGTTGAGCCGATGCAGAAGCTGATCGGCGAACTCGTCGGGCATGGCCTTGCTTACAAGGCGGACAACGAGGATGTCTGCTTTGCGGTGCGCAAGTTTGAAGGTTACGGCAAGCTGTCCGGCAAGTCTCTCGACGAGTTGCGGGCGGGGGAGCGCGTCGAGGTGGCCGGTGGCAAGCACGATCCCCTGGATTTCGTGCTGTGGAAGCATGCCCGCGCAGATGAGCCCGATGAGGTCAAATGGAACTCCCCGTGGGGGACTGGCCGGCCCGGTTGGCACATCGAGTGCTCGGCGATGAGTTCCGAGTTGCTTGGCGCGCAATTTGACATTCATGGTGGTGGTGCCGACCTGCAGTTTCCTCACCATGAGAACGAGATTGCCCAGAGCGAGGGGGCGCACCAGTGCTCTTTCGTGAATTACTGGATGCACAACGGGTTCGTCCGGGTGGACGACGAAAAGATGTCCAAGAGTCTGGGCAACTTCTTCACCATTCGTGATGTACTCAAGGAGTACGCGCCGGAGGTGGTGCGTTTCTTCATCCTGCGCGCCCATTACAGAAGCCCGCTCAATTATTCCGACGCCCACCTTGTGGATGCGCGCAATGCGCTCTCTCGTCTTTACACCGCGCTGCGCAACGTGCCGCCGGTGGAGCTGCCCGCAGTGGATTGGTCCGCACCCATGGCTGCTCGTTTCAAGCTGGCCATGGACGATGATTTCAATACCGCAGAGGCGCTGTCTGTCCTCTTCGATCTTGCCGCCGAGGCAAACCGGAGCCAGTCCGCCGAGGTGGCGGGTCTGCTCAAGGCGCTGGGCAAGGTGCTGGGCCTTCTTGAGCAGGATCCCACGGCCTTCCTGCAGGGAGGCGCTGACAGTTCCGGCGATGATGCGGCATCCATCGAAGCCCGGATTGAGGCGCGGATTGCCGCCAAAAAAGCGCGGAACTTTGCTGAGGCCGACCGGATTCGCGCTGAATTGCTGGCCGAGGGAATTGCCCTTGAAGATACCGCTCAAGGGACGATCTGGCGCCGTGCCTGATTGCTGTTGAAGTAGTGGAAATGAATCAGGCCACGGAAGGTGGCCTGATTCATTTCAGAGTTCTGGCTGTGTCAGCGCAGGACGCGTCCGTCCCTGCCCAGCACGGTCAGATCGACGAAGCGTGATCCGTTATGGCTGGTGGGGGAGTAGCCGATTCGGTATCCGCCGAGGTCGAAAGTGCCGCTTTCCAGGGTGCTGACAAGCTTCTCACGGGTGGGGTCCTTTCCCACTTTCTTCAGCGCCTCTGCCATCAGCTTGGCATTGAGGAAGCCTTCGATGCCGTAATAGCTGTAGTTGCCATGTTTGGCATAGGCTTGAACGGCCTTGTGATATTCCTTCACCACCGGGGTGGTGTCGTTCCACGGGTAGGGCATGACTTGGGAGATGCCGATTCCATGGGCTTCCTTGGCGCCCATCTCGGCGACGAGCAGATCGGCACCAATGGGCGACAAGGTGGAGAACTGGGGCATCTGGCCAGCCTTGCGCATTTGGCGGACGAACTCTGCGGTTGGCTTGTAAAGCGTCGCCATGATCACTGCTTGGGGGGTGCCCTTGGCGATCTGTGTGACGGCGGTGGCAACATCAAGAGAATTACGCTCGACCGAACCAACGGCAACGGGCTTTAGCTTGTGGCGGGCCAGGGTTGCGACCACGCCATCCAGTCCGGATTTGCCGAAGCCATCATTTTGGTAGAACACCGCGATCTGGGTGATGCCGAGCCCGACAAGGTGATTGACAATGGCTTCAGTTTCGTCGGCGTAGCTGGCGCGCAGGTGAAACATGTAGCGATTGACGGGCGTGCGCAGACTGCCGGCGCCGCTGATGGTGCCAATAAGCGGAACCCGTGCTTCGGAGAAGACCTTCATGGCCTCCGTAGTGGGTGAGGAACCGTAGTAAGCCATCAAGGCAAAGATTTTCTGCTCATTGATCAGCTTGCGGGTGTTGGCAACCGTCTTTTCAGTTTCATAACCATCATCCAGGGCAAGGAGCTCCACCTTTCTGCCGTGGATGCCACCCGCTGCATTCAGCTGCGCAAAGTACGCCATCGCGCCCTCTTTCATTTCCTTGCCATAGGCGCCGTTGGGGCCCGAAAAGGGCGCGGACATGCCCAGAGTGATAGTGCCCTCGCTGATACCCGGATCGGCAGCGTGTGCTGCTCCGCCGGCGGCGAACATCAGACCGGTGCTCACGGTGGCGATCAGCGACTTGATGGAATGGATAAGCATGATGGGTGTGGCTCAATGTGATGGAAATGCTGGCGGAGCCGAGTATAGGTTAAAAAGGAAAGTGTTTCGTAAAAGACACTGGCCGCTGCTCCAGGAGCGGCGGCCAGTGTTTTTTGTGTCGCAGTGCAGCAATGCGGGGTGCTTTAGGCGCTGAAGAAATCCTTCACTTTATCCATCCAGGATTTGGCTTTCGGATTGTGGCGCTCTGCATTGCTTGAGGCGATCTCGTCGAACTCCCGCAGCAATTCCTTCTGGCGTTCGGTCAGCTTGACCGGCGTTTCGACGATCACGTGGACCATCAGGTCGCCCGGGGCATGGTTGCGCACGTTGCGAATCCCCTTGCCGCGCAGACGGAACACCTTGGCACTTTGGGTCTCCGCAGGAATGCGGATGTTAGCCGCACCGTCGAGGGTGGGAATCTCGATCTCGCCACCCAGTGCAGCCGTGGTGAAGCTGATCGGCATCTCGCAATGCAGGTCGTCACCATCGCGCTGGAACACCGGGTGCTGCTTGATGTGGATCTCCACGTAGAGATCGCCGGCCGGCCCGCCATTGACGCCGGGTTCGCCATGGCCACCGTGACGCAGACGCATGCCGTCATCGATGCCCGCCGGAATTTTCACCTCCAGAGTCTTCTGGCGTTTGACTCGACCCGCACCACCGCAGGATGTGCAGGGCTCGGGGATGATGCGGCCACTGCCGTGACACTTGGGGCAGGTTTGCTGGATGGAGAAGAAGCCTTGCTGGATGCGAACCTGGCCCGCACCACCGCAGGTGGGGCAGGTCTTGGGTTGAGTGCCGGGTTTGGCGCCGCTGCCGTGACAGGTGTCGCACTCTTCCAGGGCCGGGATGCGGATGGTCTTCTCGGCACCCCGTGCGGCCTCTTCAAGCGTGATCTCGAGGTTGTAGCGCAGGTCGGCTCCGCGGTAGACGTTGGAGCGACCACGCCCGCCACCACCGCCGCCACCAAAGATGTCGCCGAAGATGTCACCGAAGGCGTCAGCGAAGCCGTCAAAGCCCTGGCCACCACCGCCTCCGCCGCCCACGGATTGGTCGACGCCGGCATGGCCGTAGCGGTCGTAGGCGGCGCGCTTGTTGGCGTCGGTCAGGATCTCGTAGGCCTCTTTGGCCTCCTTGAACTTGTCTTCAGCGTCCTTGTTGTCCGGATTGCGGTCCGGATGGTGCTTCATGGCCAGCTTGCGGTAGGCCTTTTTCAGTTCGTCCTCGGAGGCGTCACGATTGACGCCGAGGATCTCGTATAAATCCCGTTTCGCCATGTTTGGGTGCTCTGGCTATATTGCGTAAAGGCCGAGCCGAGCGGTGCAAGGCGCACCGGCAGGGGCTCGGCCGGATCTGTCGGGTCGGCTGATCAGTTGTTCAGCCAGACGGGCTTACTTCTTGTCCTTCACCTCGGTGAATTCGGCGTCCACCACGTCCGGGTCATTGGCCTTGGCGCCACTGGCCGATGCTCCAGCGCCACCAGCTGCGCCTCCGGCAGCTTCTGCCTGGGCCTGAGCGTAGATGTGCTCACCGAGCTTCTGGCTGATGGTGCCGAGGGCTTCGCTCTTGGCGTCGATGGCTGCCTTGTCGCCGGACTTGATGGCTTCCTCGGCTTCGGCGATGGCCGCTTCGATCTTGGCCTTGTCGTCGCCGATCTTGTCACCGTGCTCGGCCAGGGCCTTCTTCACGGAGTGCACCAGAGTATCGAGCTGGTTGCGGGCATCAACCAGTTCGTGTGCCTTCTTGTCCTCCTCGGCGTGGGCCTCGGCGTCGCGCACCATGCGCTGGATCTCGTCATCAGACAAGCCGGAGTTGGCCTTGATGGTGATCTTGTTTTCCTTGCCGGTGGCCTTGTCCTTGGCGGACACATGCAGGATGCCGTTGGCGTCGATGTCGAAAGTGACTTCGATTTGCGGCATGCCGCGCGGAGCCGGCGGGATATCGGACAGGTTGAACTGGCCCAGGCTCTTGTTGCCGGAGGCCATTTCGCGCTCACCCTGCAGCACGTGGATGGTGACTGCGTTCTGGTTGTCGTCGGCGGTGGAGAAGACCTGCGAAGCCTTGGTCGGGATCGTGGTGTTCTTCTGGATCAGCTTGGTCATCACGCCGCCCAGGGTCTCGATGCCCAGGGACAGGGGGGACACGTCGAGCAGCAGTACGTCCTTGACTTCGCCT